>NZ_JBVIRA010000025.1:0-2051 GCF_055576575.1 Streptomyces sp. NPDC033270
CGGTTCAGGGCCGCGGTGGCGCTGCCCTTGCCCGCGCCCGTGCCGTAGACGCGGTAGACGATGTGCAGATCGTCCGCGATCACGGTGGGGATGCGGGCCTCGGCCGCCTGCGTCGGCTGGACGCCGTTGTTCTGCTCAGCCACGTCCGTACCGCTCCTCGGCCTTCCAGAAGTACACAAAGCCCACGACGCCGGCCAGCAGCGCCCAGCCGCCCGCGAACGCCCACACGTGGTGGGGCAGCTCCCGCTTCGTGAAGCTGTCGATCAGCGCGAAGCGCATCAGGTCGATGTACACGGCGGCCGGGTTGCCGGTGAGCAGCACCTCCACGACCTTCGGGAGGTGCTTGCCCTTCAGGATCACGCTGAGGCTGAACATCACACCGGACGCGTACATCCAGGTGCGCATGATGAAGGGCATCAGCTGCGCCAGGTCCGGGGTCTTCGAGCCCAGCCGCGCCATGATCATCGCCAGGCCGGTGTTGAAGACGAACTGCAGCGCCAGCGCGGGGACGACCAGCAGCCACGACCAGGTCGGCAGCTGCCCGAAGCCCAGCAGGATGACCATCAGCACGCCCATGGAGAACAGCAGTTGCTGCAGCTGCATCAGGCAGATCGAGATCGGCAGGCAGGCGCGCGGGAAGTGCAGCGCCCGCACCAGACCCAGGTTGCCCGAGATCGCCCGAGTGCCGTTCAGCACCGAGTTCTGCGTGAAGGTGAAGACGAAGACGCCGGTCACCAGGAACGGGACGTAGTCGGGGACGTGGTTCCTCGTGCCGAGCAGCACACCGAAGATCAGGAAGTAGACGCCGGCGTTGAGCAGCGGCGTCATCACCTGCCAGAGCTGGCCGAGCTTGGCGGTGGTGTACGTCGCGGTGAGCTTGGCGGTGGCGAACGAGGCGATGAAGTGCCGTCGGTGCCACAGCTGCCGGATGTACTCGGGCAGCGGGGGGCGGGCGCCGCTCACCGTGAGGCCGTGGCGTTCGGCCAGTGCGCGCAGCTCGGGGTCGTGGGCTGCGCCGGCCCCCGGCACCCGGGCGGGCGCCGGGGGCGGGGGAGCGAGGGTCTGGGACATGGGGGCCGCTTTCGCTTGCGTACGGGGGCCGCAGAACGGGTCCAGCGACGGAACGGGTCCGTATCGTCGCGACGCCGACACTAAAGGGCGCCCACGTCGAAACGCAACCGTAGCGTCGTGACGCTAAGCTCATGGCATGGCAAAAGAAGGCAGCGGGAGCGGGCCCGCGGCGCGCCGGGCCCCGGCGGGCGCCGCCGTACTGCGCGAGGACAAGACCGAGGCGATCCGCGCCGCGGTCTTCGAGGAACTGGCCGCGGTGGGCTTCGCCCGGATGTCGATCGAGGGCATCGCGCGGCGGGCGGGCGTCGGCAAGACCGCCGTCTACCGGCGGTGGCGCTCCAAGCTGCACCTCGTGCTGGACGTGGTCTCCGCGGTGGCCGCCGCCGGGCTGCCGGCGCCCGACACCGGTTCGCTGCGCGGGGACGTACGGATGCTGCTGGAGGTCGCGGCCCGGGCGCTGCGGCACCCGATGGCCTCGCAGATCATCCCGGACCTGCTGGCGGAGGCGGCCCGCAGCCCGGAGTTGGCGCAGGCGCTGAAGACGGCGCTGCACGACAGCCAGGAGGGTGTGGCGGCCGCGGTGGTGGCCCGGGCGGTGGAGCGCGGCGAGCTGCCGCAGGACGTCGATGCCCGCCTCGCGCTGGACCTGCTGACCGGGCCGCTGTACTGGCGGCTGCTGGTCGTCCGCGACGAGCTGCCCAAGGGGTACCTCGACGCGCTGTCGGGGTCGGTGGTGGCGGCGCTCGGGGCGGAGTGAGGGGCGCCCCCAAGCGCCCCGGGGGTGTCCCTAGGGCGGGGGTGAACGCATCCCGTAGGGGGTGCGAGGGCCCCCTGCGGGGCCACAACGAGGTGGGGTGGGGCGGGTATTCCCGTGGCCGCGGCGGAAAGACACCCGCCAGCGCACCGGGGGGGGGGGGGGGGGAGGGGGGGGGGGGGGGGGGGGGGGGGGGGGGTGGGGTGGGGGTGGGTGTTGTTGTGCT
>NZ_JBVIRA010000025.1:2060-78659 GCF_055576575.1 Streptomyces sp. NPDC033270
GGCGGGGGTTCCCGGGGCCGTGGCGAAAAGACACCCGCCAGCGCACCGCCACCCCCGGCCGGAATTCCGGCCGGGGGCGGCGGTGCGTGTGGTGCGTGCCTCTGGGCGTGTGTCGCTGTGGGCGTGCGGGACCGGTGTCAGCCGGCCATCTCGACGTCCGGGCCGCCCGGGGCCGTCACGTCGTCGTCCGCCGCGGCCCGCGGGGACGGGAGCTTGACCAGTCCGGCTGCCGCGGCCGCGGCGCGCGGGGACGGGGCGACGGTGCGCTCGTCCTGCGGCAGGGGCTCGGGGAGCGTCTCCTGGCCGAGGAAGACCCGGCGCACCACCCGCTCGGCGGCGTTGCCGTCGTCCCACTGGCAGAACCGCGCGCGGAACGCGGCGCGCCGCTCGGTGGCCCGCTCGTCGTCCCAGCGGCCGCTGCGGAAGGCCTCGATCAGCTCGTCCTCGGTGGTGGCGAGCACGCCGGGGGTGTCGCCCGGCTTGCCGGAGAGCAGGTCGAAGGTGACACCGCGGGAGCGGACGTAGGTGTCCCAGTCGTCGGCGTAGTTGATGATCGGCCGGTCGAGGTTGGCGTAGTCGAACATGATCGACGAGTAGTCGGTGACCAGGGCGTCCGCGGCCAGGCACAGCTCCTCGACGACCGGGTGGCCGGAGACGTCGATCAGCGCGCCGCGCTCCTGCAGCTCCTGCAGGCCCGGGTCCTGGTCGTAGAAGTAGTGGGTGCGCACCAGCAGGACGAAGTCCTCGCCCAGCTCGCGGGAGATCTTCTCCAGGTCGAGCCGGGGGACGTAGCCGACCTGGTAGTCGCGCATGGTCGGCGCGTAGAGGACGGCCGTCTTGCCGGGGGCGATGCCCAGGCGCTCGCGGATGTCCAGGACGTCCTGCGCGGTGGCGCGGTAGTAGACGTCGTTGCGGGGGTAACCGGCGTCCACCGACTCGAAGTTGCAGGGGTAGACGCGCTCCCACTGCTCGGTGGTGTGCTGGTTGGAGGAGACCGAGTAGTCCCAGCGGTCGGCGCGGGCCAGCAGCTTGCGGAAGCTCATGCCCTTGGCGGCGGCCGGGTAGCGCTTCTGGTCGACGCCCATCGACTTCAGCGGGGTGCCGTGGTGGGTCTGCAGGTGGACCTGGCCCTCGCGCTTGACCACGCCGTCGGCGAAGTTGACGTTGTTGACGAGGTACTTGGCGCGGGCCATCACCTCCCAGTAGCGCGGCGAGTTCAGCACCACGTGGTCGACGCCCGCGGGGACCTGGTCGGCCAGGTGCTGCTTGACGACCCAGACGCCGTGGACGTCGGGGGCCAGCTCCTTGGCCTTCTCGTAGATCGCCAGCGGGTTGCAGGACGGCAGCCGGTTCCAGTACGCGGAGTAGACCGCGAGGTTGTCGTCCAGGGGCTGGCGCAGCAGGGCCTGGTAGCGCAGGTCCATGGCCTTCTTCTTGGCCTGCTTGACCTTCTTGTTGGCGTGCTTGCGCACCGTGCGCTGCACCTTGCCGGCGACCTTGAGGCCGGCCAGCGCGGGGTAGGCGTCCTTGGCGAGCAGCGCGTACTTGCCGCCGGTGATGCCGGTGGGGCGGACGAAACCGGCCGGGATCCGCATGCGGTAGTCGCGGGCGGCGCGGTGGAAGAACTCGGCCTGGGCGTTGTGCGGCAGCCGGCCGGGCTTGTCCAGCACGGTCAGGTAGTGGTCGATCATCTTGCGGAACATGTGCGGGCGCCAGCGCGACAGCTCGGGGTGCGCGTCGAGGTAGGCGAAGACCCGCGCGTACTGGTCGAAGACGTCGAAGTGCTTGCGGCTGGTGGTGCGCAGGATGTTGCCGCCCTGGCGGCGCTGGCGGTAGTGCAGGCAGACCCGGTCCAGGACGGCGATGCGCTCGGCGGTGATCAGCGTGCAGAACGTCCAGGGGGCGTCCTCGTAGTAGCCCACCGGGAACGCGAAGCCGTGCTCCTCGACGAAGTCGTGGCGGTAGGCCTTGTTCCAGACGATCTGCAGCAGTTCGAGGATCTCGGGGCGCTCGGCGAGCGAGAAGGCCGGCGCGCCGGACTCGTCGAGCAGCTCGGCGAGGGCGTTGCGCCGGGCGGAGCCGTCCCAGTAGGTCCGCGCGTAGTCGAAGATCAGGATCTCGGGGTCGTCGGTGGCGTCCAGCCGCTGGGCGAGCGCGCTGAGCGCGCCGGGCACGAGGGTGTCGTCACTGTCGAGGAAGAGGATGTAGTCGCCGCGGACCTTCTCCAGGCCGGCGTTGCGGGCCAGGCCCAGGCCGACGTTCTCCGGCAGGTGCAGGACCTGGACGCGGTCGTCGCGGGCGGCGTATTCGTCCAGGATGGCGCCGCTGCGATCGGGCGAGCAGTCGTCGACGGCGATCAGCTCGAAGTCCGTGTGGTCCTGCGTCAGCACCGAGTCCATGCACTCGCGCAGGAATCCCTGCACCTTGAACACGGGGACGATGATGCTGAAGCGGGGTACGGCGTCGAGGTCTGTCTCGGACATGCGGTGCTTACTCCTCGTGGCGAGCTGAGTACAGAACGCAAAAAAGCCCCAAAGGGGTCTCTTGCATTGTCAGCCTTCTGACTCGCGTTAACCCAAAAAGGTTGTTGTTCGTAACCTGAAAGTTCTGTGGTGCTCATCACAGAAGTGGTCAAGTAGTGAACTTTCGGGCGAGCGGGATCGCCGGCGCGACCGAATACTGAGGGAGTGTCACCCGCGCCCCCGCCCCGCGTCTCCCGCCGCCGGCTGCTCCAGGCCGCCGGCGGCGGGGTGTTCGCCGCGGCCGCGGGCACGGCCATCCGGTCCTGGCGCCTGACGGAGCGCCACCCGGCCGGGCCGACCGGCCCCGGACGGCTGTTGGTGGACCCCGCGGACCAGTCCTTCGTCCAGGTCATCGCGCACGCCGACGACGGCCTGTTCTTCATGAACCCCGACCTGGAGCAGTCCCTGCGCTGCGGGGCACGCTCGGTGACGGTCTGTCTGACGGGCGGCGAGGCCGACGGACGCAACGTCAGCCCGGGCGCCCTCCACCCCGGCAGCGTTCCCGAGGACCGGGCCGCCTTCGCCCGGGCCCGGACCAACGGGCTGCGCGCCGCGCACGCCGCGATGGCCACCGGCAACCCCGCCGCGCCCTGGGACGTCGCCGCGGTGTCGCTGCTGCCCGGCTTCCAGGTGGAGGTCCACACGCTGCAGGGCGCCCCGCACCACCGGCTGGTCTTCCTCCAACTGGTCGAGGCCCGGGCGGTCTGGCAGGCCCGCACGACGAGCCTGCGCGGCCTGTGGCTGGGCGCCGCCGGCACCCTGCCCACGCTGCGGCCCGCCGGCACCCCCGTGGAGCGGCAGTTCCACTACACCCGCGACCAGGTCGTCCAGACCCTGGTCGCGGTGCTCGACCGGGTCCGGCCCACCGTCGTACGGACGCTGGACCCGAACGCGGCGCACTCCCGCAAGCGCCCGCCGGCCACCGAGGACCGCGACCCCCGGCTGGCCGGCCTGCGCTACCACGACCACCAGGACCACACCGCCTCCGCCTACTTCGCGCAGGCCGCCCTGGCCGCCTACCGGGGCGGCGCGCCGCACCGCCCGGCCATCGTGGAGAACTACCTCGGCTACGAGGCCGGCGTGCTGCCGGGCGACGTCGACGCCGCCACCGCCCGCCGCAAGGCCCGGGTGCTGTCCGTGTACGGCTGGGCCGACCGCCGCCGCTGCGGCGACCCGGCCGGCTGCGGCGACCGCAAGGTGGGCGGCTCGGCGCTCAGGGGCACCGCCCGCGACTGGACCCGCTCCACCCGGCTGCGCGCCCCCGGCTCCAACGCCTGGCTCCACGCCGCCCACGACGGCCGGCTGGCCGCCTTCGCGGTCCTGGGCGGCGCGGCGTACCGCTGGGCCGAGACCCGGCCGGGCAGCGGCCGCTTCGGCGCGCCGCTGCCGGCCGGCGGGGAGCTGCTGCAGGGGCAGATCCACGCGGTGCGCCGGCCCGACGGCGCGCTGGTGCTGTTCGCCTCCCGTACCGTGCTGCCGGGCCGGCACACCGCGCACCGCCGTGAGCTGGTGACCGCGGTGCAGCACGGCACCGCGGCGGACGGCGGGCCGGCCTTCGGGCCCTGGGAGCCACTGGGCTCCCCGGACCCCGACCCGGTCCGGTCGCTGGAGATCGGCTTCCCGGCGGCGGTGGCCACCCCCGACGGCGCGGTGCACGTCTTCGTCCGGACCTGGGACGGCAACATCGCCCACCGCGCCGCCCCGCCCCGAGGGCCCTACTCGCCCTGGCAGCGGCTGGAGGGCCCGGTCAGCACGCTGCAGGCGTCCCCGGGGATCGTCGACGACATCGACGCCTGTGTGGACTCCGACGGGCTGATCCATCTGGTCGCCCCGAGCGCCCGGACCGTGCAGCACTGGGTGTCGAAGCGGGCCGGGCTGACCCCCCGGCCCGCCGCGGCCACCGGGCTGCCGCGGCCGGCCGGCCCGGTCAGCGCCGTGCCGCTGGCCGGCGGCGTGGTCCGTCTCGCCTACCGCCGCGCGGACACCGCGCGGGTGCTGATCGCCGAACGGCAGCGGACGGCCGGCACCTGGCGGGTGTCGGCGCAGTGCGAGGCGGTCGGCGGCTACGGGCGGGTGGCGGCGGCGCGGGTCGGCGGCGGCGACCGGATGGTGCTCGCGGCCCGCGACGACGACGGCGAGGTGCGGATGGCGATGGCCCAGGACGCGCCCAGGCCCTGGCAGCGCGGCCGGGCGGCGCACTCGGCGGCCGCCGGGGTCGCCCAGGACGCCGCCGGGCGCGCGGTGGTCGTCGTCCTGGGCAACGACGGCCGGCTGCACTCGACCCGGCAGACCGCCGCCGGGCAGAGCGCGCCGTTCGGGCGCTGGCGGGCTCAGGACCAGGGCCTGTCCGATGGGGCAGGGCGCGGACCCGGCCCTGCCCCATCGGACACCCCCTAGGGGCCCGCCCGAGCCGCCGGGCGCAGCAGGATGCGCCGGGAGAGCAGGTAGGTGAAGGGCAGCGCACAGCCGGCCGCCGCCAGCGGCGCCACCGTCGTGCTCACCCCCAGCCAGCTCACCAGCGCCACCAGCCCCGCGCTCTGCACCCCGTAGTTGGTGGCCTGGGTCAGCGGGAAGAGCAGGAACTTCCGCCACGTCGGGCGGGTGCGGTAGGTGAAGCGGGCGTTGAGGAAGAACGAGCAGACCATGCTCAGCGCGAAGCTCGCGGTGTAGGCGGCGAAGTACGGCAGCAGGCGGTGCAGCACCAGGTAGCAGGCGTAGAACGTCGCCGTGTTGACCCCGCCGACGGCGACGAAGCGCACCATCTGGCCCCAGCGGACGGGGGCCCGCTCCGCGGCGGGCATCAGCCGGTCTGCGAGCCGGCGGCGGCGCCGGCCGGCTCGGGGGCCGCGGCAGGGCTGTTGCTCTCCTTGACCAGGAAGTGCGGCCGCCGCTTGGCCTCGTAGTAGATCCGCCCGATGTACTCGCCGATCAGCCCCAGCATCACCATCTGCAGCCCGCCCAGCCCCACGATGATCGCCACCAGCGTCACATAGCCCGGGGCGGTGACCCCGCCGGCGACGGCCGCGCCGACGATCCACAGGGTGTAGAGCGCGGCGAGCGAGGCCAGGCCCAGCCCGGCGTAGATGGCCGCCCGCAGCGGGCGGCAGTTGAAGGACAGCATGCCGTCGATGCCGTAGTTGACCAGCGACCCCAGGCGCCACTTCGTCTCGCCGGCCTCCCGGGCGGCGTTGCGGTAGTCGAAGGTGACGGTGTCGAAGCCGATCCAGGAGAACAGGCCCTTGGAGAAGCGGTTGTTCTCCGGCAGCGACAGCAGCGCGTCCACGGCCTTGCGGGACAGCAGCCGGAAGTCGCCCACGCCGTCGGCGAGTTCGACCTCGACCCAGTTGTTGACGGCACGGTAGTACAGCCGGCTGAGCGCGGTCCGCAGCCGCCGGTCGCCGTCCCGGCTGCGCCTGGCGACGACCTGGTCGTGGCCGAGCTGGTAGAGGTCGAGCATCTTCTCGACGAGCGGCGGCGGATGCTGCAGATCCGCGTCCATGATGATCACCGCGTCGCCGGTGGCCGCCCGCAGGCCGGCCAGTATCGCGGGCTCCTTGCCGAAGTTGCGGCTGAAGGAGAGGTAGCGGGTGGTGCCGCGGTGCTGCTGCGCGAGACCGCGGAGCCGGGCCAGGGTGCCGTCGGCGCTGCCGTCGTCGACGTAGACCAGCTCGTAGGGGACGGCGAGGCGCTCCAGGACCGCGCGGATCGCGGCGTCGAAGCGGCCGAGCACGGCCTCCTCGTTGTAGCAGGGGACGACGACGGACAGCCTCATCGGCCAACCTCCTCGGTGGAGTGAAGCCGTGGGCGGCTCCGTAGACGCCCCCCGAGCGCGACCATGACCAGCGCCAGCGCGGCCGCACCGCTCGCCGCCAGCCCCACGGTCAGGCCCGGCGGTTGATACGCACACGTCAGCCGCCGGGCCCCGGAGCCCAGCGGGACGGCCAGCAGCCCGCCGAACGAGGACGGGGCCCCCGACGGCCCGCCGTCCACCGAGCAGCCCCACCCCGCGACGGCCGGCACCGCCAGCACCGCATGCCCCTTGCTGCCCCGGGGCAGCCGGGCCGTCACAGCGTGCCCGCCGGCCGTCAGCTCGCGCGGCCCGCGCAGCGCACGCACCGCCGCGGCGAGCCGGGCGCGCGACAGGCACCCCAGGGCGTGCTCGGGCACCAGCTGGCGGCCGCTGCCGGTGAAGCGCACCACGACCGTGCCGTCGGCGGGCACCCGACCCAGCGTCCGCACCGGATTGGCGGTGCTGTCCCGGACACCGATGCCCTTGGTGTGCCCGCCCAGCCCGCTGACCCGCCCGGAGAACCACGGCGCGGACCACACGACGGTGCTGCCCGGGGCGCACCGCGCACGGAAGGCGGTGCCCGCGCCGCCGCCGCGGCCCGTCCCGCGCCCCGCCGCCTCCGGCAGCAGCCAGCCGCCGCGGGCGGGCACCGGCGCCGGGCCCGCGGCGGGCGCGAGGTCCGGCACCTCGTAGACCCGGGCGCCCAGCATCCGCTCCTGGCGGGCGAAGACGGTCCGCTCGCCGGTGAGCGGACCCGGCAGCCGGTCGCGGACGGTCAGCAGTGGCGCCGGGGGTTGCGCGCGGTGCGCCACGAACGGCCGGCGGCGGTCCGGTCCGGGCGACAGATAGCTGCCCACACCCATGATCGCCTGCCCCACCGGGTCCTCGAAGCTGAGCGTATGACGGCCCCTCATGTACCAGCCCGCGCCCAGGCCGCGCAGCGCGCGGGCGGTGGCCGCGGGCACATAGCTGCTGTAGTACGAGCCGCCCTCGCCGCCGATCAGCAGCGGATCGTTGTTGGCGAACTCGTGCGGGCCGGGGTCGGTGCGGGTGCGCGGCCAGTCGCCACGCGCGGTCAGCACGTCCCGGGCCGCCAGCGACGCCCCCTCCAGCGTGGTCTTGGGCCGGAACCACGCGATCTTGTCCCGTACCGCCGTCACCGAGAAGGCCGTGTACGCCGAGGTGAGCAGGACGGCGGCGGTCAGCGCGGCGGTGACGGCCCGGCGCGCACGGGGCCCGCGCAGCGCCGCGAGCGCGCCCAGCCCCACCAGGACCGCCGCGCCCCCGCCCGCCACCAGGATCCACGTCGCGGTGCCGACCGCCCCCTGGTCGCGGCTCAGCCACGCCAGCAGCGCGACCAGCGCCCCGCCCGCGGCCAGTTCGCCGGTCCGCGGGCGGTGCGCGAGCGCGAGCCAGGAGATCATCACCAGGATCCCGCTGAGCACGAAGGCGGCCCGGTAGGGACTGCCGTTGGGCAGCGCGAAGCCGTGCCACAGCAGGATCGCCGGCTCCCAGACGAACGAGGCGCCCACGCCCGCCGCCAGGACGTACCAGCCGATCCGCACCCGCGGCGGCACCCCGCGCACGAACGGGAACGCCGCGACCAGCACCAGCCCCGCCACCCCGATGGAGACATTGGGCGCCGGCGCCCCGCCGTGACCGCCGGGCAGCAGCTGCGCCAGCTGGACCAGCGGCGCCGGCCGGTCGCGGTAGAGGACCTCGGGCGCCGGCTGGGCGGCCCGGCTGGCCGGCAGTGTGACGGTCAGCACCGGCGCCGCGAGCAGGATGCCGCACGCCGCCATGGACACGGCCCGGGCCAGCGCGGCCAGCCGGTCCGCCGCGGCCATCCCCGGCGCCGTCAGCAGCCGCAGCCCGAGCACCGACGCCATCGCCAGGGTCGCCATCGCCGCCGTGTAGAAGTTGCCCGACCAGGCCAGCGCGACCAGCGCGGTGCCGGCCACCCAGCGGGTGCGGCGCAGGCACCACTCCGCCGCGATCCCGGTCATCGGCAGCGCGACCAGCCCCCACATCCACATCGGGTCGGCGAAACCGTCGTTCAGCACCCAGGCGCACAGCCCGTACCCCACCGACACCAGCGCCCGCAGCGCTCCGGGGCCCGGGTGCAGCCGCCCCAGGAAGACGGTCATCAAGGCGGCGGCCAGGCCGATGCTGAACAGGGTGACCAGGAAGACCGGCAGGTCGGTCAGCTCGCGGGGGAACAGCCCGACCAGCCAGGAGAACGGGTTCATCAGGTACGTGAAGAAGTCCGGAAGGAACGGAACGCCGTAGCCGCTGCTCCAGTTGAAGAACACGTCCCCGGTGGTGTGGCCGTGCAGCAGGTCCCACAGCCGGGCGTGGAACGGCACGAACTGGTTCCCCAGGTCGTTGACGGCCCTGGAGCGCGGCCCGAACGGATAGCTGCCGTAGAGGGCCAGCGCCAGGCAGTACGCCCCCATGGACAGCGCCGCCGCGAGCCCCGGGGCGGCCAGCCGGCGCAGGGGCCCGCGCACGGCTGTGGGGTGTTCCGTCGGGGGAAGGGGCCGGGTGACCTCCTGGGGCCGGAGGGCCTCTTGTGGGGTGGCGGGCGTCGGAGCCACCGGCACTCCTCCACACTCGGCGAACGTTCACTCAACGTTATATGTCTTAATAGTCCGTTTCGCTCTGCTGGGACGCGGGGCTTTCGGGGGATTGCCCCCACAAGCGAGGCGGCACGGGACCACACGGTGCGGTCCCCGGCCGGGGCGGGCCCGGCCGACCGCGACGACACCGACGAACGGAAGGGCACCATGCCGGTATCCGACGACACCACCGCCGCGGCCACCGCCCCGCCGCCCACCGTCTCCGTGGTCATACCCGTGCACAACACCCGCCCCTACCTCGACCGCAGCCTCGGCTCGGTCTTCGCCCAGACCCTCGACCCGCGCCGCATCCAGGTGATCGCGGTCGACGACGGCTCCACCGACGGCAGCGCGCAGTACCTGGCCGAACGCGCCCGCCACCACCCCAACCTGACGGTCCTCCACCAGCCGGCCTCGGGCGGCGCCGGCCGACCCCGCAACGTCGGCCTCGCCCACGCCACCGGCGACTACCTCTTCTTCCTCGACTCCGACGACCGCCTCGGCACCGAGGCACTGGCCCGGCTCACCCGCATGGCCCAGACCCACGGCTCGGACATCGTCTACGGCCGGATCGTCGGCGCCGACGGCCGGGCCGCCCCCGTCGACCTCACCACCACCGCCGCCGCCGTCACCCCCTTCGACTCCCCGGTCTACTGGACCCTGGCCGCCTACAAACTCTTCCGCCGCTCCTTCGTCGAACGCCACCGGCTGCGCTTCACCGAAGGCCGCCTCCTGGCCGAGGACCTCCCCTTCGGGATCACCGCCCTGCTGCGCGCCGAGACCGTCTCCGTCGTCGCCGACTACGACTGCTACTACCTGCACGGCCGGCCCGACGACAGCAACGCCAGCCGCCAGGACACCGACTGGTGCGACTACCTCCACTACATCGGCGGCGTCCTCGCCGGCGTCGCGGCCGAAGTCCCGCCCGGAGCACACCGCGACACCCTGATGGTCCGTCACTTCCACGGCGAGATCCTCATGCCCTTCGCCGCCCCCTACCTCGCGCGCGACGCCGCCGGCCGCCGCGCCATGGCCGCCGCCGCCCGCCCCCTGGTCGACCGCTACCTCACCGACCGGGTCCTGACCGCCCTGCCACCCGGCCTCCGCCTGCGCGCCCACTGCCTGCGCCACGCACTGCACGACGAACTGACCGCCGTCGTCCGCGCCGACACCGGCACCCGGCCCCCACCGCCGCACATCGACACCGACGGCCGCGTCTTCGCCCCCTACCCCTACTTCCGCGACCCCGCCCGGGCCCTGCCCGAGGCCTGCTACGACCTCACCGACCGCATGGTGCTGCGCCAGCGGCTGACCGGCTGGCGATGGAGCGGCGGCGCGGTCCATCTGCGCGGCACCGCCGCCCTGCCCCACCTCGGCGGCAGCGCCGTCGAGGTCCTGCTGCACGGCAGCGCCGGCGACTACCGCGTCCCGGCCCGCTACGAAGGCGAGCACTGGCGGGCCGCGGTCGACCCGGCGACCGCGGCCGACGGCCGTCCGCTGCCCGACGGCACCTGGGGACTCAAGGTCGCCGTCACCGCCCACGGCAGCGGCACCACCACCGGACCCGCCCTGCGACGCGAGGCCTGGCTCGTACCGGAAACACCGCCCGGCCCCCCGAACGGCCCGGACGCCGCCGGCCTCACCCCGCGGACCGTCGCCCGCGGCCCGGCCGGCCCCGCCGTCGCCACCCTCTTTCGCTCCCGGCCGCACGGCCATCTCCATCTCCACCTGGGCACACCGTGCGCCGGTCCGCCAGTGGGCGCACTCTGGTAACAGCGGTTTCGGAGGTGATCGCGATGTTGCAGACCGCTGTCGGATGGCATGTAGAGCTGGAATTCGAGGAGGACACCCACCGCACCCGCGCCGCCGCGCTCGTACGGCTCCCCGACGGGAGCGAGGTCCGCGCGCACGGGTACGCCAGCCGCCACCCCGCCGACGCCAACCAGCCGAGGGTCGGCGAAGAGGTCGCGGGAGCCAGAGCGCTCAACGAACTGGCGATGAAGCTGCTGACCAAGGCACACGACGAGATCGACGAGGCGTCGGGCCGGACCTCGCACCCACTGGCCTGACCACCGGATCACGGCACCTTGCCCCGCACCCCGCGGAGTAGGGTGCCCGGTCATGATCGACGAACCGGAGTTCCTGACCGACACCCGCGCCTTCTACGACACCATCGCCACCGACTACGCCGACCACTTCCGCGGGGCCATGGCCACCAGGCACTGGGACCAGGCCGTGCTCACCGCGTTCGCCGACACCGTACGGGCCGAGGAGGCCGGGCCCGTCGCCGACCTCGGCTGCGGCCCCGGATGGGTCACGGCACAGCTCGACGCCCTGGGGCTGCCCGCCTTCGGCGTCGACCTGTCCCCGCAGATGGTGGCCCTCGCCCGGCGGGAGCACCCCGGCGTCCGCTTCGACGTGGGGTCGATGCTCGACCTGGACCTGCCGGACGGCTCCCTCGGCGGCATCGTCGCCTGGTACTCGATCATCCACACACCCCTGGAGCGGCTCCCGGAACTCTTCGCCGCCTTCCACCGGATGCTCGCCCCGCGCGGCCACCTGCTCCTCGCCTTCCAGGCCGGCGACGAGCCGCTGCACCTGGCGCAGCCCTTCGGCCACCCCGTATCGCTCGACTTCCGCCGGCGGCAGCCCGACGAGATAGCCGCACTGCTGGCGCGGGCCGGGCTGGACGTACGAGCCCGGCTGCTGCGCGAGCCGGAGGAGACGCTGGGGGAGTCGACCCCGCAGGCCTACCTCACCGCCCGCAAACCCGCCGCCGACGCCGGCTGACCGCGCCCGACGGCGGGCCGCTCACGTCAGGCCCCGGGGTGGTGGTGGAGCCACCCCGCCCACGCCGAAGTGATCATGTCGCGGACGTCGTGGTGCGCCTTCCAGCCCAGCTCCGCGGCGATCCGGTCCGCCGCCGCCACCACCCGGGCCGGGTCGCCGGCGCGGCGCGGGGTCACCTCGGGGACGACGCCCTCACAGCCGGTGATCTTGGTGATCAGGCCGATCATCTCGCGTACGGAGACGCCCTCGCCCCGGCCGATGTTCAGCGTCAGATCACGCACCGGGCCCGGCTCGGCGAGCTTGCGGGCGGCCGCCACATGGGCGTCGGCGAGGTCGGCGACATGGATGTAGTCGCGGACGCAGGTGCCGTCGGGAGTGTCGTAGTCGTCGCCGAAGACCCGCGGGGCCGCGCCCTCGGTGAGCTTCTCGAAGACCATCGGCACGATGTTGAACACGCCGGTGTCGGCGAGCTCGGGGGTGGCCGCGCCGGCGACGTTGAAGTAGCGCAGACAGGCCGTGCTGATGCCGTGCGCCCGGCCCGCCGCACGGGCCATCCACTCGCCGACCAGCTTGGTCTCGCCGTAGGGGTTGATCGGCGCGCAGGGCGTGTCCTCGGTGACCAGGTCGACGTCCGGCATGCCGTAGACGGCCGCGGAGGAGGAGAACACGAAACGGCCGACGCCGCCCGACGCCATCGCCTCCAGCAGCGTCTGCAGGCCGTGCACGTTCTCCCGGTAGTACAGCAGCGGCATCTCCACGGACTCGCCGACCTGCTTCTTGGCGGCCAGATGCACCACGTCGGTGACACCGTGCCCGGCGATCGTCTCGTCGAGCAGGGAACGGTTCAGGGTCGAGCCGACGACCAGCGGGACGCCCTCGGGCACCCGGGCGGCCACGCCCGTCGTCAGGTCGTCCAGCACCACGACCTGCTCCCCCGCCTGCCGCAGGGCCCGTACGACATGGGAGCCGATATAGCCGGCACCACCCGTGATCAAGTAAGACATAGCGCCAATCCTAGGCTCGGGGTCGGACAAACAGCGGGCGGCGGTCAGCGGCGCAGGCGGCGGGCGGCGATCCGCCAGACGCTGCGCAGCCCCGACGCGACCCGCAGCGACAGCGCGCCGCCGGTCGTCGCATACGGCTGCACCAGCAGCACGGCATGCCGCCGGCTGGGCAGGACACGGCGCCGCAGCCCCGGACCGGTGGCCCGCAGGGCGGCCCGGAAACCGGCGCCGTCGGCACAGCTGACCTGCGCCATCAGATCCCACGGCTCCGGGTCGGCGTGGCCGGCGCCACGCTCGACGAGCGCCTCTATGTCCAAGACGACCTCGGCCGACCAGCAGGCCTCCGCGCCGCCGCCGGCCGCCGTGGGAGTCAGGGCCGCGGTGTGGACCGGGCCGCGGCGGTCGTCGCGCCGACGCCGCAGCTCGACGTCGATGCTCTCCGGCCCCGCCGCCGCCAGCCGCCCGTACAGATCATGGACGCGCAGCCGCAGCACACCGCGGCCGGCGACCACCGGTTCCGCGTCCACCGTCACCGGCAGCCGGTTCAGCGGCTTGGTGCCGATCGCCTCCAGCTCGATCCCCGGAAGGTCCGCCGACCACACCGCCCGCCCCTCGGCCTCCGCGTACGGCGGCAGCAGCCGACCGGGCCGGGCCGCCAGCTGCGTGAGCCGGTCCAGGTCACGCGGCACGGGGGAGGCCAGCACCACCCGGGCCAGCCAGCGGGCCGGGGCCCGGGCCGCACGCAGCTCCGCCTCGTCGAAGCCCGCCAGGTACTCACGGGTCAGCCGCCACCACTCGGCGCGGTAGTCGGCGCCGCGGGTGTGCAGCTCGCGGACGTACATCCGCAGATCGTGATCGAGGAACTTGGTGGCGGCGGCCTGCGCCAGCGCCTTGTGCCCGGCGTCCAGGAAGATCCGCACACTGGCGCGGTGCGCCTCGATCCGCGCCTGCCAGTTGGCGACGTCCTTGCGGTCCAGGGAGATCGACTGCTTGGCGGCCGAGCGGCGCACATGCCAGATGTAGACACTGTCGGGGATGGTCGCGACACGCGGCGCGGCGGCCAGCACCCGGGCGGTGAAGACGAAGTCCTCATAGGTGAAACGGCCCTCGGGGAAGGCGATGCCGTGTTCGTCGAGGAACGCCCGGTCGTAGAGCTTGTTGACGCAGAGGGTGTCGCGGACCAGCTGGGGACTGGACGCGGCGGACTCGTGCACCGCCGCCTCGCGGTAGAGCGCCGGCAGCCAGGGGATGTCGCGCCGCGCCGGCAGCTCACGGCGCACACAGGCCCCGGCCGCCACCGGGGCGTCGTGCTCCAGCGCGGCGGCCAGCAGCGCCCGCGCCGCGCCCGGCGGCAGCACGTCGTCGCTGTCCAGGAACATCACGAACCGCCCGGTGGCGGCGCGCAGACCGTCGTTGCGGGGGGTGCCGCAGCCGCCGCTGTTCTCGCTGCGGTGGACGACCCGCAGCCGCGGCTCGGTGCGGGCGAGGGCGTCCAGGGCGGCGCCGGTGCCGTCGGTGGAGGCGTCGTTCACCGCGATCACCTCGGTGACCGTCTCCCCGGGGGTCTCCTGCGCGAGCGCGGAGCGCACCGCATCGCACACATGGACGGCATCGTTGAAGGCGATGACGACGATGCTGACCTGCGCGGAAGGCGTGATGGTGGGCCCCGGCAGCGGCTCTAGGGCTTCTTTCACAGTCACTAAATCTACATTTCGTGTCGACAGCATCACTTGGCGCGAGCGGGGTCCGATCCCATATCCGATGGGTCAGAGGGGGAATCCCGCCGTGCGGTTGCACCCGTCGCCTCGGTTTTCCGCCTCATTGCCATCCCATGACCGGACGGAGTCGGGAGCCGGGTGCGCGCACGCCCGCAAGGGAACCCGCACATGCTGTAACGACGCGAGCGCCCTGCGATGCCGATCCGCCCGCCCTCACCTTGCCGCGCACCGACCCGCCCACCGCTCCCTCGCGCCACCACCCCCTGGGAGCCTCACCGCTCCATCAGGTCCGCGACCCGGCCGGCCGCCCCGCCGTCGTCCCGGTGGCAGAACGTCTCCCGGAAGTCCGCGTAGGCGTCCGAGCCGGCCGCCGCGATCGCCTCCAAGTCGCCCAGCGCGTCGATCAGTTCACCGGTCGACGTCAGCAGCGGGCCCGGCACCCGGGCCTCGAAGTCCAGCGTGAAACCGCGCAACGCATCACGGTAGTGCGGCAGATCGGGGGTGAGGAAGAGCATCGGGCGGCCCGTGTTGGCGAAGTCCGCGGCCAGCGAGGAGTAGTCGGTGACCAGGACGTCCGCGGCCAGCAGCAGCTCGGTGGCGTCGGGGTAGCAGGAGACGTCCACGGCGAACGGCGCATGATGGGCCGGCAGCCGGTCGGCGACCAGCGGATGCCCGCGCACCAGCAGCACATGGCTGTCCGCCAGCTCCCGCCGCGCCAGCTCCAGATCCAGCGGCAGATGCAGCCGGTGATGACCCGCGTCGTACGCCAGATCGTCCCGCTGCGTCGGCGCGTACAGCACCACCGTCCGGTCCGGCGCGATCCCCAGCCGCTCCCGCACCGCGGCCGCCCGCAGCTCACGGTCCGCGGCGAACAGCGCGTCCGTACGCGGCAGACCGGTCTCCAGCAGCCGCCCCGAGTAGCCCAGCGCCGAACGCAGCACCGGCGTGCTGTGCGCGTTCGGCGACAGCAGCACACTCCACTGCCGGCTCACCCGCGGCCGCGGCGCCAGATGCGCCAGCCCCGCGCACAGCGTGCCCGCCAGATCGGCGCCGATCCGCTTCAGCGGAGTACCGTGCCAGGTCTGGATGATGCGCTGTCCGCCGCGCCGGGTGAACCAGCGCGGCAGATGGGTGTTGGTGACCACCCAGCGGCTGTGCGCCAGCGCCCCGTGCCACTCGGCGCTGCCCACCACCACCGCCCGCGCCGTCTTCGGCACCGCGGCCTGCCCATCGCGCACCGCCCACAGATGCTCCACCTCCACACCCCGGCGCACCAGCTCCTCGTGCACCGCGCGCGGCGAATCCCCGTACGCGCGGCCCCCGAAGCTGCTGTAGAGGACGGTGTCCCGCAACGGGCGGGAGCGGTGCAGCGCATAGTGCTGCTCGCGCAGCACCCGGCGCCGGTAGGGGCCGCGGTCGGTGACCGGCAGCGCCGGCCCCGCGAGCACCAGCGCCTCGTCGTGCCGATGCCGGTCCAAGGTCAGCGGCTTGCCGCCGACCGCGCAGCCGGCCGGCAGCCCCTCCCAGACGGCCGGCGCGATCCGCACCGGCGCGTCCAACGCCGACCCGGGCGCCCCCCGCTCCCGCAGATGCAGACTCCAGCTGCCCTCCCGCAGCGGCACCGGCCCGGCGAACGAGGGCAGCGCCCCCAGCGGCAGCGTGCCATGGAACCGGCCCTCGTCGTGCGTGGTGGCGAAGGCCAGCTCGGCGGCGTGCGCGGCGTGCTTGAGGACCAGTTCGGTGGCGTGCGGCGCGGCGTCCGGCAGCCCGCCCGCCACCAGCAGCGTGCCGTCGGGGCGCCACAGCACCCGGTCCAGATACGGCTGCGGAGTCCGGTCGTGCAGGACGAGGTCCCCCGCCGCGGTGGCCGCCACCACCAGCTCACGGCCGTGCGGAAGCGGATACGCCACCGGCTCCAGCCCCACCTCGCAGGCGATCGCCTCGGTGCCGCCGCCGGGCAGCACCAGCTCCGGCGACCAGCTCTCGGTGTGCACCGGGGCGATCGCCGAGGGCACGCCGTCGCGAGGGGGCCGCGCCGCGGCGAGCGCGTCCAGGCGGATCCGGACGGTCAGCTGCCCGACGCCGTCCGGGGCCGCGGCGCCCGCCCCCTCCCCGGGGGCCGCGGCCACCCGCGCCGTCTCCACCGGCAACGACACCACCGTCCCCGTCCCCTGATGCGTCAGCCGCAGCGCCGCCGGCGCCGGCCCGGGAGCCGTCACCGTCACCTCCAGCGCCCCGGCCGCCGCCCGGTGCCCGGCCAGCCGCCGGGTACGGCGCGCCACCGACAGCCGCAGCCGCCCCTGCGCGTACCACGGTGTGATCCGCACCCGCCCCGCCGCGCCCTCCTCGGCCACGTCGAAGGCCCCCGGCGCGGCACCCGAACCCGTCTCCGCCGCACCCAGCGCCGCCGCCCGCACCACGCCCGCCGAGGTGAGCAGCACCCCGACCCGCCACTCGCCCTCCTCCCACCGCCCGCCCCGGCGCAGCCGCGCCGGATCGAGCCGCACCTCGAAGCCCGACCAGTCGTAGCAGTGCTGCTCCTGACCGGACTCGGCGGTCGCCTCCGGCATCGCCAGCGCCCGCAGCGGCAGCAGGATCCGCCGCCGGCCGCACGACAGCACCGCCGTCCGCAGATAGCTGTGCCGGTGCGCGGCGGCCAGATTGCGGATATAGGCGTAGCCGCGCAGGCACAGCACCCCCTCGCGCCACACCGCCTCGACGACCTTCGCCCGCACCGGGAAGTCGGCGCGCTCCAGCCGCGTCACACCGGGCGGCAGCTCCAGCGCCACGGCCCCTGCCGCGCCGCTGCGCAAGCCGCCCGGCGCCGCGCCGCTCAGCGGCAGCACCGCCCGCTTGCGCAGCGGCGGACCGGCCACCGTGAACCCCGCCGGGTTGCGCGCCTCGTGCGCCAGCAGCGCCAGCAGATCCGCCATCCGCCCCGCGCGGATCAGATACCAGCGCATCCGCAGCTCCACCGGCAGCGCGGGGAACAACCGCGGATCGGCACCCGCCAGGAAGCCCCGGGCACAGTCCAAGAACGCCGTCCGGGTCTCCGGCGCCGCGGCCGGCAGCGCCTCGATGAGATCGAGCAGCCCGTCGGTCAGCTGCGCGCGGTCGTAGTCGCGCTGATAGGCGTTCAGATGGGTACGCGCCGGGTCGGCCAGGAAGCGGCGGACCGCGGCCACCGCCGCGAACCGCTCCCGCACACCCGCCGCATCGAGCCCCCGGTGCCGGTCCGGCCCCTCCGGCAGCCGCCAGTAGCACACGTGCTCGTGCAGTACGTCGACCGCCCTGGCGAGGAAGTGCGCCGGCAGCGTCACCACCGCGTCATGACACAACTCCCCTTCGGGGAAAGCCAGTTCGTGCCGCTCCCAGAAAGCGCGCCGGAAGACCTTGTTGCGCGCGAAGCAGTCCGACAGCAGCGACAGGTCCTCGGAGATATGGGTGCGCAGCGCCGTCCCGTAGGTCTCCGGGTGGTGCGCGGACTGGCTGCGGCCGGCCGCGCCGAGCCGGTAGACGTTCCCCGTCGCCAGGTCCGAACCGGACTTGTCCAGCAGGCCCACCAGATCCTCGTAGGCGCGCGGCAGCAGCACATCGTCGGCGTCGAGGAACGCCAGGTAGTCGGTGTGCGGATAGCCGTGCCGGGCACCGGTGTTGCGCACCGCGCCGCACCCGCCCGCCGCCTCGCCCCCCGGGTGGTGGACGATACGGAACCGCGGATCCCGCTCGGCGAACCGGCGGGCGACCGCGGCGGGCGTGCCCTCCGCGGCGCCGGCCGCCCCCTGCGCGGGAGCGCCGTCCACCATCACCACATCCAGTTCGGTCAGCGTCTGAGCCGCCACCGAATCCAGGCACTCCTCCACATTCCGCTCGGACCCCTCCAGGCGATGCACGGGGACGACGACGGTGAGCCGAGGCTTCATACGCGGACCAAGCCTTTCCGGACTGGCGATGCACAAGACCGGACCGTTCAACTCACCACCGGCGGCACGGTCACCGGATCTGCGCTGAAAGGGTGAGACGCGGCATCGACAGCACGTGTTCGGGTGATTACGCTCAGTGCCCGGCCCTCGGCGCGCCGCAGCGCCGGGCGCGCGTCAGATGCCGTAGACCCGATGCACAGCGTTATGGCGCCCCGTGCGCCGCGTCCCCAGGGAAGGTGACCGCGTCCCGATGCCCGGCCGTACCGACAGCTCCACCGCCACCGACAGCCCCGATGCCCAGCCGCCCGGCAGCGACCCCCGCACCGCCCCGGCCGCCTGCTCCACCGGCACCGCCCCGGCCGCTTCCACCGCCCGGCTGCCGGCCGACCGCGCCCGCAGCGGCCTCGCCCGGCTGCTGCCCGACCGCACCCCCTACCGCCGCCCACTACGGCGCCTCGGCGCCGGACGGGTACTGGAGATCGGCTGCGGACAAGGCGACACCCTCGCCGGATGCGCCCCCGGCAGCGTCGGCGTCGACCACGACCCGCACTCCGTGGAACGCTGCCGCACCCGCGGCCTGACCGCCTACACCGCCGACGCCTTCCTCGCCGGCCCGCACGCCAGACCCGGCGCCTTCGACGCACTGCTGACCGCGCACGTCCTGGAGCACCTCGACGACGAACAGGTCGAAGAGCTGCTGCGCGCCTACGTCCGCTACGTACGGCCGGGCGGCGGCGTAGTGCTGATCACCCCGCAGGAAGCCGGACACCGGGCCGCCGGCCCCGCCCCGGTCCGCTTCACCGACTTCCACCTGCTGCGCGCCTTCGCCGAATCCGCCGGCCTGGCCGTCCGCCGCACCTACTCCCATCCGCTGCCGCGACCGGCCGGGATGCTGCTGCGGTCCAATGCGTTCGTCCTCGTGGCGCAGGTCCCCGCATAAGGCGCCGAGGTGACACGCGATGCCGCGCCGGAGCCGAGGGCGGCAGCGCGCCGCCCGCCGGCCCGCCTCAGCGGGTACGCGCCCGCTTACGGGCCCGGACGATCGCCCGGGTGACGATCGGCGGCAGCACATCCAGTGCCACCCTGCGCACCGCGCTGCGGGTCGGCACCGGCGGACGGGGCGCCGGACGGGCCCCGGACGCCGCCGGACGCCCGGCCGACGCCCGCGGCACGACACGGGCGGCAGGCACCGCCTGGTGGCGCGAGACCGGCTGGACGGGCTCCTTGGCACCCTTGGCGCTCAACCGGACCAGCGGGGCGTCGTTGACGTACTGCACCTCGTGCCAGACATCGCCGCGCGCCGCGATCCACTCCAGCAGCGCCTTCTGCACCGGCTCGGGATCGCCCCACGTCCCGTAGAACTTGGTGCCGGTGATGCAGATCGGCCGCAGCCCCTCGTTCGCCACGGCCTGCCAGGTGGCGGCGGCCACCCCCGGACAGTGCTCGGCGCGGTAGTCGTCCAGCACCACCACACCGCTGCCGGTGAGCAACTCGCGCACCGCGAGGATGTCGCCGTGCACATGCTCGTACAGATGCGAGGCGTCGATGTGGGCGAAGCGCACCGAACCGGGCTCGACATGGTCGCTCACGATCGAGCTGAGACCCTGCACGATGGTGGGCAACTCGTCGTGGAACGCCAGGTAGTTCGCCTCGAACGCGCGGCGCGTCAGAGTCGCGTAGGACTTCTTCATCTCCTTGGAGTTGGAGGCGTCCTCCGCGGGGGAGTCGAAGAGGTCGCAGACCGTGAAGCGCTCGTCGGGGCGCAGCCGCGCACCGAGGAAGATCGCGCTCTTGCCCATATACGCGCCCAGTTCGAGCAGGTCACCCGACTCGGAACGGTCCTGCTGATACGCCAGGAACCAGTCGAAGAGCAGCTGATCGGCGGTGAAGAACCAGCCTTTGACCTCGGACAGCCGCGTGGGGCGCGGGAGTTGTTCGGCACTCTGGTCTGCGGTGGGGGCAGTCATGTGCGGTCCGTCTCCAGACGGTCGGGAACGTAGGGCGAAATGCACTCGGGACAGGGGATCGAAGGGGATCGATACGGGGGCGACGGGAGATCGACAGGGGATCGGCAGAGGGTTGGCAGGAGAGAGGGGCGTGAGGGAAGGCGGAGCTGTCGGGGAATCTGTACGCAATCCGTGCGGCATCTGCAGTTGTGAACGCGCCCGGCGTCACGGCCGCGGCGCGGCGGCGCGACCCGCGCGGGGCCCAGGCGCCTGGCTCGCACGTCATCGCGCGAGCACCGCTAGGCAGTCTCCACGACGAGGCGCCGACGCACCATGCCTTTCGCGGCAGTGCCCGACATCGTAGGGGGACCGACATGAACGCGGGATAACAACAAAAGACCCCCCGGCACCGGTCCTGCGCCGGTTCTGCACCGGTCCGACGGCGGTCCCTGGCGATCTCGCACCCGTCCCGTGGCGATCTCGCGCCGGTCCCGTGGCCGTCCCCGGCGGGCCTACTTCACCGCGCCCGCCATCACACCCGAGACGAACTGCCGCTGGAAGGCGAAGAAGACGATCAGCGGCACCACCATCGACAAGAACGCCCCCGGCGCCAACACGTCGATGTTGTTGCCGAACTGCCGCACCTCCTGCTGCAGGGCAACCGTGATCGGCGGGCTGCCGCTGTCCGCGAAGATCAGCGCCACCAGCATGTCGTTCCACACCCACAGGAACTGGAAGATCCCCAGCGACGCGATCGCCGGACCGCCCAGCGGCATCACCACCCGGGTGAACAGCCGCAGCTCACCCGCCCCGTCCAGCCGCGCCGCCTCCAGCAGCTCACGCGGGATCTCCGCGAAGAAGTTCCGCAGCAAGAACACCGCGAACGGCAGCCCGAAGGCCGTGTGGAAGACAACCACCCCGGCCGTCGTCTCGAACAGCCCCACCGCACCGAACAGCTTCGCCACCGGGATCAGCGCCACCTGCACCGGAACCACCAGCAACCCCACCACGACCAGGAACCAGCCGTCCCGCCCCGGGAAGTCCAGCCACGCGAACGCATAGCCGGCCAGCGACCCGATGACCACCACCAGCACCGTCGCCGGCACCGTGATCGAGGCCGTCGTCAGCAGCGAGCCCATCACCTTCTCGTTGGACAGCAGCTGACTGTAGTTGTCCCAGGTGATCTGGGCCGGCTCGGCGAAGACCTGCCACCAGCCGGACTCGGCGATCCGCTGCGGACCGCGCAGCGACGACAGCAGCAGCCCCACCGACGGCATCAGCCAGAACAGGGCGACCAGGACCAGGAAGACCCGCATGGCGCCGCCACCCGCCCGCGCCGCCACCCGCGCGGCGAGCGGCCGCCCGGCCCGCACGGCACCACCCGAGGCGCCGGCCCGCCGGTCCGGTACGGCACCGTCCACGGTCGTCATCGGCGACGCTCCTTCCGTAGGCGCCGGAGATTGACGTACATCACCGGCATCACCAGCAGCAGCAGGAACACGGCGATGGCGCTGCCCAGCCCCTCGTCCACATCCGTGCCGAACGACGACTGGAACAGCTGCAGCGCCAGCACATTGGCCGACCGGATGCTGGAGCCCGGCGCGATGATGTAGACCAGATCGAAGATCTTCAGCACGTTGATCATCAGCGTGACCAGCACCACCACCAGCACCGGCGCCAGCAGCGGCACCGTGATCCGGCGGAACACCTGCCACTCGCCGGCACCGTCCACCCGCGCCGCCTCCAGCAGCTCACGCGGCACCCCCGCCAGCCCCGCGGCGATCAGCACCATCGCGAAACCGGCCCACATCCACACATAGGAGCCGATGATGGCCGGGGTGACCAGCGCCGGCCCCAGCCAGTCGACACCGCCGTACGCCTCGGCGAAGTCAGCCGCGGGCAGCCGCAGCCGCGCACCGCCGGCCCGCTCCCCGGGCAGCACATACGTGCCGTCCGCCGCCGTCGTCGCCACGGCCACCACCCGGCCGCCCTTGACCGCCTCCACCGTCAGACCCGCCAGCGCCCGCTCCCCGCCGTCGATCACACCGGGCCGCCCGCCGCCACCGCGGGTGAAGTCCAGCCAGACGGTGCCGGTGACCTTCCCGGGCCGCGGTACGGCGGCGACCGCCGCCTTCGCGCCCCGCAGATCGTCCTGCCGCACCGCGACCAGCGGCAGATTCACCGCCGAGCCCGCCCGTACGGCCGACCGCGTGGTGAACGCGCCGCCACCGGACGGCCGGAGGTCGGCGCGCGGCCGCGGCTTGGCACCGGGGAACGGCGCCGGATTGGCGAAGGTGTCATGCACACCCACCCACACCGCATTGGCGACCCCCCGCTCCGGGTTCTGGTCGTACACCAGCCGGAAGATGATCCCGGCCGCCAGCATCGAGATCGCCATCGGCATGAACACGATCAACTTGAACGCGGTGCCCCACCGGATCCGCTCGGTCAGCACCGCGAAGACCAGCCCCAGCGCCGTCGACACCGTCGGCGCCACCACCACCCAGACGACGTTGTTCCGCAGCGCCGTACGGATGCCCTCGTCCGAGAACATCTCCCCGTAGTTGCCCAGCCCCACGAACCCGTCGCCGGACGCGTCGAACAGACTGCGGTAGACGGAGAAGACGATGGGATAGACCACCAGCGCACCCAGCAGCAGCAACGCCGGCAGCAGAAACACCGCGGCGATCCAGCGGCGCGTCGCCGGCAGACCCCCGCGCCCCCGGCGGCCGCCGGCCGCCTTTGCGGCTGCGCCGGTCCTACTGGCCGCGCCGGCCTTACCGGCTGCGCCGGCCCGAACGTCGCCCCCTACATCGCTCCGTACGCGGCTCTGCGGGTCGCGCTGTCGGTCGCTCATCGTGACGGTCCCCCGGTCCCGGTCGCAGCGGTCGGCGGCAGGCTCCCGGCGCCCGGACAGCGCCCGGACGACACGCTCTCCTCGCCCGGACGACGCGCGCTCGACGACGCCCCCTCAACGACGCGCCTCGACATGCCTTGACACGCCCTCGACTCCACGGGCCCTCAACGCCCGAACGACTTGGCGGCGTCCTTCTCCAACCGCGCCTGCGTACCGGCGATGTCCTTCGTGTCCTTCAGAAAGTCCTGCAGGTCCTTCCACTCGCCCTGCCCCGGCTTGCCGCCGAAGGACGCGGGCGCCTGATCGGACATGTCGAAACGGAAGTCGTCGCCCGCCGCGATCAGCGCCTTGGCGATCTCCCGCATCACGTCATCGGCGTAGGCCGCCTGGTCGAGCTCCTTGTTGGGCGAGATGAACCCGCCCGCCTGCGCCCAGATCTTCGCCGCGTCCGTCGACGCCAAAAACGTCAGCAGCGCCTGCGAGGCCTTGCTGTCCTTGAGCGCCACCGCCACATCGCCGCCGGTCACCACCGGGGACCTGGCGCCCACCGCGGGAAACGCGAAGACCTTGGCGTCGGTACCGACCTTCGCCTTGGTCTGGGCGATGTTGGCGGCGGCGAAGTCGGCCGACGAGACCATCGCGGCCTTGGGGGCGTCACCGCCGCTGAAGGTCTGGGTCACCGACGTCGGGAAGTCTGTCTGCAGCGCACCGGAACCGCCGCCCGCCAGCAGGTCCTTGCGGCCGAAGAGCTGCGCCAACGTGTTCAACGCCTGCTTGACCGAAGGATCGGTCCACTTGATCTTGTGCTGTGCCAGCTGGTCGTACTTCCGCGGACCCGCCTGCGAGAGGTAGACGTTCTCGAACCAGTCGGTCAGCGTCCAGCCGTCCGCGCCGCCCACCGACACCGGCTCGACACCCGACTCGGAGATGATCTCCGCCGCCTTGACGAAGTCCGGCCAGGTCTTCGGCTCCTTGGCGCCGGCGCTGTCGAACGCCTGGGCGTTGTACCAGACCAGCGACTTGTTGCTGGCCTTGAAGTAGACCCCGTACGGGGTGCCCTTGTGGGCGCCGAGGTCCTGCCAGCCCTGGGAGAAGTTCTTGGCGAGCTGCGCCTTGGCGCTCGCGCCGAGCGGCTTGAGCCAGCCCTTCTGGGCGAACTCGTTGAGCACGCCGACCTGCTGGAGCATCGCCACATCGGGCGGGCCACCACCGGCGATCTTGGAGCCGATGAAACCGGCCATGTCATCACCGCTGGGCACGAAGGCGACCTCGGCGCCGGTGCGCCTTTCGAACTCGTCCAGCACCTTGACGAAGTTCTCCCGCTCCGGCCCCGTCCAGACCGCGGTGACCTGCAACTTCTGCCCGTTCAGCTGGGGCAGCCGCACGGTCGGAGCGGTGGAGCCCTCCTTGCCCCCGCCACCCCCGCCGCTGCTGCCGCCGCCCTTCGCCCCACCACCGCTGCCACAGGCGGCCAGCACCAGAGCCAGCCCCCCGGCCGCCACCGCGACGGTCGCGCGTCCAGCCATACGGTCGAGTCGTCTGCGCATCCCCGTAGCCCCCTGTCGCTGCGCCTGCCATACCGGTGCGGTGCGGTGCGGTGCGTGGTGCGGTGCGGTTGCGGTGGTGCCGTGGTGCGGTGCTTCTGGTGCGGTGCGGTGCGTGGTGCGGTGCTTCCGGTCCGGTCCGGTCCGGTGCGTGGTGCCGTAGCGCTCTTCGCTCTTCGCTCGTCGTCGCCGGGGCGCCGTCGAGCCTCTGTGCGGTTGTGGTGTGCGACAGGTCTACGCCCTGCCCACGGGCTCCGCAATACCGCCTTCGCCGCCAACTCACCTTTCGTGATGGGGCTGTTACGGGATCAGCGACTACGGCAAGTCGAACGGCACAGGACGAGGCGGATACGCGCGACACCCCGGATACGGGCGACACCTACACCCCGGATACGTGTGACACCTACACCCCGGATACGGGCGACACCTGGGGCCGCCCCTCCCTCACACCAAGGGCGGAGCGGACGGCGCGCCCGAGGACTGTGCGGCCCTCTGTAGCGCGCTGGCCAGCAGGGCCAGGTCCGTCGGGCCGTTGCCCAACTCGCGCAGCGGGCGCCGGGCAGGGGGGTCGCCCATCCGCTGCCATTCGAGCGGTACGACGGTCGGCCGCAGCGTGGAGGTGCGGGGTATCCGGCCGGTGACCCGGCCCGCCTGGAACGGTGTCGAGGAGCCGTCCGCCGCGCGGTGCAGCCGGCCCCGGCCGGTCGGTACCGGCTCCGAGGGGTCGGCGGCCGCGCCCAGTTCGATGCGCAGGCCGGCCCGTTCGCTGGTCGCGGTCTCGGCTGTGCGGTCTGGGTGGCCGGTCGCGGCTATCAGGTGGACGCCGAGCGCCGCCCCGTCGCGGGCCACCGCTTCCAGTGCCCGTACGACGGAACCGGCGGCGGGCCGGCCGGGGCTGCCCAGGGCCGGGGCGACCAGCGCGTCGAAGTCGTCGACGAGGACGAAGAGCCGGGGCATCGGCGCGGCGGGTTCCGGGGATCCGGTGGCGGTGTCCTCGGCGGTGGCTCCGCTGCGGGCGCGGAGCCGGAGTGTGCCGGTCGTCGACGAGTCCGCCGGTGTGCCGCTCTCCTCCTCCTTGTTTCGGCAACGATTACGGAGAGTAATTGGTTCCTGCTCTCCGTGACCGCCTTCGGTCGAGCGGCGCGGGGCGATGATCCGCGGTGCCGGCAGGTGTTTGGCGCGCCACTCGGCGAAGGGCGTGCCGGCCAGTATTTCCGTGCGCCGCTTCAGCTCCGAGGACAGCGCCTGGGCGAACTCCCGCATCCGGACCGGGTCCGAGGCGGCGAGGTACGTCGTGACGTGCGGCAGGTCCGTGCACACCCGCAGTCCCTCGCCGCGTTCGCTGCCGCCGCCGTCCACCAGCACCAGCGACAGCAGATCCGGGCGGTCGGCGGCGGCCAGCGACGCCGCCATCGAACGCAGCAGCTCGGTCTTGCCGGTGGCCGGCGCGCCCTCCAGGAGCAGATGCGAGCCGTCGGCGGCGAGGTCGGCGTGGAGCGGGCCGTGCGGTCCCGCGCCGAGCACCGCGGCGGCGCCGGCCCGGTCGGTGTCCAGGGTGGCGGCCCAACGGGCCATCAGCGACGCCGGGGTGGCGCGGGCCAGCCCCAGCTCGTCCAGCAGCCGCGCCGAATCGGGTAGCGGGACGGCCGCGCGGGGGACCGCGGAGCCGTCGGCGGTGGCCGCGGCGTCGGTCTCGCGCAGCGGCGCCAGCGCCCGCGCGAAGCGGTCCGCCCAGGCGACGGAGACCGCGTCGACGGTCGCGACCGTGCCGTTCGGCCCGGAGCCCGGCTGGACCACGCGCAGCGCCGTGGCGACATCGCCGCTGAGCACCGCGACCGCTCCGCACTCGCCGAAGGCGGGTGACGCCGTGCGGGCCGCCTCGTACGTCGAGGCCAGCGGGAAGGCGGGGGAGGCGGCCGGGGTCTCCGCCAGGCACAGGAGGTGGATACCGGCCGCCGGGCCGCCCGACGCGAGGCGGGCGGTGGTCTCGCGCAGCGCCGACGAGCCGGGGTCGCCGTCCACGATCACCAGGGTGTACGGGCCCTGGTGGCGGGCGGCGGCGGAGGCGATCTCGGCGCGTTCGGCGCTGGCCCAGCCGGGGCCCAGCGGGCTGTCGTCGAGCCGCCGTACCAGCTCGGAGGTGCGGGCCGTGGCCTGCTCCCGGTCGTAGGCGAGCAGCAGCCGGCAGTCCTGGCCGTGTGCGGGGCGGACGTGCGGCAGCCAGCCCAGCCAGGACCAGTCCGCCACCCGCTCCTCGGTGCCGCGCGCCCGGTCCGCGCTGATCAGCACGATGTCGAGGGTGCCGGGGGAGTGCAGGGCGGCGAGCTGGGCGACGGCGGAGCGGGCCAGCCCGGCGAGCCGGGCGCGCGGTCCGGCCAGGCCCAGGGAGCCCGCCCGGCGCAGCTCGACGGTGACCGGTACGGCGCTCCGGCCGCCGCCGCGGCTGGCCGTCCCCAGGCGGACGGCCAGGGCGTCGGGGTGGTCCCGGCCGCGCTCCCAGAGCCGGGGCCCCGGGCCGAGCGCGGTGAGCAGGACCGCGGCGGGGTCCGGCCAGCGCTCGTGCTCGGCCGGCCCGGAGGGACCCGCGGCGCCCTCCGCGCCGCCGGTGGCTGCCGCGGGGGAGGGGGCGGGGGCGCCGGTCGGCTCGTAGCGGCCGGCGAAGTCGGTACGGGCGTCCTCCGGGCGCTCCACGGCGGGCCGGCCGCCGGCCAGCCGCCGCGCCCAGGCGCCGATCCCGCCCCGCCGGCCGCCCTTGCGGGGTGCCTCGTCGCCGGGTGCCTCGTCGCCGGGCGCCAGCGCCCGCTGTCCGCCGTGCGTCAGGTCCTGCGCACCGGTGGGGGCGCCGTCGGCCGGCTCCTCGCGGAAGGCGGGGCCGAATCCGTCGGCGGTGCCGGTGGTGTGGTCGAAGCCGTGGCCGTAGCCGTGGGCGGTGGCGGCGTCGGGGAGGGCGTCGGTGGCGCCGCCGTACGGGGCGCTGTAGCCGTGGCCGTCCGGGGTGCCGGGCGATGACCAGGCGTCCTGCGTGGGAGTGCCGCGCAGGGGTGTGTCGCGTCGTGTCGCCGGGCCCGTGGGCGGTGCGGTGCGGGGCGGGGGTACGGAGGCGGCCGCGGCGGCGCCCTGGAGGCCGTGGCCGTACGCGCCGGGCGGGGTGTCCGCGCCGTCCCCGGTTCGGGAGCCGTCCGTGCCCGGGGCGATGCGCAGCTGCCCCTCGCCGTCGGGGGTGGTCCGCAGGGCGGGGTCCGGGGTGCTGGGGGCGGACTGGAGGCGCAGGGCGGATTCGCCGATGCGCAGCAGGGCGCCGGGCCGCAGCGGAGCGGGCCGTTCACCGAGGTCGCCGCCGTCGATGACGGTGCCGTTGGTGGAGCGCAGGTCGGCGACGTGCACCGAGCCGTCCGGCTCGACCGTCACGGCGCAGTGCAGCCGGGAGACGTCCGGGTCGTCGAGGGGGACGTCCGCGTCGGCGGAGCGGCCGATGCGGATCTGGCCGCCGTGCAGCAGATGGACGCCGCCGGCGTCGGGCCCGGAGACGACGCGCAGCCGCGCGGTGCCGTGGGGCAGGCCGTGGGCGGGGGCGGGGCCGGGGCCCTGGAGGGAGAGCACCGCGCCGTCGATCAGCGGGGGCTCGCCGATCGCGGCGCGCTGCGGGTCGAGGCGCTCGGCGCCGGCGTACAGCACGACGGGGCCGCTGCCGGCCTCCGCGCCGGCGCCCGCCACGGAGGCCGCGAGCGAGCCGGCCACGGCCGCCAGGGCGGTGCCGGCGGGAGCCGTCACGAGCACGTCGCAGGCCCGTGTGGTGTGGCCGCTGCGCGGCCCGAGGACGGTCAGCCGGATCTGCATCGCCGTCAACGGTCCCTTCTGCCGGGGCTCCGGCAGGGGGCCGCTCGCTCCCCCCGCCAGCCCGAGCACGTCGGCACGTACAAGTCCCAAGTGCACGCCGCGACAAAGACCGCGCCCCCACCGCTTCGTGCTGGGTGCATCCTCGCACCTGCCACTGACAACACGCCCGCCGACCGTCAATCAGTGATCTTGATTGGTCTTCTAAGGACGAAAAAGTGCCTGCTTGTACGCGGTGCCCGGCCGGATTCGCACTGCCATGGTCATCTCGGAACCATCCCCGATCGGGTGGTGCGGCCCGCCGGGCGGGCGCCGGCGGCAGTGGGCAACCATCTGTCCGAAACGCGCGTCTTCCCCACAAGCCCCGCCCGGTCCGCCGGACCGAAAAGCTTGTGCGACGGCACTACAGTGGATCGGACGGCCGCGGCTGACCCAGCGGGCCAGGCAAGAGATCCATCACGACCAGGGAGCGCATGACGTGCGGCCGGTAGGCAGCAAGTACCTGCTCGAGGAGCCGCTGGGACGCGGCGCCACGGGCACCGTCTGGCGTGCCCGCCAGCGGGAGACGGCGGGCGCCGAGGCCGCCGTGGCAGGACAGCCCGGTGAGACGGTCGCGATCAAGGTCCTCAAGGAGGAGCTGGCGCACGACGCGGACGTGGTGATGCGCTTCCTGCGCGAGCGCTCCGTCCTGCTGCGGCTGACCCACCCCAACATCGTCCGCACCCGGGACCTGGTCGTCGAGGGCGATCTGCTCGCGCTGGTCATGGACCTGGTCGACGGTCCCGACCTGCACCGCTATCTGCGCGACAACGGCCCCTTCAGCCCGGTGGCGGCCGCCCTGCTGACCGCCCAGATCGCCGACGCGCTGGCCGCCAGCCACGCCGACGGCGTGGTGCACCGCGACCTCAAGCCCGCCAACGTCCTGCTGGCCGGGGCCGACGGCGGCGAGATGCATCCGATGCTGACGGACTTCGGCATCGCCCGGCTCGCCGACTCCCCGGGCCTGACCCGCACCCACGAGTTCGTCGGGACCCCCGCCTATGTGGCCCCGGAGTCCGCCGAGGGCCGTCCGCAGACCTCCGCGGTGGACGTCTACGGCGCCGGCATCCTGCTGTACGAGCTGGTCACCGGCCGTCCCCCGTTCGCGGGGTCGACCGCCCTGGAGGTGCTGCACCGCCACCTGAGCGAGGAGCCGCGCCGCCCCAGCACGCTTCCCGAGCCGCTGTGGACGGTGATAGAGCGCTGCCTGAGCAAGCGCCCCGAGGAGCGGCCCAGCGCCGAGAACCTCGCCCGGGCGCTGCGCACCGTCGCCTCCGGGATCGGCGTGCACGCCACCCCCGCGCAGGCCGAGGCGGCGCTCGGCGTCGCCGCGCTGCTCGCCCCCGACCCGGCGCCCGCGTCCGTCCCCGGTACCGGCGCGGACGGCGGCCAGGCCGCCGGAGGCGACGCCGAGCCCACCCAGGTGCTTCCCTCGGGCCCCGGCGCCGGCGGCTACGACCCGGCGGCGGCCACCAGCGTGCTGCCGTCCACCGGCGGCCCCGGTGGACGGGACGCCGATCCGACCCGCGCGATGCCGCCGATGCCCATTGGCGCGCCGGCCGGTGGCCCGCCGGAGCCCGACGGCCCCCATCCGTGGGAGTCGCAGATGCGGGCCGCCCGCGACCGCAACGAGCAGACCCAGGTGCAGTACCTGGACCCCACGCAGGACCCGCTGCGCCGCCGCCCGCAGCGCCGCCCGGCCGCCCCGCAGCAGCCGCCGCAGTACCGCCAGCAGCCCGCTCCGGTGCCGTACGCGCAGCAGCGGCCGCAGGCCCCGCAGCGCCGCCAGGAGCCGCCGCCGCAGCGCTACGAGCCGCAGCGGCCGCCCGCGCCGGAGCCCCGGCCCCGGCGGGAGCCCCGTCAGCGCAGCGCCAACCCGATGAAGATCCCCGGTCTCGGCTGCCTCAAGGGCTGCCTGGTCACGCTGATACTGCTGTTCGTGGCCGCCTGGCTGGTCTGGGAGCTCACCCCGCTCCAGGAGTGGATCGGCACGACCCGCGGCTTCTTCTCCCAGATCGGGCACACGTACCGCGACGTCGAGCAGTTCGTGAACAAGCTCGGCGGCTGACGCCGGCCGCCCGTGGTCCCCGTGCGCCGCACGGCGGCTCCGCGGGCGGCTTCGTTGATTTGTCGACTTCTTAGGGGTTCTTGCGGGCAATTTCGCTCACAGAAGTGAAGGTTGCCGCCGTCCGGGGCAATGAACCCGGTGGCATCCGCGTAGCTTTGACGCCAACCTCAGCCCCCGCAGGACGCTCGGGGGCCCGACACGTCGGAGCAGTCTTGGCACGGAAGATCGGCAGCCGGTACACCGCCCACCAGATCCTGGGGCGCGGCAGCGCCGGCACGGTATGGCTGGGCGAGGGTCCCGAAGGGGCCGTGGCCATCAAGCTGTTGCGTGAGGACCTCGCCTCCGACCAGGAGCTCGTCGGCCGCTTCGTGCAGGAGCGGGCGGCGCTGCTGGGCCTGGAGGACCCGCATGTCGTCGGCGTGCGCGACCTGGTCGTCGACGGCAACGACCTGGCGCTGGTGATGGACCTCGTACGGGGGACCGACCTGCGCACCCGTCTGGAGCGGGAGCGCAGGCTGGCCCCGGAGGCCGCGGTGGCGATCGCCGCGGACGTCGCCGACGGGCTCGCCGCCGCGCACACCGCCCGCATCGTGCACCGCGACGTCAAGCCCGAGAACGTCCTGCTGGACATGCAGGGCCCGCTCGGCCCCGGTGGCGCGCACCCCGCTCTGCTGACCGACTTCGGCATCGCCCGGCTCGTCGACTCGCCGCGCCGCACCCTTCCCCTGGGGGCACCTCCCGGCGGCAGCCGGGGGACTCCGGCCGGGGGGAGCGCCGTCCCGCTTCGCTCGACCAAGGTCATCGGCACCCCCGACTACCTCGCCCCGGAGATCATCGAGGGCCTGCCGCCGCGCGCCTCCGTGGACGTCTACGCGCTGGCGACGGTCCTGTACGAGATGCTCGCCGGGTTCACGCCCTTCGGGGGAGGCCACCCCGGGGCGGTGCTGCGCCGCCATGTCACCGAGAGCGTGGCGCCGCTGCCCGGCATCCCCGACGAGCTGTGGCAGCTGCTGCTGCAGTGCCTGGCCAAGGCGCCCGCCTCCCGGCTGCGGGCCCCGGAGCTGGCCGCCCGGCTGCGCGAGCTGCTGCCCGGACTGGCCGGTATGCCGCCGCTGGACATCGACGAGCCGGACGACGAGCAGCCGGAGGACGAGCAGGAGGCCGCGGCCGGCAGGTCCCGCGAGGAATCGTTCTACCCCCCGGTGGCGGGTGAGGCCACGCCGCCGCGCGGCGCGGTCCCCCTGGTCCAGGGCTCGGCCCCGGACTCCAATCGGGAGACGCACACCAGCATGCGGGTCCCCGGCCCCGACGAGCTGGCGGGCGGCGCGCACGGCACCGCCCGCGCCCCCCGGGCGGCCGGGGAGCGCAGGGCGGGCTCGGCCCGGCACCGTGCGTCGCCGGAGGCGCTGCGCCGGCGCCGGACCAGGCTCGGCGCGGCCGCCGCGGTGGTGGTCGTGGCGGCGGGGCTGGGCGGCTGGCTGGCCTCGGGGGACGACGACGCCGGCGACGCCACACCGGGTGTCCACCAGTCGGAGCCGGACGCTCCGTGACCGTGTGACGACCCCGGGTGGGGCGCGTCCTCCGGCGGGGACACGCCCTTCGGGGGCCCGGTCCGCCGGGGCGGGTCAGGTTGCCGGTGGTAGCCGTTAGGCTGGGTGCGTGGCAGTCGTCGATGTATCCGAAGAGCTGAAGTCCCTCTCCTCGACCATGGGGTCGATCGAGGCCGTCCTGGACCTCGACAAGATGAGGGCCGACATCGCCGTGCTTGAGGAGCAAGCGGCGGCGCCGTCCCTGTGGGACGACCCGGAGAGCGCTCAGAAGGTGACCAGCCAGCTGTCCTACCTCCAGGGCCAGCTGCGCCGCGCCGAGGAGCTGCGCGGCCGGGTCGACGACCTCGAGGTGCTCTTCGAGCTGGCCGAGGCCGAGGGCGACGAAGAGACCCGCGCCGAGGCCGAGGCGGAGCTCGAAGAGGTCCGCAAGGCCGTCGAGGAGCTGGAGGTGCGCACCCTCCTGTCCGGCGAGTACGACTCCCGCGAGGCGCTCGTCAACATCCGCGCCGAGGCCGGTGGCGTGGACGCCGCCGACTTCGCCGAGAAGCTGCAGCGGATGTATCTGCGCTGGGCCGAGCGGCACGGCTACAAGACCGAGCTGTACGAGACCTCGTACGCGGAAGAGGCCGGCATCAAGTCGACCACCTTCGCGGTGAACGTCCCCTACGCCTACGGCACGCTCTCCGTCGAGCAGGGCACGCACCGCCTGGTGCGCATCTCGCCGTTCGACAACCAGGGCCGTCGCCAGACGTCGTTCGCCGGTGTCGAGGTGCTGCCCGTCGTCGAGCAGACCGACCACATCGAGATCGACGAGTCGGAGCTGCGGGTGGATGTGTACCGCTCCTCGGGCCCCGGCGGCCAGGGCGTCAACACCACCGACTCCGCGGTCCGGCTGACGCACATCCCCACTGGCATCGTCGTCTCCTGCCAGAACGAGCGCTCGCAGATCCAGAACAAGGCGACCGCGATGAACGTCCTGCAGGCCAAGCTCCTGGAGCGCCGCCGCCAGGAGGAGCAGGCCAAGATGGACGCGCTCAAGGGCGACGGCGGCAACTCCTGGGGCAACCAGATGCGTTCCTACGTCCTGCACCCGTACCAGATGGTCAAGGACCTGCGGACCGAGTTCGAGGTCGGCAACCCCACCGCTGTGCTGGACGGCGACATCGACGGCTTCCTGGAGGCCGGAATCCGCTGGCGCAAGCAGCAGGAGAAGTAGCGGCTCGGGCCGGAAAACACGCGAAACAACTGCCTCCCTCGGGGAGGCAGTTGTTTTTGCTGTGGCGGTTTGGTCACAGTCGTATGTCCATGTACCGCCCATCCCTCGGCAATTCGGGCATCGGGACTTTATTCGACCTTGACGATGTCGGCCTGACTGGGAAGGCTGAGCGCGGCATGCGTATGTTCTGGGGCGCGTGTATGAACGGGGAGATGAGTGGCCAGTCGGCAGTCCGTGGCCAAAACTCGCGTACCCCCATCGGCTCGTCGCCCCACACAGCGGTGCTCCAATGACGAGTTCAGCTACTGGGGGTAGCAGTACATGACGAAGAAGACGCGGCTGCGCGTAGCGCGCATTGCGGCCGGTGCGGTGATCGCGGCGGGTGCGTCGCTCACCGCGGCCGGCGCCGCCTCCGCGGCCAGCCCGGGTGACACCGGCGGCAGCGACGGCGGGATCATCGGCGGCATCATCGGCGGGATCATCGGCGGCGGCGACTCCGGTGGCGACACCGGCGGTTCGGACGACGGTGGCACCACCGGCGGTGACGACGGCGGCACGACCTCCGGCGAGATCGGTGGTTCGGACGGCGGTTCGGTCGACGGCGGCACCATCGACGGCGGTACGACCGACGGCGGCTCCTCCGACGGCGGTTCCGTCGACGGCGGCACCGTCGACGGTGGTACGACCGACGGCGGCTCCTCCGACGGCGGTTCGGTCGACGGCGGTTCCTCCGACGGCGGTACGACCGACGGCGGCAACTCGGGCGGCAACTCCGGCGGTAACTCCGGTGGCAACTCGGGCGGTAACTCCGGTGGCCACAACTCGGGCGGTAACTCCGGCGGCAGCGTGAGCGCCGGCGGCAGCGACAGCTCCGGTGGGAGCGACAGCTCCGGTGGCAACACCAGCGGTGACTCCACCGGTACCGGCACCGACAACGAGGGCTCCAAGCCGATCGAGCAGCCCGGCCAGGGCAAGGAGCAGATCGGCGACACCCCCGGCCAGGCCAAGCAGCAGGCCAAGGGCGGCGAGCTGGCGGAGACCGGTTCCTCCGGTACCACCGTCCTGCTCATCGGTGCGGCGACGATGATCGCGGGCGGTGTCGGCTTCCGTATGCTGCCCCGTCTGATCAACAAGAACGGTGGCGGCGCGGCAGCGGCCTGACGCTGACGCGGCACCACGAGGGGCCCGGGACGCAAGCGCGTCCCGGGCCCCTCGGCGTTCGTGTGGCCCCGCGTCGTGGTGCCCCGGGGCGGAGCCGTTGTCGGTCGCGGTGCGTGCGATCCGGTTTCCGGCGCCGGTAGGCGCGTCAGACGGCCTGGTGGAGCAGTACACCGACCGCGAACAGCGCGATCATCAAAGCCACCAGCATCGCGGGGCTGAGCTGGGCGAAGATACCGCCCGCCTGCTGCTGGAGCCGTTCTCTGCTGGCCCGGCACACAGGGCAGCGGCCCTCGCTCACAGGGGCCGCGCAGCTGGCGCACACCAGTCGGTCGTACGTCATGCGACCTCCTTCTCCACTGCACCAACGCACCGGACGGCGCATTGGTTCCCCCTACCACTGTGCCAGCTCCTGGAGGGAACGGCGCGCCCCGCGAGATTGTGCGCCTTTTGTCCCGTAGATGCCGTGAATAAACGCACCAACCGCCCACGGCGACTGCACCGTGCTGCGAGGTTCGCGTATGGTCACGCACACCGACGGGAGCCGCAACTCGGCAACCGTGCCCCTATCCAGGTCGACCGTGGTGCATCTGTGATCCGATTCGACAACGTCTCCAAGACCTACCCGAAGCAGAACCGTCCCGCGCTCAGGGACGTCTCGCTCGAGATCGAGCGCGGCGAGTTCGTCTTCCTGGTGGGCTCCTCGGGCTCCGGCAAGTCCACCTTCCTGCGGCTGCTGCTGCGCGAGGAACGGGCCAGCCATGGCCATGTGCACGTGCTCGGCAAGGACCTCGGCAAGCTCTCCAACTGGAAGGTCCCGCAGATGCGGCGCCAGGTGGGCACGGTCTTCCAGGACTTCCGGCTGCTCCCCAACAAGACCGTCGGGGAGAACGTCGCCTTCGCCCTGGAGGTCATCGGCAAGCCGCGCGGCCAGATCCGCAAGACGGTCCCCGAGGTCCTCGAACTCGTCGGCCTCGGCGGCAAGGAGGACCGCATGCCGGGCGAGCTCTCCGGTGGTGAGCAGCAGCGCGTCGCCATCGCGCGGGCGTTCGTCAACCGCCCGATGCTGCTGATCGCGGACGAGCCCACCGGCAACCTCGACCCGCAGACCTCGGTCGGCATCATGAAGCTGCTGGACCGGATCAACCGGACCGGTACGACGGTGGTCATGGCCACCCACGACCAGCAGATCGTCGACCAGATGCGCAAGCGGGTCATGGAACTCGAAAAGGGCCGGCTCGTCCGCGACCAGTCGCGCGGCGTGTACGGCTACCAGCACTAAGCGTGTACGGCCCCCAGTACTGAAAGGACGCCATGCGCGCCCAGTTCGTCCTGTCGGAGATCGGCGTCGGTCTCCGCCGAAACCTCACGATGACGTTCGCCGTCATCGTCTCCGTGGCCCTCTCGCTGGGCCTGTTCGGCGCCTCGCTGCTGATGCGCGACCAGGTCAGCACGATGAAGGGCTACTGGTACGACAAGGTCAACGTCTCCATCTTCTTCTGCAACAAGAACGACGCCGAAACCGGCGCCAACTGTGCCAAGGGTGCGGCCACCCAGCAGCAGAAGGACGACATCAAGACCGAGCTGAACAACCTGCCGATCGTGCAGAACGTGACCTACGAGTCCAGCGACCAGGCCTACAAGCACTACAAGGAGCAGTTCGGCGACACGCCGGTCGCCGGCCTGGTGACGCCCGACCAGCTGCCGGAGTCCTTCCGGGTCAAGCTCAAGGACCCGACGAAGTTCACGGTCATCAAGTCGGCGTTCTCCGAGCGGCCCGGTGTCCAGGAGGTGCAGGACCAACGGGACACCGTCGAGCCGCTGTTCAACCTCCTCAACGGCATGAACTGGGCGGCGATCGGGGTCATGGTGCTGATGCTGATCGTGGCGCTGCTGCTGATCGTCAACACCGTACGGGTCTCCGCCTTCAGCCGGCGGCGGGAGACCGGGATCATGCGGCTGGTGGGCGCGTCCAGCTTCTACATCCAGATGCCGTTCATCCTGGAGGCGGCCATCGCGGGCCTGCTCGGCGCGGCTCTCGCCTGTGTGCTGATCGCCGGTGGCAAGTACATCCTGGTCAACAACTGGCTGGCGGAGAAGATCCAGGTGATCAACTTCATCGGCTGGGACTCGGTGGTGGCGGTCCTGCCGCTGGTGCTGCTGATCGGTCTGCTGATGCCCGCGCTCGCCGCGTTCTTCGCGCTGCGCAAGTACCTCAAGGTGTGAGCCGCAAGTACCTCAAGGTGTGAGCTTTGCCAAGGGCGCCGTACGGTCAACTCGCCGTGCGGCGCCCCTTTGTCCCCTAGACTCACCGGCATGTCGGGCCCGTGTTCGTACGACCGGCCCCGCCGCATTCGCCGCGGGGCGGCCCTGACGTTGTTTCTCGCCAGCGTGCTCGCCACCGGTGCGGCGACCGGCACCTGGAGCGATCACGGCGAGAGCGCCGCGAGCCGTACGGCCGCGGACCGCACCGCCTTCGGGGCGCACGCACCCGACGCCGCCACCGCCGACCGCGCGGCCGTCGAGCGGGCCGCGAGCGAAGCCATCGAGGACGGGAAGTCCGGTTCCCAGGCCGCCGCCGAGGTCGTCAGCCGCAGCGGCGACCGCTGGTCGACGATCTACACACCGGGCGAGTTCGAGTCCTTCCAGGAGCAGTTGGACGGCGCGTACGTCGGTGTCGGCCTGTGGGTGCGCCAGGCGGCGGGCGGCCGGACCGAGGTGTCGCGGGTCCAGCCCGGCGGTCCCGCCGCACGGGCCGGCGTCGAGGTGGGTGACCGGCTGCACGCCGTCGACGGCCGGGCCACCCGGGGAAGGCCGGTCACCGAGATCGTCGCCCGGCTGCGCGGGTCCGCCCCGCACGGCGCCGGCGGATCGGCCGCCGGTACGCCCGTGCGGCTGGACCTGGAGCGCGGTGCCCGCCACTGGAGCGTGACCCTGCACCGCACCCGGCTGCGGACCCAGAACGTCGTCGCCGACCGGCCCGCCGGAGCGCACGGACCGACCCGCGTCAAGATCGCCGCGTTCGCCAAGGGCACCGGTGTGGCGGTCCGCCGCGCGGTGCGCGGGGCCTTTGGCCGCGGCGGTCTGCTGCTCGACCTGCGCGGCAACACCGGCGGTCTGGTCACCGAGTCCGTCGCCACCGCCTCCGCGTTCCTCGACGGCGGCCTGGTCGCCACGTACGACATGCGGGGCAGCCAGCGCGCCCTGTACGCCGAGCGCGGCGGCAACACCCGCCTCCCGCTCGTCGTGCTGGTCGACGGCGGGACGATGAGCGCCGCCGAGCTGCTGGCCGGCGCGCTGCAGGACCGCGGCCGGGCGGTCGTGGTGGGTTCGCCGACCTTCGGCAAGGGCTCGGTGCAGATGCCCAGCCGGCTGCCCGACGGCTCGGTCGCCGAGCTGACCGTGGGCCACTACCGCACTCCGTCCGGGCGGGCCGTGGACGGCGCCGGCATCACCCCCGACCTGGTCGTCGCCGACCAGGCCGAGAAACGGGCCCGCACAGTATTGAGTGGCCTCGGGACCGGTGCTTAGTGCGAAAATGGCGGCACTATGAGCAAGCAGACTAAGGACAAGGGCAACCCCGGGCGCAAGCTCGTGGCGCAGCACAAGAAGGCGCGGCACGACTACCACATTCTGGACACCTATGAGTGTGGCCTGGTGCTGACCGGCACCGAGGTGAAGTCGCTGCGCCAGGGCCGGGCGTCGCTGGTGGACGGTTTCATCCAGATCGACGGCAACGAGGCCTGGCTGCACAACGTACATATCCCCGAATACGCCCAGGGCACCTGGACCAACCACGCGGCCCGGCGCAAGCGGAAGCTGCTGATGCACCGCGCCGAGATCGACAAGCTGGAGTCCAAGAGCCAGGAGTCGGGGCACACGATCGTGCCGCTGGCCCTCTACTTCAAGGACGGCCGGGCCAAGGTCGAGATCGCGCTGGCCAAGGGCAAGAAGGAGTACGACAAGCGGCAGACGCTCCGCGAGCAGCAGGACCGCCGCGAGGCGGACCGCGCGGTCTCGGCGGCCCGCCGCCGGCAGCGGGCCTGAGGTCCGCGGGCCGGCCGGCCCGGCCGTCCGGCCGCGGGGAAATACGCTGGCGACCTCATGCGTTGTTCACGTACGATGGCTCCGCACCCCACTGAGGGGCGCAGTCACCACCTTGATAAATCAACATGGGGATGATCGGTTTCGACAGCGGATGTCGAAGCAGGGGAAGCGAGTCGAGGAAGCGGCAATGATCTCGTAAACCATATGCCGAAACCAATAATCGCCAACACCAAGCGCGATTCCTTCGCCCTCGCTGCCTAAGTAGCGACTTGCGAAGTGTCAGCCCGGGGCTGTTCCCGACCCGGATCCTGGCATCAGCTAGGGGACTAAACTTCTAGACCCGGTCACGGGGTCTGGAAGGAAATCAAACAGTGACTGAGCCCGTCGGAGACTTGTCCGTGTGATCTCCGGGGCTGAGAAAATCGCAGCGGACTGCACTCGGAGAAGCCCTGGTTCCGCACCGTTGGACGCGGGTTCGATTCCCGCCATCTCCACAATTCCCATGTGACGGCCCAGGCCTCGTTTGTCCGACAGGACGAGCGGGGCCTGGGCCGTTTTCGCATCCCGCCCGTGCCGCGGAATCAGCGGGGGCGGGGCGCGAGCAGGGTCGCGGTCAGGGCGAGCGCGGCCGCCGCGGCGGGGACGAGGTAGGCGGGCCCGGGGCCCGTCAGGTGCTCCACGGCCCAGCCGCCGGCCGCCGAGCCGGCCGCGATGCCGCCCAGCAGGGCCGTCACGGCGAGCGTGAGCCCCTCGTTCAGGCGGCCCTCGGGGGTGCGGGACTGGACCAGCCCCATGCCGGTGACCATGGTCGGCGCGGTGGCCATACCGGCCGCCAGGAGCGCGACCGCCAGCACCGCCGGGCTCCCGGTCCGGGCGGCGAGCGCGGGCAGCAGCATCAGGGCGGCCATCGCGCCGACGCACAGCGCGAAGCGGTGCGCGGCGCGGGCCGCCGGGCGCAGCAGGCCGTAGAGCAGTCCGGCGGCGCCGGATCCGGCCGCCTGGAGGGCCAGCAGGCCGCCCGCGGCGGAGCGGATGCCGTGGTCGTCGGCGTAGGCGACGGTGACGACCTCCAGCGAGCCGAAGATCGCGCCGGTGCACAGGAAGGTGAGCAGCAGCGGCGCGAGGCCGGACCGGCGCAGCAGCGAGGCCGTAGGGGCCGGGGTGCGGTCCGCCGTCCGTGGGGCCACCGGTGGTTCGGTGCGGCGTTGGGCGGCGAAGAGCAGGACGCCGGTCAGCAGCAGCGCCGCGGCCACCGCCGTGCCGGCCTCCGGGAAGAGCGCGGTGCACAGCAGCGTCGCCAGTACCGGCCCGAGCATGAAGCACAGCTCGTCGGCGGCCTGTTCGAAGGAGTTGGCGGTGTGCCGGGCGGCCGGGTCGTCGCGGAAGAGGTGCGCCCAGCGGGCGCGGGACATCCCGCCGGTGTTGGGGGTGGTGGCGGTGGCGGCGTACGAGGCGAACAGGGTCCAGTCGGGTGCGCCGAGGTGCAGGCACAGCAGCAGGGAGAGCGAGCCGAGCACGGCGAGTGCGGTGGCCGGGACCGCGATGCGGGCCTGGCCGTGGCGGTCGACGAGCCGGGCGGTCCACGGCCCGACGAGCGCCGTCGCCGCCAGCCCGGTCGCGGTGACCGCACCGGCCAGGGCGTAGGAGCCGCGTACGCCGGCGATCATCAGCACCGCGCTGACGCTGAGCATCCCCATCGGCAGGCGGGCCGTGAGGTTGGCGGCGGTGAAGGCGCGGGTGCCCGGTACGGCGAAGATCCGGCGGTAGGGGGCGAGCAGGCCGGGCCGGGCGCGGCGGCGCGGGGCCGGGCGCAGGGGCGGTCGGGGTCCCGCGGCGCAGGGGGCTCCCCCCGCGCGGGCGCGGCCGAGCGTGGGGGAGGGGCCGGGCGCGGGGGAGACCACCGGTCGGGCGGCGAGGAAGAGGATCATGCCTCTACGGTCGCGGTTGCCCCGGTCGCCGGTCCAACACCTGATCGGCACCCATTGACGCACCTGCGTTGTCAATCGGGGTGCGGGGCGCGGCGGGGGCGGGCACTGCCAGGATGTCCGGATGCCGTTCGCCATCGATCCGCGTCTGCTCCGGGCGTTCGTCGCCGTCGCCGAGGAGCTGCACTTCACCCGCGCCGCGGGGCGGCTCTACGTCGCCCAGCAGGCGCTCAGCCGCGATATCCGGCGCCTGGAGCGGGAGTTGGGCGCGGCGCTGTTCGTGCGGACCACCCGCCAGGTGACGCTGACCGCGGACGGCGAGCGGCTGCTGCCGTACGCGCGGCGGGTGCTGGCCGCCCACGAGGAGCTGGCGGCCGCCTTCGCCCCGGCTCCCGAGCGGCCGCTGCTGGTCGATGTCGGGGTCCCGATCGGCACCGCCCACCGGGTGCTGGAGGAGGCCAGGGGCCGGGTTCCGGACAGCTGCGAGCTGGTCGCCCGCTTCCACAGCGGGCTGACGGGCGCGGCGGCGGAGCTCGCGGCCGGGCGGCTCGATGTCTCCTTCGGGCGGTACGCGGGCCTGCCGCCCGCCGTCCGGGCGGGCCTCGCACACCAGCCGGTGCGGCTGGAGCCGATGGCGGTGCTGCTGCGCGCGGACCATCCGCTGGCCGGGCACGCCGCGGTCCGGCTCGCGGAGCTGGCCGGCGAGACGCTGTACGCGGCGGCCGGCAACCCGCAGACCGCGGAGTGGACCCAGCTGGCGGCGCGGCTGTTCGCCGGGCGCGGTATCGCGATGGCCGAGCCGTTCCCGGAGATCGAGGGTTCGCAGGAGTTCGTGCGGGTGGTGCGCAAGCGCGGGTGGTCGGTGCTGGCGAGCGTGGAGTTCATCGAGGTGCCGGGGATGGTGCTGCGGCCGCTCGTCGACCCGGTGCCGCTGTCGCCGGTGTCGATGGTGTGGCGGCGGGGGCTGCGGCACCCCGGGCTGGGCGCGTTGCGGGCGGCGGCCGGGGAGTTCGCCCAGCGGGGCGGGTGGCTGTCCGTCCCCGGCGGCGGGTGGCTGCCGCCGGAGGACGCCCGGGTGATGGGGGTGGGCGGGGCTCTTTAGTTCCGGGCCGCGGGACGCGGACGCCGCGCCGGGACGCTGGGGGCCGGGCCCGGCGCCTCGGGCGCGGGGGTGCGGGCCGGGGTGTGCGCGCGGAGCCAGTACTCGGTGGCGAGGGTGGGATCCAGGGCGTGCGGGGACGGCTGGCGGGAGGTCAGGTGGTGCTTGAGGACGCCGGGCCGGATCAGGCCGCGTTCGGCGAGCAGCGAGTCCTCGCACAGGGCGGCCAGGGCGCCCCGGTGGGTGCGCAGCCCCGCCCGGGCCTCGGCGTCGGGCCCGACGCTGGTGCCGCGGGAGAGTACGGCGCCGGGGACGACGCCGCGCAGGGCGCGGGTCAGCAGCGGGGTGTGGACGCCGGCCCGGGTGCGGTCGGCGAGCCGCAGGGTGAGCGCCGCCTCGATGACGGCGTCGTCCAGGAACGGCGCCTCGTAGCCGATGCCGTAGGCGGAGGTCAGGGCGGCGATGCCGCGGACCGTCTCCCCGGCGCGGACGGCGGCCCGGACGGTTTCGTGCTGGGAGCGCAGCGGCGCGAACGGCTCGGGGACCTCGGCCGCGGCCTCGCGCAGCAGCCGGCGGACGACGGCGACGGCGTCCGGGTGCGTCCACGGCGGCAGGGCCGCACGGACCTCCCAGTCGGCGCCGGTGGTCCGGGGGCAGGTGGCGGCCACCCGTAGCGCGCCGCCGGCCAGCCACCGCGGGTAGGAGCGGCCGCCCAGCAGGGTGCGCAGGGTGTCGCGGGCCTTCCAGTGGCACAGGTGGTGGGCCGTCCAGGCGCGCCGGGCGGCGGTGCGCGGGTCGCTGCGGGCCAGGGAGTTGAGGGCCGCGGGGCGGTGGGCGAAGAGCGCGTCGCCGCCGACGCCGGCCAGGTGCAGCCGGGAGCCGCGCGCGGCGAGCAGGCGGGCGAGGTGGGCGAGGCGGGCGGCCTCGTGGAAGGCGGCGAGCGGGGCGGCCGGGTCGGCGGGGGTGGGGTGGCCGGGGTCGTCGGGCGGGGTGTACCAGGTGGGGGCCTCGGCGTACGGCAGGACCAGGTGTTCGCCGTCGCAGGGGCAGGACCGCCGGCAGCGGTCGCGGCCGGCCGGCTGTTCGCGCGGGTGGGGTACGGCGCCGGGGCGGGCCGCGGCGCGGGCGCCGCCGGTGGTGTCGGCGCCGCCGCGGTGGCGGCACCCCCAGGACGTGGTGAGCAGGTGGACGTCCTCCCGGGCCGCGAGGAAGGCGAGGCCGGCGGAGTCGGTGGTGCCGAAGAGGTCGGCGCTGAGCGTGCCGCCGCTGCCCGCCGCGCCGTGGGCGGCCCGCCGGACGCGGTCGGCGCGGGCGGCGACCGCGTCGGTCAGGGCCCGGCGCACGGTCTGCGCGGCCTGCTCCAGCGGGGCGTCCGGCTCCGGCGGCTGCCACCAACGGGCCACGCTGTGGCGCCCGTTGGCGTACAGGGTGAGGTGATGGCCCGGGGGTACGGCGCGCACCGAGCGCCACAGCGGGCGCAGGGCGAGGGGGAGCGGCGCGAAGGGGAACAGCAGGCGCAGCGCCAGCGACTCCTCGTCGACGAGGCCGGTACCGGGGGTGCCGGAGGGCGGTTGCGCGCCGGCCGCGGCGCGGGCGAGCGCGGCCAGGTCCTGGGGCCGGTTGCCGGCGACGGTGAGGCCGCCGATCCGGGCGTGGTGGAGGGGGTGGACGGTCGCGAGGTCGCCGCGGCAGCGCAGGTCGCCCTCGGCGGCGGTCAGCAGCACGTAGCTGCCCGGGATGCGGCGGGCGCGCTGCCCGATGCCGTCGAGGTGGCCGGGGCCGGGCAGCAGCCGGGCCAGCGCGCCGGGGTCCGCCGAGGTGGTGCCGAGCAGCACCGCGCGGCGCGGCCCGGCCTCGGCCGCCACCACCTCGTCGGCGGTCCAGCGGCCGACGATCCAGGGGCGCCCCGAGGGGTGGCGCAGGAGGTGTGCGGGCGGGCCGGCCGGCAGCAGACGGCACAGCGCCTGGCCGGCGGGGTGGTCGGGGAAGACGAGGAAATCCACGGTGGGGGAGCACTCCACTTGGTGCGCGGTGACGGGGCCCGGGCGCCGCCCGAGGCCGGGCACGGACCGTGCCGAGGGCAGGAAGCGGCGCATGGGACGGAAATCCTGACAGTGTCCACGTCAATATCCATTACCCCGAACGAGTGTGAATGGGGGCGTGCGAGGCATTTCAGGGCGTCTGTCGCCGGTGCGTACGCCGTGGCGTCCGCCGTCGCTCACGCACCGCCCCCGCTCCCGGTGAGCGCAAGGTTTCCGGGCGGTCACCTCCCTGCCACGGCGCCGGAAACCGGCCGTCCCTACCTTCGGGGCAGATGACCCGACTCCCTGGGAGGCGCGATGACGGCCGAGGCCGCGGGCACCCGTAGCGACAGTTCTGACCACGGCGGTACCGAGGCACGCACGCGGCGCGGCGGGCGGTGGATCGAGCACTGGGAGCCGGAGGACGAGGGGTTCTGGCGGGAGACCGGCGAGCGCGTCGCCCGGCGGAACCTGGTGTTCTCCGTGCTCTCCGAGCACATCGGGTTCTCCATCTGGAGCCTGTGGTCGGTGATGGTGCTGTTCATGGGGCCGCAGTACGGGATCGATCCGGCCGGGAAGTTCTTCCTGGTGGCGATGCCGACGCTGGTGGGCGCGGTGCTCCGGGTGCCCTACACCTTCGCGGTGGCGCTGTTCGGGGGGCGCAACTGGACGGTGGTCAGCGCGGCGATGCTGCTGGTGCCGACCGCGGCGGCCGCGGTGGTGATGGAGCCGGGCACCTCGTACACCACGTTCATGCTGGTCGCCATGCTGGCGGGGGTCGGCGGCGGGAACTTCGCCTCGTCGATGACGAACATCAACTCCTTCTTCCCGCTGCGCAAGAAGGGGGTCGCGCTGGGGCTGAACGCCGGCGGCGGCAACATCGGGGTGCCGGTGATCCAGCTGCTGGGGCTGCTGGTGATCGGGACGGCCGGGGCCGGGCACCCGCGGGTCGTGCTGGCCGTCTACGTGCCGCTGATCGTGCTCGCCGCGGTGCTCGCGGCGCGGTTCATGGACAACCTCGCCCCGGTGACGAACGACACCGGAGCGGCCCGCGACGCCGTGAAGGAGCCGCACACCTGGGTGATGTCGCTGCTGTACATCGGCACGTTCGGGTCGTTCATCGGCTACAGCTTCGCCTTCGGCCTGGTGCTGCAGATCCAGTTCGCCCGCACGCCCCTGCAGGCGGCGTCGCTGACGTTCGTCGGGCCGCTGCTGGGGTCGCTGATCCGGCCGGTCGGCGGGCGGCTCGCGGACCGGTTCGGCGGCGCCCGGATCACGCTGGGGAACTTCGCGGCGATGGGACTGGCCACCGGCGTGGTGATCTACGCCTCGGCGGTGCGGTCGCTGCCGGTGTTCCTCGTCGGGTTCATCGCGCTGTTCGTGCTGTCGGGGCTCGGCAACGGCTCCACGTACAAGATGATCCCGGGGATCTTCCAGGCCGAGGCGCTGCGGCGCGGACTGGTGGGCGAGGCGGCCGAGGCCCACGGGCGGCGGCTGTCGGGGGCGGCGATGGGGCTGATCGGCGCGGTCGGCGCGCTGGGCGGGCTGGGCATCAACCTCGCCTTCCGGCAGTCGTTCGCGGCGACCGGTTCGGGCACGCCCGCGTTCGTGTCGTTCCTGGCCTGCTACGTGGTGTGCGCCACGGTGACCTGGGCGGTGTACCTGCGCCCCGCGGCCCGCGCGCGGCGTACCGCGCCGGCGGGGACGGCGCCGGCCGCCGACGGGGAGCGGCGCCCGGTCTACGCGGAGGTCTGAGCCGGCCGGCGCGGCCGGCGGTCGTATCCAGGCCGCCGTGCCGCGCCCTTCGCCGGGCCTGGTACGCGGTGGCCGGAGCGGGCCGCCGCGCGCGGCGCCGTAACCGCGGGGAAATACTGGAGGACCGAGCCTGTCACGTGCCGTTGGCAGCCTTGGCACCCTGGCACCCCGTGCCGCCCGAGCCGCGGCGGCCGGTGCGCAAGCACGCAGCACAACCACTCTGGGCGGAGCGGGCCATGCACGATCAGCAGCACAAGCAGGGCGAACAGGGGCAGACGGAGCCGGCGAGCAGGCCGGCGGTCCGGCCGCTGGACGGCTTCACGGTCGGGGTGACCGCCGCCCGGCGGGCCGAGGAGCTGGGCGCGCTGCTGGAGCGGCGCGGCGCGCAGGTGCTGCACGCGCCCGCGCTGCGTATCGTCCCGCTGCCGGACGACGCCGAACTGCTCGCCACGACCCGGGACCTGATCGCCGACGCCCCCGACGTCGTCGTGGCGACCACCGCCATCGGCTTCCGCGGCTGGGTCGAGGCCGCCGAGGGCTGGGGCCTGGGCGAGGCGCTGCTGCACCGGCTGGCCGGTGTGGAGCTGCTGGCGCGCGGACCGAAGGTGCGCGGCGCGATCCGGGCCGCCGGGCTGACCGAGAAGTGGTCACCGGCCTCCGAGTCGATGGCCGAGGTGCTGGAGCGGCTGCTGGCGGAGGGTGTGGCCGGGCGCCGGGTGGCCGTCCAGCTGCACGGGGAGCCGCTGCCGGGGTTCGTCGAGGCGCTGCGGGCCGGCGGCGCGGAGGTGGTCGGCGTCCCCGTCTACCGCTGGATGCCGCCGGAGGACATCGGCCCGGTCGACCGGCTGCTGGACGCGGTGGTCTCCGGCGCCGTGGACGCGGTGACCTTCACCAGCGCGCCGGCCGCCGCGTCGCTGCTGAACCGCGCCGCGGAGCGCGGTATCCAGCCGGAGGTGCTGACGGCGCTGCGGCAGGAGGTGCTGCCGGTGTGTGTGGGGCCGGTGACCGCGCTGCCTCTGGAGGCGGCCGACGTCGCCACGCTCCAGCCGGAGCGCTTCCGCCTCGGGCCGCTGGTGCAGCTGCTGTGCCGGGAACTGCCCGGCCGGGTACGGCCGTTGCCGGTGGCCGGGCGGCGGCTGGAGATCCGTGGGCAGGCCGCCGTGGTGGACGGCGCGCTGCGGCCGGTGCCGCCGGCCGGGATGGCGCTGCTGCGCGCGCTGGCCCGCCGCCCGGGCTGGGTGGTCTCCCGCGCCGAGCTGCTGCGCACGCTGCCGGGCGCGGGCCGCGACGAGCACGCGGTGGAGACCGCGATGGCCCGGCTGAGGGTGGCGCTGGGCGCGCCCAAGCTGATCCAGACGGTCGTCAAGCGGGGGTACCGGCTGTCGCTCGATCCGCACGCCGACTCCGACAAGTACGACGCCCCTTAGGGGCTCGCGAACGGGCCAGGGCGCGTCCGGGGCGTCCCGCCGCCCGCCCGCGGCCGGGTGCCGTGCGGGCGGCCGGGCGGCGGCCGCCTTCCGGAGGGTTCCGGCCGGACCGCGCGCCGGGCACTCTGGGAGCACACGCGTGGTGGGTTCCCGGGGCCTTCTTCGGCCCCGACCCGCCGCAGAAGGCCCTAAGGAGTGACAGGCACATGGCGGCGCCTTGCGACCTGCGGTTCGACTGCGGGCGGATCTGCCTGGACCTGGTGGCCACGGCCGGCGGTGCCCCGGCCGAACGCCTCACCGGCCCCGAGCAGTTGACGGTCTGGCTGGTCGGCGCGGGGCTGGTGCCGCCCGGCGCCCCGCTGGAGGGCGTCGACGGCCGCTGGGTCGCCCGCTTCCGGGCGCTGCGCGAGCTGCTGCGCCGGGTGGTGCACGACGAACTGCGGGGCCGGGCGGCCGACGGCGACCTGACGCTGCTCAACTCCGCGGCCGCCTCCGGGCAGCCGCCCGCCGCGCGCGCCGTGCGCACCGCCGACGGCGCCCTGGCCCGTACGCTGCCCGGCCCGCCGGACTGCGCCGGGCTGCTGGCCGCGGTGGCCCGCGACGCGGTCGGGCTGCTGACCGACGCGGTGGCGCGGGGGCAGTTGCGCCAGTGCGCGGGCGAGAGCTGCTCGCTGGTCTACCTGGACACCTCGCGCGGCCGGCGCCGCCGCTGGTGCTCCAGCGAGGTGTGCGGCAACCGCGCGCGGGTGGCGCGGCACCGCCGGCGCACGATGGTGCGCCGCGGAGAGGCCGACGGGGCCCCGCCGTCCCGGGCCCCCGCCCCCGCCGCCGCGGAAAATATTTCGGCCGACCGCTGAACGCCCCGCCCGTAGCGTCCGTACTCCTCACCGCAAGTCCGATTCATGGCCAGGTCCCCGGCGATCTTGGGCGATCCTCGCTATCGACCCGGGAGTTGGAGTGCGTAAGGATGCCGTCGTGGCAGACAGGACGACACCTGACGAGGAGCTCATGCGAGCCCTCTATGACGAGCACGCGGGCCCGCTCCTCGCCTTCGTCCTGCGACTGGTGGCGGGCGACCGCCACCGCGCGGAGGACGTGGTGCAGGAGACACTGGTGCGGGCCTGGCGCAACGCCGAGCAACTGCAGCGCGCCACCGGCTCGATCCGCCCCTGGCTCGTGACCGTCGCGCGGCGGATCGTGATCGACGGGCACCGCAGCCGCAAGGCCCGGCCCCAGGAGGTCGACGCGACGCCACTGGAGATGATGCCCGCCACCGACGTGATCGACCGGGCGCTGCGCCTGATGACGATCTCCGAGGCGCTGGGCGACCTGAGCCAGGCCCACCGAGAGGCCCTTGTCGAGACGTACTTCAAGGAGCGTACGGTCAGCGAGGCGGCGGAGGTGCTGCGCGTGCCGGCCGGGACCGTCCGGTCCCGGGTCTTCTACGCGCTGCGCTCCCTGCGGCTCTCGCTTGAGGAACGAGGAGTGACGGAGTGACCCCGCCCACGCAGCCGGACCGGCACACCGACGTCGGCGCCTATGCGCTGGGCGTCCTGGACGCCGCCGACGCGGAACGGTTCGAGGCGCATCTGGCCGGCTGCGACCGGTGCGCCGCCGAACTGGAGCAGCTCATGGGCCTTACGCCGGTGCTGGCCGAGTTCAAGGCGTCCGCCCCCACTGTGGAGACGCTCACCGCCGTGCCCGGCCCCGGGCTGCTGGACGGGCTCCTCGACGAGGTCACCGAGGTGCGCCGCGGCCGCGCCCGGCGCCGGCTGTTCCTGGTCGCCGCCGCCGTCGTGCTGATCGTCGGCGGACCGCTCGCCGCGCTCTCCCTGAAGGGCGGCGAGCCTCAGAAGCCGGCGCCGCCGCTCGCCAGTGCCGTCCGGGCCCAGTACGCCGAGGGCGAGCAGGTCCGCTCCGTCGACCCGGTCACCAAGGTCTCGGCAGGCGTGTCCATGGCGCCCCGCACCTGGGGCACCCAGGTCGTCCTCGAACTCGCCAACGTCAAGGGGCCGCTCAGCTGCGACCTGGTCGCGGTCGGCAAGGACGGCCGGCGGCAGACCGTCACGACCTGGGCGGTCCCCCAGGGCGGCTACGGCATCGAGGGCAGCGCGGCGAAGTGGAACCGCGAGCCCCTCTACGCGGCCGGCGGCGCGGCCCTCAACCGCGGCGACATCGACCATTTCGAGATCAACACGCTGGAGGGCAGGCGCCTGGCCACCGTGAAGGTCTAAGACGCCCGACGTACCGCCCCGAATCAACATCCGACCAAATCCGCCCGACTTTGTCCCTTTCACCAGGTGCGCAGGGCCCCTGGTTCGCGTACGGTTGACGGCTGCCCTACGCACAGCAGAAGGGGGCCTGGGTGGCCGCGCAGAACGCCACGCACGCACCGGATCACGCATCGGATTCCGTTCGCGACCGCGAGATCGAAGCCGAGCAGACGCACCTGGACCGCGTCTACCGGCGCCTTGAGGAGAAGATCCACGAGGCGGAGTTCCTGATGGACGACGCCGCCAAGCGCGGCCAGGTCGGCACGCCCGGCGCGCTCGCCGAGCGCGACGCGCAGGTCTTCCAGGCCGGCGTCCATCTCCACCGCCTCAATTCCGAGTACGAGGACTTCCTCTTCGGCCGGATCGACCTGCTCCTCGGCAAGGACGGCAAGAAGGGCCCGGACGGCGCCTACACCTCCGTCGAGCCCGCCGACGGCGCCATCGAGGACAACCGCGCCGCGATCGCCGAGACGCTGCACATCGGCCGCCTCGGCGTGCTCGACGCGGACTACTCCCCGCTGGTCATCGACTGGCGGGCGCCGGCCGCCGCGCCCTTCTACCGCGCCACCCCGGTCGCCCCCGGCCGGGTCGTGCGCCGGCGCGTGATCCGCTCCAAGGGCCGCAGGGTCCTCGGCGTCGAAGATGATCTGATGCGCCCGGAGGTCACCGCGACGCTGGACGGCCGGGAGCTGCCGGCGATCGGCGACGGCGCGCTGATGGCGGCGCTCGGTCGGGCCCGCAGCCACACCATGCGCGACATCGTCGCCTCCATCCAGGCCGAGCAGGACATGGTCATCCGCGCCCCCGCCGCCTCCGTCACCGAGGTCGAGGGCGGGCCCGGCACCGGCAAGACCGCGGTCGCCCTGCACCGCGCCGCCTACCTCCTCTACCAGGACCGGCGCCGCTACGCGGGCGGCATCCTGATCGTCTCCCCGACGCCGCTGCTGGTCGCCTACACCGAAGGCGTGCTGCCGTCCCTCGGCGAGGAGGGCCAGGTGGCCATCCGGGCGCTGGGCTCGCTGGTCGACGGGGCCGAGGCCACCGCCTACGACCCGCCGGCGGTGGCCCGTATCAAGGGTTCCTCGCGGATGCAGAAGCTGCTGCGCAAGGCCGCCCGCGGGGCGCTGGAGCTGGCGGCACCGGCGGCCGGGCCGGCGCCCGCCGCCGCGGGGGACACCCAGCTGTCCCTGGAGGACCTGGCCACACCCGCACCCGCCCCCGGGGCCGGGTCGGGCCGCCGCAGCCGCGGCGCCGCCGCGCGGCCCGCCCCGGCCCGGCTGCGGGTCGTCGCCTTCGGCGCCCGCATCGAGCTGGACGCCGACGAACTGCACGCCATCCGGCAGTCGGCCCTCGGCGGCACCGCCCCGGTCAACCTGCTGCGCCCGCGCGCCCGCCGGCTGATCCTGGACGCCCTGTGGGCCAAGTCGGGCGCCGGCCGCCGCTACACCGACCCCGAGCTGGCCGCCGAGGCCCGTGAGGGCTTCGACGAGGACCTCACCACCGAGGCGGACTTCCAGGAGTTCCTCCAGTCCTGGTGGCCGGAGCTGACCCCGCGCGCGGTCCTGGCGTCGATGGCCGACGAACGGCTGCTGGGCCGCTGGGCGCGCCGCCTGCTCAACCCGCGCGAGGTGCGCCAACTCGCCCGCTCCCTGCGGCGGTTGGACGACCGCGGCCAGGGCCCGCTGTCGGTGCACGACGTCGCCCTGCTGGACGAGCTGCAGCTGATCCTCGGTGCGCCCGCACGCCCGCCCCGCCCGCGCGAGGCCGACCCGCTGGACCACCTGACGGGCCTGGAGGAGCTGACGACCTTCGCGGACCGCAGCGGCGCCGGCCGCGGCCGGCGCGAGCGGCTGGAGGAGGAGCGCACCGACTACGCCCATGTCATCGTCGACGAGGCGCAGGACCTGACGCCGATGCAGTGGCGGATGGTCGGCCGCCGTGGCCGGCACGCCACCTGGACCGTCGTCGGCGACCCGGCGCAGTCGTCGTGGTCCGATCCGGACGAGGCCGACCTCGCGCGCCGCGAGGCGCTCGGCACCCGCCCGCGCCGCCGCTTCACGCTCACCGTGAACTACCGCAACCCCGCGGAGATCGCCGACCTGGCCGGCAAGGTGCTGGCGCTGGCGATGCCCGGCATGCAGTCGCCGAAGGCGGTCCGCTCCACGGGCGTCGAGCCCCGCTTCGCGGTCGCCGGGGACGGGCAGGGGGCTGGCCGCGACGACGACGGATCGCTGGCGCGCGCCACGGTGGCACAGGCCGAGCGGCTGCTGGGCGAGGTGGACGGCACGGTCGGCGTCGTGGTGGCGATGAACCGCCGCGAGCAGGCCCGCCGTTGGCTGGCCCCGCTGGGCGAGCGGGTGGTGGCGCTGGGCTCCCTGGAGGCCAAGGGCCTGGAGTACGACGCCACGCTGGTGGTCTCGCCGGCCGAGATCGCCGACGAGTCCCCGGCCGGCCTGCGGGTGCTCTATGTGGCGCTCACCCGGGCCACCCAGCAGCTGACCGTGCTCTCCGCCGGGCGCGACGAGCCGGACGCGGCGGGGGTGCCGGACCTGCTGCGGGACTGAAAGGGCCGGGGGCGGACCGCCGTACGGGCGGTCTTGGAAATCGGTGCCCCACGACGGGATTCGCTTCCGGAGATGGTTTGTTAGCCTGGGTGACGGCACCGGCTCGATCCAAGCCCCCGGGCCCAACCATCGTCGCTACGAGCGACCACTTGCCGCGAGGCGAGCATGGCGGGTCGGTGTCGCCAACGTCGGCTGCGGGCGCCTCTCCACAGGGAGAGGCGCCCGCAGCCGTTTTCGCGTGGCGGTGCTCACGCCTGCGCCGAAGGGGTTCCGCCCGCACGATCATCTCTCGTATGGTGGAAGAAGTTTTCCGGTCCCGCCCAGTGCCTGCGAACAAAACGTTCGCAATACGGGGCGGCTACCACGTACTCGGCGGTAGGTGCGACGATCGGACGCGATCCAGCGACACGGTGAAAGCAGAGGAAGTCGGCCATGGCAACGGCGCCCAGCGTCTCCTACTCGATGACGGTCCGGCTGGAGGTGCCCGCGAGCGGAACCGCGGTCTCCCAGCTCACCACGGCCGTAGAGTCCCACGGAGGCTCGGTGACCGGCCTCGACGTCACCGCGTCCGGACATGAGAAGCTCCGCATCGACGTCACCATCGCGGCGACCTCCACCGCCCACGCCGACGAGATCGTCGAGCAGCTGCGAGGCATCGAGGGCGTCTCGCTCGGCAAGGTCTCCGACCGTACGTTCCTGATGCACCTCGGCGGCAAGATCGAGATGTCGTCGAAGCACCCCATCCGCAACCGCGACGACCTGTCCATGATCTACACCCCCGGCGTCGCCCGGGTCTGCCAGGCCATCGCCGACAACCCCGAGGACGCCCGCCGCCTGACCATCAAGCGCAACAGCGTCGCGGTGGTCACCGACGGCTCCGCGGTGCTGGGCCTGGGCAACATCGGCCCCAAGGCCGCGCTGCCCGTCATGGAGGGCAAGGCGGCCCTCTTCAAGCGCTTCGCCGGCATCGACGCCTGGCCGATCTGCCTGGACACCCAGGACTCCGACGCCATCGTGGAGATCGTCAAGGCCATCGCCCCCGGCTTCGCCGGCATCAACCTCGAGGACATCTCCGCGCCCCGCTGCTTCGAGATCGAGGCGCGGCTGCGCGAGGCCCTGGACATCCCGGTCTTCCACGACGACCAGCACGGCACCGCCATCGTGGTGCTCGCCGCGCTCACCAACGCGCTGCGCGTGGTCGGCAAGAAGATCGAGGACGTCCGCGTCGTGATGTCCGGCGCCGGCGCGGCCGGCACCGCCATCCTCAAGCTGCTGCTCGCCGCCGGCGTCCGGCACGCCGTCGTCGCCGACATCCACGGCGTGGTGCACGCCGGCCGTACGGACCTGGTCGACGCCGACCCCGACTCGCCGCTGCGCTGGATCGCCGACAACACCAACCCCGAGGGCGTCACCGGCACCCTGAAGGAGGCCGTGGTCGGCGCGGACGTCTTCATCGGCGTCTCCGCGCCCAACGTCCTGGACGGCGACGACGTCGCGAAGATGGCCGACGGCGCGATCGTGTTCGCACTTGCCAACCCCGACCCCGAGGTCGACCCCGCCATCGCCCGGCAGACCGCCGCCGTGGTGGCCACCGGCCGCTCCGACTTCCCCAACCAGATCAACAACGTCCTGGTGTTCCCCGGCGTCTTCCGGGGCCTGCTCGACGCCCACTCCCGTACGGTGAACACCGAGATGATGCTGGCCGCGGCCGGCGCCCTCGCGGACGTCGTCCTGGAGGACGAGGTCAACCCGAACTACATCATCCCCAGCGTCTTCAACGAGAAGGTCGCGGGCGCGGTGGCCGGGGCGGTGCGCGACGCGGCCAAGAGCGGCGACGGCGCTGTGACGGCCACCACGGCGGTCTGAGAACGGCGCGTCGCACGACACGCCCTCGTTGGGGGCCCCATAGGGTGGCGGGCAGTGTGTGGCCGCCGTCTTCTGGGGCCGGTACGAAGCGGGAACGGCACGGAGCGTCACCAGGTGCAGCCAGTGGCGCTTTTCGTGTGACCCTGCTGGGTGCCGGATTGGCTTTACCGCCGCAGGTAGGGGCAGGATGCGTAACCGGGCGAGAGGGTCTGGCACCAGACCTGGGTCCGGAAAGTGTCCGAGGACCCTGGCAGCATCGGCTTCGCTGTGCCCTACATGCGGCCAATGCCGCGTGGCACGCCTCATTGGCAAGAAGAACACGGGAGTACAAACATGAACCGCAGTGAGCTGGTGGCCGCTCTGGCCGATCGCGCCGAGGTGACCCGCAAGGACGCCGACGCCGTTCTGGCCGCCCTCGCCGAGGTGACCGGCGAGGTTGTCGCCAAGGGCGACGAGAAGGTCACCATCCCCGGCTTCCTCACCTTCGAGCGCACCCACCGTGCCGCTCGCACCGCGCGCAACCCGCAGACCGGCGACCCGATCCAGATCCCGGCCGGCTACAGCGTGAAGGTCTCCGCGGGCTCCAAGCTCAAGGAAGCCGCCAAGGGCAAGTAAGGCCCTCCGCACCGGCACAACAGGGCGGCCATCCCTTCCAGGGGTGGCCGCCCTTGTGCGTGCTGCGGGAGCGGCGCCGGACGCGCCCCTCAGAGGCCGCCACGGCCGCCTGGGGGTGCCAGGGCGGGCGCCGTGGAGGCGACGGCCACCGGGGGCAGCCGGGGCCGCGGTGCGGCGTACCGCGGTTCTCACCGGCCGGGGGGCGCCGCGCGCGGCGGCGTTCGACCCGTCGCACCCGCAACCGCCCGGGCCTCCCGGGACGCACCAGGGGCGGCCACCCGGCTCGGGTGACCGCCCCTTCGGTGCGTCGGCCGGCGGGCCGCTCAGTTGCGCAGCGCGCCGTTCGGCAGTTCCACCTTGGCGCCGAGCTCGACCAGCTTCTCCATGAAGTTCTCGTAGCCGCGGTTGATCAGGTCGATGCCGTGGACCCGGGAGGTGCCCTGGGCGGCGAGCGCCGCGATCAGGTACGAGAAGCCGCCGCGCAGGTCGGGGATGACCAGGTCGGCGCCCTGGAGCCGGGTCGGGCCGCTGACGACCGCGGAGTGCAGGAAGTTGCGCTGGCCGAAGCGGCAGGCGGAGCCGCCCAGGCACTCGCGGTAGAGCTGGATGTGCGCGCCCATCTGGTTGAGCGCGGAGGTGAAGCCGAGCCGGGACTCGTAGACCGTCTCGTGGACGATCGACAGCCCCGACGCCTGGGTCAGCGCGACCACCAGGGGCTGCTGCCAGTCGGTCTGGAAACCGGGGTGGACGTCGGTCTCCAGGGCGATGGCGTTGAGCGAGCCGCCCGGGTGCCAGAAGCGGATGCCCTCGTCGTCGATCTCGAAGGCGCCGCCGACCCTGCGGAAGGTGTTGAGGAAGGTCATCATCGACCGCTGCTGCGCGCCGCGGACGTAGATGTTGCCCTCGGTGGCCAGCGCCGCGGACGCCCAGGAGGCGGCCTCCAGGCGGTCGGGGAGGGCGCGGTGGGTGTAGCCGTTGAGCTTGTCGACACCGGTGATCCGGATCGTCCGGTCGGTGTCCATGGAGATGATCGCGCCCATTTTCTGCAGTACGCAGATCAGGTCCTCGATCTCCGGCTCCACGGCGGCGTTCGACAGCTCGGTGACGCCCTCGGCCAGGACGGCCGTCAGCAGCACCTGCTCGGTCGAGCCGACCGACGGGTAGGGCAGACGGATCTTGCAGCCGCGCAGCCGCTGCGGGGCCTCGAGGTACTGCCCGTCGGCGCGCTTTTCGATCTTCGCGCCGAACTGGCGCAGCACGTCGAAGTGGAAGTCCACCGGCCGGCCGCCGATGTCGCAGCCGCCCAGGCCCGGGATGAAGGCGTGGCCGAGGCGGTGCAGCAGCGGGCCGCAGAAGAGGATCGGGATCCGCGAGGAGCCGGCGTGCGCGTCGATGTCGGCGACGTTGGCGCTCTCCACGTGCGAGGGGTCGAGGACCAGCTCGCCGGGCTCGTCACCCGGGCGGACCGTGACGCCGTGCAGCTGCAGCAGCCCGCGCACCACGCGGACGTCCCGGATGTCGGGGACGTTGCGCAGCCGGCTGGGACCGCTGCCGAGCAGGGCGGCGACCATGGCCTTGGGTACGAGGTTCTTCGCACCGCGAACCCGGATCTCGCCCTCCAGCGGGGTGCCGCCGTGGACAAGCAGTACGTCGTCAGTAGAGACGGTCATGGATCTCGCGTTCCTGGAGACGGGCAGGGCCAAGCAGAAATGGTAAGGGCGGCCGGGGGTGTGTCCGTAGGCCCGTGCAGGCTCTGAGCATGTAATGGCTTTGTCACAACACACTCCGCTACGGTCCGCCTTTGATTCGTAATCGCCTTATGGGTGAAGCGTCACTGAATGCCCTTAATGTCCGGCCGGGTGGCGAGCGGCGGCCGCCGGCGGGAAACGGCGTGCGCCCGGCGCTGCCGCCGTACGCCCTGCCCTGCTTTCGCGCGGCCTGGGGCTTTGACTCCCCGCTTCGGCCGGAAGTGCGGGATCATGTGCCCATGACCGAGGTGTCCTCGCTCACAGGCCGGCTGCTCGTCGCGACGCCCGCGCTCGCCGATCCGAACTTCGACCGCGCGGTGGTGCTGCTCCTCGACCACGACGAGGAGGGCTCCCTCGGCGTGGTCCTCAACCGCCCCACGCCGGTCGGCGTCGCGGACATCCTCGCGCCCTGGGCCGCGCTGGCCGGTGAGCCGGGCGTGGTCTTCCAGGGCGGCCCGGTGTCGCTGGACTCGGCGCTCGGCGTGGCCGTGGTGCCCGGCGGCCTGTCCGGTGAGGGCGGCGCCGCGCCCGCGGACGGCGGCGCACGACCGGCCGGCGACGGCGAGGAGACGGCCGGTGTGCAGGCCGCGGACCGCACCGGCCTGCAGTCGGGTGACGAGCCGCTGGGCTGGCGCAGGGTGCACGGCGCGATCGGCCTGGTCGACCTGGAGGCGCCGCCCGAACTCCTCGCGGCGGTCCTCGGCAGCCTGCGGATCTTCGCCGGCTACGCGGGCTGGGGGCCGGGCCAGCTGGAGGACGAGCTGGTGGAGGGCGCCTGGTACGTGGTCGAGTCCGAGCCCGGCGACGTCTCCTCGCCCGACCCCGAGCAGCTGTGGCGCGCGGTGCTGCGGCGCCAGCGCAACGAGCTGGCGATGGTCGCGACGTATCCGGACGATCCGTCCCTGAACTGAGCGCCGGGCGCACGGACGGGTGAACGGTCGGGCGCGGACCGGAATTTTGTTGAGCGCTGGATTATTGTGACGGCTTCGTCATGGGGAATTGTCAGTCCTCGTCGCTATGGTTCGAGTCGGCAGGGGACGGTGCGCGGCCGCGTCGGCGGGGCCGCGCTGGACGACGGGGGAGAGCGCCATGCACAGGCCGAGTGTGCCCGAGGACCTGGACCGCCCGGAGCGGCTCTGGGCGCGCGCCGCGACGCTGGCGGTGGTGGCGGCCGCCATGGACGACGGGGACGAGTTCTCCTGGGGCGAGAAGGGGCTGCAGTGCTGGAACGCCGGCGGCAGCTACTGGTGGCGGCTGACGCCGTGCCCCGACGGCCGGGCGGTGCTGTGCGGCCAGGACGCGGACGGCAGCCATACGCACAGCGGGGGCCGGCAGATCGACTTCCTGGCCGGCGGCCCCGCGTGGCTGCCCTGGGAGCGGTTGCGCGAGGACGCCGAGGGCAATCTCCTCGGGTTCGTCTACTGGTGGCAGGACGGCGCCTGGGCCCGCGCGCCGTACCCCGCCCAGCTGCCGGACGACGGCCTGGCGATGGCCATGAGCTGGGTCGCGCCGGGGGACGCCGCGGTGGCGAAGATCGTGGAGGACCTCGTGGCGCTCACCGAGACCGAGCGGGACGCGGCACCCGCGGTGCACGCCTTCCTCGCCGCGGCCGAGGCCCGCACGGTCGGCGCGGGGGACGTCGCGGCGCTGCTGGACGCGGTCTGCGACAAGGATTCCTGGTACGAGGTCCGGCCGGAGGCCGCGCTGGCCTTCGCCGCGCAGCTGGGCCTGACGGCCGGCGACCGGGGCGGGGTCTCGGTCGCGTCGTAACGGGCCTGCCGGGCGTACCGGGGCCGCCGGGCCTGCCGGGTCACCGGGTCGCCAGGGCGAGGAACCGCTCGGCGAGCGGATGGGCGTCGCGGGCGGGCAGCACCAGATGGACGGGCACGGCGGGCGCGTTCTTCAGGCGTACGTAGCGGATGCCGGGGTGCGTATGGCGCTCGGCCACCGGCTCCGGAGCCACTCCGACACCGTGCCCGGCGGCGACCGCCTCCAGCCACTCGTCGAAGTTCCCCGCGGTACAGGCCAGGCGAGGGCGCCGGTCCGCGGGCCAGAGCTCGGGCCGGGTGCTGCCGGTGACGGTGTTGACCACCAGCGGCAGCCCGGCCAGCTCGTCCCAGTCCAGCACCCGGCGGCGGGCCACCGCCCGGAGGGCGTCCTGCTGCGCGCCGGTGAAGCCCTTGCCCCCGGGGCGGCCCGGCGAAAGGCCCGGCGTACGGGTGCCGCCGCGGTTTGGCGCGGGGAAGGGGGTACGGGGCAGGGCGGCGACCCGCGGCTCGTGGAGCAGGACCGCGGTGCGCAGCCCGGCGTCCTGGGGCACCTCACCGCGCAGCACCACGATGTCCGACTCCCCGCTCTCCAGCCCGGCGAGCGCGGCGTCGCGGCGCACCAGCCGCACCCCGGCCCCGGTCGCCGCCTCGAAGGCCGCGGCCAGCGCGGTGCAGGCGGCGGGCAGCAGCGCGGTGAAGCCCAGTCGCAGGATCGACGGCCCGGTGGGCGAGCGGAGCGCGAGGGCCAGCCGGGGGAGCAGCGGGGCGAGGTCGGTGTAGAGCCGGCGGCCGGCGTCGGTGAGGTCGACCCGGCGGGTCGTACGGTCCAGCAGCCGGGCGCCGAGCGTGGTCTCCAGCGCCCGGACGGTCCGGGTCAGCGCGGGCTGGCCGATCCGCAGCCGGTCGGCGGCGTGGGTGAAGCTGCGCTCCTCCGCGACGGCGAGAAAGCCGCGCAGATGCCGCAGCTCGATGCCGTCGAGGGCGCGGTCGCAGAAGGGGTCGAGGGCGGGACCGGGGGACGAGCCGGGGGCCGGGTCCGCAGCGCCTGTGGCGTCGCGGTGCGCGCTGTCGTCATTCATGCCGCCCCAGCATAAGTACTCCTCACCGGGCATTTCCCCGGCCATCCGGAGACTCCCTACGTTTTTCTCGTCGGTTCACCCCGGGGCGCGTGGAAAACCCAGCGCTCCGGACGATCACGGGAGATGAGCACGGTGCGCAAGGTCTGGCTGCTGACGCTGGGGGCGTTCACCCTCGGCCTGGACGCGTATGTGATGGCCGGACTGCTGCCGGTCCTCGCGGACGACATCGGTACCCGGGTGTCGCTGGCGGGCCAGCTGGTGACGGTCTTCACGCTGGCGTACGCGATCTGCGCGCCGCTGGTCGCCGGGCTGCTCTCCGGCGTACGGCCCCGGCCGCTGATCCTGGTCGCGCTGGCGGTCTTCACCCTCGGCAACGGCGCCACGGCCCTCGCCCCCTCGCTGGGCACGCTGCTGGCCGCCCGGGCGATCGCGGGCGCCGGCGCCGGGGTCTACTCGGCGCTGTCCACCGCCGCGGCCGCCGCGCTGGCGCCGGACGGGCGGCGCGGGCGGGCGCTGGCCCTGGTGATGGGCGGGATGAGCGCGGGCACCGTACTCGGCGTGCCGATCGGGGTACTGCTGGCCGAGCACACCGGCTGGCGGGCCACGATGTGGCTGCTCACCGGCCTCGGCGCGGTCGCGCTCGCCGGTCTGGCGGCGCTGCTGCCGCAGGTCCCGGCGCAGCCCGCGGTGCCGGTGCGCGCCCGGCTGGCGGCCATCGCGGACCGCGCGGTGGCGCCGGTCGTCGGGGTGTCCTTCCTGGCCGCCGTGGCCAGCCTCGGGCTGTACACCTACCTCGCGCCGGTGCTGGCCGCGGCGGGCGGCGTCGGCGAGGTGGCCCCGTACCTGTGGGCCTGGGGCGCCGGCGGGGTGCTGGGCAGCGTGCTGGCCGGGCCGCTGGTGGACCGTACGGGAGCGACCCGGGCGCTGGTCGCCGGGGTGCTGGTGACCATCGTCGTGGCACAGGCGCTGCTGCCGTCGCTGGCCGCCGCGGCGCTGCCCGGCGCGGTGGTGGCGCTGGTGGCGTGGGGCGCGGCGGGCTGGGCGGCGCAGGTGCCCCAGCAGCACCGGCTGCTGGAGGTGGCCGGAGAGCGCGGCACGGTCGCCCTCGCGCTGAACAACTCGGCGCTCTATCTGGGCAGCGCGGTGGGCTCGGCGCTCGGCGGGCTGGCGCTCGGAGCGGGGCTGGCTCCGTACGCGCTGCCGTGGGCGGCCGCCGGGGTGGCGGCGGCGGGTCTCGTGCTCCACCTGGCGGCGGGCCGACGCTCCCGGGTTGCGGCGGGCGTGAGTACCCTTGGCAGTTATGAGCACTCTTGAGCCCGAGCGCGGGGCAGGTACGGGGACCCTCGTAGAGCCGACACCGCAGGTGTCGCACGGCGACGGCGACCACGAGCGCTTCGCCCACTACGTCCAGAAGGACAAGATCATGGCGAGCGCGCTCGACGGTACCCCCGTCGTGGCGCTGTGCGGCAAGGTCTGGGTCCCGGGTCGCGACCCGAAGAAGTACCCGGTCTGCCCCATGTGCAAGGAGATCTTCGAGTCCATGGGCGCCGGTGGCGACAAGGACAAGGGCGGCAAGGACGGCGGCAAGAAGTAGCAGCCGCGCGCCGTCCCGCCCGGACAGCGGCAGTGGCCGCACGACCCGGCCCCCGGCCGGGCGGTGGCGGCGCCGCCCCGCGGTGGCTACGGGCCCGGGTCCCTCGTGGACCCGGGCCCGTCCTCGCTCCCGGGACGGAGCGGGCGGACGGCGGCGACCCCCTGGAGAGACGGCCCGTGCGGCGACGCCCGCCTTACGGGGGCGGCCTGTTGGGCGTACGGCAAGCCCAGGGCTTGAACTCCGTGGGCAGTTGACGGTCCGCACGCGGATGCGGGTGCGCCGCCGGTCTTCTTCCGGCCGGACGGCAACGACGGGGGCGGGATCGTGGCAGCATCGACCGTGACGACACGACCATCCCCGTGCTGGTCTTCTTCGTACTCGTGACAGCGCCGACCGGTCTCGGGCCTGGGCGGCGCGGTGAAGGGCTGACGGTATGCCGGACACGGACACGGACATCCCCACCGGACCTGGCGGCGGCCTGATCCCGGCCCCGCTGAGCGTCGACGGCCCCGGCCTCGGCGCCGTCCGCCTCGGCGAGGACACCGCGCTGGCCGCCGCGCCCGGCACCGAGGACACCGCGCGCTGGCTGCGCGCCACCCTCGGCGCGGCCTTCGGCCTCCCGCTGCCGTCCGGCTCCGCCGAGGCCACCGACACCCTCGCCCTCGCCCTCGACGGCGCCCTGCCGGCCGAGGGCTACCGCCTGGAGGCCGACGCCCGCTGGGGCGTACGCATCACCGGCGGCGGCCCGGCCGGCGTCTTCTGGGGAGCGCAGACGCTGCGTCAGCTCCTGGGCCCGCAGGCCTTCCGCCGGGCGCCGCTCACCCCGCGGGCGGTCGCCGCCCTGGCGCCGCAGAGCATCGAGGACGCCCCCCGCTTCGGCTGGCGCGGCATGCTGCTCGATGTCGCACGGCACTTCCTGCCCAAGGACGGGGTGCTGCGCTACCTCGACCTGCTCGCCGCCCACAAGCTCAACGTCCTGCATCTGCACCTGACCGACGACCAGGGCTGGCGCATCGAGATCCGGCGCTACCCCAAGCTGACCGAGACCGGCGCCTGGCGCGAGCGCACCAAACTCGGCCACCGCGCCTCCCCCCTCTGGGACGAGCGCCCGCACGGCGGCTACTACACCCACGACGACATCCGCGAGATCGTCGCCTACGCCGCCCAGCGGCATATCACCGTCGTCCCCGAGATCGACATCCCCGGACACTCGCAGGCCGCCATCGCCGCGTACCCGGAACTCGGCAACACCGACGTCATCGACACCACCTCCCTGAAGGTCTGGGACACCTGGGGCGTCAACCCCAACGTACTGGCGCCCACCGACAACGTCCTGCGGTTCTACGAGCACGTCCTCGACGAGGTCCTCGGCCTCTTCCCCTCGGCCTTCGTGCACTTGGGCGGCGACGAGTGCCCCAAGGACCAGTGGCGGGCCTCCGCCACCGCCCAGGCCAGGATCGCCGAACTCTCCCTCGCCGGCGAGGACGAGCTGCAGAGCTGGTTCATGCGGCACTTCGACCGCTGGCTCGCCGACCGCGGCCGGCGGCTGATCGGCTGGGACGAGATCCTCGAAGGCGGCCTGGCCGAGGGCGCGGCCGTGTCCTCCTGGCGCGGCTACGCGGGCGGGATCGCCGCGGCCAAATCCGGCCACGACGTCGTCATGTGCCCCGAACAGCAGGTGTATCTGGACCACCGTCAGCACTCCTGCCCCGACGAGCCGGTGCCGATCGGCTTCGTGCGCACCCTGGAGGACGTCTACCGCTTCGAGCCGGTGCCGCCCGAGCTGACGGCCGACCAGGCCGCGCACGTCCTGGGCACCCAGGCGAACGCCTGGACCGAGGTCATGGACACCCAGGCGCGCCTGGACTACCAGGTCTTCCCGCGGCTGGCCGCCTTCGCCGAGGTCGCCTGGTCGCGGCTGCCGGCCCCGGCCGACCGCGACTACCAGGACTTCACCCGGCGGATGGCCGTCCACTACGCCCGCCTCGACGCCCTGGGCGTCGACTACCGCCCGCCCGGCGGCCCCCGCCCCTGGCACAGACGCCCCGGCGTGCTCGGACGCCCGATCGACGGGGCGCCCCCAAACGTGTGAGCCCCTGCGCAAGCGGAGCGCTCGTGCGGCCGGACCCTGGGACGGTGGGTACGCCACGACGGACCCCGCGCCGCCGCCCTCGCCGTCACGGGCACCCCACACGGGGCGTGCCCCCGCCCGACGCGGCCCGCGGCGGCATGCCCGGCCCTCGCGGCGCTGGACGAAACCGGACCAGCAACCCGTTCGGGGACGGAACGTCGCTTGGCGGACCCTCGCACCGAGGGTCCGGGAAGATGTGCCAGAGTTGCCACGTCCGGGCAGTGAGCACGTACCGTACGGCGGAGCGGAACTGCCGGGACACCGGGGAAGGGGCAGCTGGCTTGACCACGCACGCACCGCACGCGTCGCACAGGGTGACGTTGCCGGCCTCGCTCGACGAGGCGGTGGCGGCGCTCACCGCCATGCCCGCCGCCGTGCCCGTCGCGGGCGGCACCGATCTCATGGCGGCGGTCAACGCCGGACTCCTCAGACCCGCGGGCCTGGTGGGCCTCGGCCGGATCAGCGAGATCCGCGGCTGGCAGTACCTCGACGGCCATGCGCTGCTCGGCGCCGGACTGACCCTCGCCCGCATGGGACGCCCCGACTTCGCCGCCCTGATCCCGGGCCTGGCCGCCGCCGCCCGCGCGGCCGGCCCACCGCAGATCCGCAACGCCGGCACCCTCGGCGGCAACATCGTCAGCTCCGCCCCCACCGGCGACACCCTTCCGGTGCTCGCCGCCCTGGAAGCCACGCTGGTCGTCGCCGGCCCCGGAGGCGCCCGCCGCGAGATCCCGGTCAGCCACCTCCTGGCCGGCCGGGAGATGCTCCACCCCGGCGAACTCGTCGGCTTCGTACGGGTGCCGCTGCTGCACGCCCCGCAGGCGTTCCTCAAGGCCACCGCACGCACCGGCCCCGGCCGCGCCACCGCCTCGGTCGCGCTGGTCCTGGACCCCGCCAGGCGCGGTGTGCGCTGCGCGGTCGGCGCGGTCGCCGCCATGCCGCTGCGCCCCCTGGAGGCCGAGCAGTGGGTGGCCTCGATCATCGACTGGGACGGCGAACGCGGCCTGGTCCCCGAGGCGCTGACCGCCTTCGGCGACTACGTCGCCGCCGCCTGCATCCCGGACCCGGCACCGCCGGAGGACGGCTCGGAACCGGCGGCCCTGCCGCCGGCCGCACTGCACCTGCGCCGTACGGTGGCAGCCCTGGCCCGCCGCGCACTGGGGAGGGCGCTGTCGTGAGTGAGTGCACCGAGCGAACCATCAGCAGGTGCGCGCCGCCGGCGTGCGAGGCCGAGCGAAGTGAGGTGTCGGCATGAGCGAGGCAGACCACCGCAACCCGCAGCAGCCGCACCCCGACCAGGGCTGGCAGCCGCTGCCGCAGGGCGGCGAGTACGAGTCGGAGGCGACGGCCTTCGTGCAGCTCCCGGAGGGCTTCACCACCGGGATCTACGGCCGCCGCACGCCCGGCTACACCCCGGGCGCCGACCCGCTCGCCGCGCCCGGCCACGGCTACACCCCGCCGTCCTCCTTCGCCTCGCACACCGCCGCGCCACAGGTCCCGGGGGCCGACGCCGACCCGGCGGCCACCGGCCAGTGGACGATGCCGTTCGCGGACCCCTCGGCCGGATACGCCGACCCCTCCGCCGGGTACGCCGCCCAGATGGACGCCGCGGCCCACCAGGGCCCGTCCGGGGGCTATCAGGGCGGTGCGCCCGAGGCGACCCGGCCGTGGAGCGGCGAGCCGGTGGACTGGCCCGTGGCGGGCAGCCCGGAGGCGGGCGGCACCGGCACCTGGTCGGTGCCGGCGGCGGCCGACGACGGCCTGGAGGAGTCCGGCGAGTACCTGGTCGGCGACGGCGGCCTGACGGGCCGTACGGGACTTACCGGCGGCCGGGCGGACCTTCCGGGCCACCCGGAGCATCCGGGCCACCCGGGTCACACGGGCCATCAGGGACTCACCGGTCCCGGTGGCGCCGCCGGCCACCAGGGCGGCGGATACCCGGGCGCCGGCGCGTACGAGGCCGTGGACCCCGCCGAGGCCGCCCAGACGGGGCACTGGAACTTCACCACCGGACTGAGCGCCACCAGCGGGGCCCAGACGCACGCCACGCCGGCGCAGGAGGCCCCGCAGGGCGGGGGGGTGCCGGATCAGTTCGGCGGTCCCGCCGGCGACCCGTACGCGCGCGGCGGCGGCCTCGCGGACCACGACCACGCCACGGGGGCGCACCCGGGCCACGGCACCGAGCCGGGCGGCGACCCGTACGGCGCGGGCGGCTCCGCCACCGGGCACTGGTCGCTGCCCGCCGACGCGCTGGCCCAGTGGCCGCCGGCCGCCGACGCCGCGCCGCGGCCCGAGGCGGCGGACCGGCACGACGCCGCGACGGACGTGCCCGCCCCGGCCGGCGCCGGCGGATGGGACGCCCCGGCGGCCGAGGGCGAACGGCCGGAGCGGTCCGGCGCGTTCGCCCCGGGCGACGGCGTGGCCGAGTCCGCGGCGTCCGCCGAGCCGGCCTCCGACGCGTCCGCGGACCCCGCGGCGTCCGCCGAGCCGGCCTCCGACGCGTCCGCGGACCCCGCGGCGTCCGGCGTGCCCGACGACTCCGCCGGCCACGGTGGGCCCGCGGAGCCAGGCGACGGCGCCGACCTCGCCGCCGCGGCGGGCCCCGCCGACGCCACCGGCGACACCGCGCCGTCCGGCACCGCCGACGAGGGCGCGGCCCTCGCCGACGCCACCGGCCCCACGGACACAGAGGCCCCCGCGTCCGCGCCCGACGCCGCCGCGGACCACGACCCCGTGGCGGCCGCCGACGCCCACGACGAGCACCCCGCCGCCTCCTACGTCCTGCGGGTGAACGGCATCGACCGGCCGGTCACCGACGCCTGGATCGGCGAGTCGCTGCTGTACGTGCTGCGCGAGCGCCTCGGCCTGGCCGGCGCCAAGGACGGCTGCTCCCAGGGCGAGTGCGGCGCCTGCTCGGTCCAGGTGGACGGACGGCTCGTCGCGTCCTGCCTGGTGCCCGCGGCCACCGCGGCGGGCAGCGAGGTCCGCACGGTCGAGGGCCTCGCGCAAAACGGCGTGCCCTCCGACGTCCAGCGCGCGCTGGCCGCCTCCGGTGCCGTGCAGTGCGGCTTCTGCGTACCGGGCATGGCGATGACCGTGCACGACCTGCTGGAGGGCAACCACGCCCCCAGCGAGCTGGAGACCCGCAAGGCGCTGTGCGGCAACCTGTGCCGCTGCTCCGGCTACCGGGGGGTGCTGGACGCCGTCGAGGAGGTCGTCAAGGAGCGTGCGGAGGCCGCGGAGGCCGCCTACGCCCAGGCGGAGGACCCGTCGGACGAGGCGGACGGACCGGCCGGGGCGGCGCCGGCGGACACCGCCCGCATCCCCCACCAGGCGGGCCCCGCCGACCCCATGGGCCACGCCCCGCACCACCAGGATCCGCACACGGGAGGCTCCGCATGAGCGGCACGTCCGATGGCGCAGGTGCCGTCACCGCGACCCTCGCGGCGGGCGACCAGATCCCCGTCGAGGCACCGCCGCACGGCCTGGGCGTCTCCCTGCCGCCCGCCGACGCCCCGGCGAAGACCGAGGGCACCTTCCCGTACGCCGCCGACCTGTGGGCCGAGGGACTGCTGTGGGCGGCGGTGCTGCGCTCACCGCACCCGCGCGCCCGGATCCTGTCCATCGACACCGCGCCCGCGGCACAGATGCCGGGCGTCCGCGTCGTCGTCACGCACGAGGACGTCCCCGGGGACGCGGGCCACGGCCGGGGCACCGCCGACCGCCCGGTCTTCGCCAAGGACGAGGTCCGCCACCACGGCGAGCCGATCGCCGCGGTGGCCGCCGACCACCCCGACACGGCCCGGCTGGCCGCCGCCGCCATCGCCGTCGAGTACGAGGTCCAAGAAGCCGTCACCGACCCCCAGCTCGCCTTCGAGGCCGAGCCGCTGCACCCCGACGGCAACCTGATCCGGCACATCCCGCTCCGCTTCGGCGACGCCGACGCCGTGGGCGAGGTGATGGTCGAGGGGCTCTACCGGATCGGCCGCCAGGACCCGGCGCCCATCGGGGCCGAGGCCGGGCTCGCGGTGCCGCGCCCCGACGGCGGCGTGGAGATCTACACCGCCTCCACGGACCCGCACACCGACCGCGATCTGGCCGCCGCCTCCTTCGGCCTGGATCCGGAGCAGGTCAAGGTCGTGGTGACCGGCGTGCCCGGCGCCACCGCCGACCGCGAGGACCCCGGCATCCAGCTCTCGCTCGGCCTGCTGGCGCTGCGCACGGGCTGCCCCGTCAAGCTCGCCGCCACCCGCGAGGAGTCCTTCCTCGCGCACGCCCACCGCCACCCCACGCTGCTGCGCTACCGCCACCACGCGGACGGCGACGGCAAGCTGGTCAAGGTGGAGGCGCAGATCCTGATGGACGCCGGCGCCTACGCCGACACCTCCGCCGACGCGCTCGCCGCCGCGGTGTCCTTCTCCTGCGGCCCGTACGTCGTCCCGCACGCCGTCGTCGACGGCTGGGCGGTGCGCACCAACAACCCGCCCTCCGGCCACGTACGCGGCGAGGGCGCGATGCAGGTCTGCGCCGCCTACGAGGGCCAGATGGACAAGCTGGCCGCCCGTCTGGGCCTGGAGCCCGACGAGATCCGGCTGCGCAACGTCATGGCCACCGGCGACCTGCTCCCCACCGGCCAGACGGTCACCTGCCCCGCCCCGGTCGCCGAACTCCTGCGCGCCGTGAAGGAGGCACCGCTTCCCGAACTGCCCAAGGACACCCCCGAAGCCGAGTGGCTGCTGCCGGGCGGCCCCGAGGGCGCCGGCGAGCCGGGCGCGGTGCGCCGCGGCGTCGGCTACGCGCTGGGCATGGTGCACATGCTCGGCGCGGAGGGCACCGACGAGGTCTCCACCGCCACCGTCAAGGTCAGCGGCTCGGTCGCCACCGTCATCTGCGCCGCCGTCGAGACCGGTTCGGGCTTCTCCACCCTGGCGCGGCAGATCGTCCAGGAGACCCTCGGCGTCGAGGAGGTGCACGTCGCGGGCGTCGACACCGACCAGCCGCCGGCCGGCCCGGCCTGCCACGGCCGGCACACCTGGGTCTCCGGCGGCGCCGTCGAGCGCGCCGCGAAGATGGTCCGCACCCAGCTCCTCCAGCCGCTGGCCCACAAGTTCGGGATGTCCACCGAACTCCTCCAGATCAACGACGGCAAGATCACTTCGTACGACGGCGTGCTCAGCACCACCGTCGCGGAGGCCCTGGACGGCAAGGAGTTGTGGGCCACCGCCCAGTGCCGCCCGCACCCCACCGAGCCGCTGGACGACGAGGGCCAGGGTGACGCCTTCGTCGGCCTCGCCTTCTGCGCCATCCGCTGCGTCGCCGACGTCGACATCGAGCTGGGCACCATCCGGGTCGTGGAGATGTCCGTCGCCCAGGACGTCGGCCGGGTGCTCAACCCGCGGCAGCTGCGGGCCCGTATCGAGGCCGGCGTCACCCAGGGACTGGGCGCCGCCCTGATGGAGAACCTGCGCACCACCCGCGGCCAGGTCCGCCACCCCGACCTGACCGGTTACGCCCTGCCGACCGCGCTGGACGCCCCCGACATCCGCATCGTCAAGCTCGTCGAGGACCGCGACGTCGTCGCCCCCTTCGGCGCCAAGCCCGCCAGCGCCGTCCCGGTGGTCACCTCTCCGGCCGCCGTGGCCTCCGCGGTCCGCGCCGCCACCGGCCGCCCCATCGGCCGCCTCCCGATCCGTCCCCAGGCGGCGGTGGCCCAGGTGGTGCGGCAGTAGGGACCACGGCCCCGCCGTCTGACAGCCTGGTGCCATGCATGAGAGCCCGGAAGATCTTGCCTGGTTACAGCGCCTGCTCGACGACTCCTACGCCGCGGCGGGCCCGCACCTGCGCTCCATCGTCACCGAGGAGCGCCGCCTCGACGCCGCCGGAGTGGTCGCCGAGATGGGCGCCATGCGTGTGATGGCGCTGGCCACCACGACGGCCGGAGGCGAGCCCCGGGTCGGTCCGGTCGACGGACTGTTCTACCGGGGGCGCCTCCACTTCGGGTCGGGCGCCGATTCGCTGCGGTTCCGGCACCTGCGCGCCCGCCCCGCCGTTTCCGCCTCGGTCATCGACGGCGAGCGGCTGCAGATCACGGTGCACGGCAGAGCCCGGGAGGTGTCCCCGGCGGACGACCAGGCCCTGGCGTCGTTCCTGACCGGGGTGTACGGGCGCGAGGCGTGGGACGGCTGGATGAGCGCGCTGCCGTGGGCCCGCATCGAGCCCGACCGGATGATCACCTTCCGCAACCAGGACCCCAAGGGGCGTTAGGGCCTGCCCCCGCCCGAGTCCCACGCTCCGTCACGGCGATGTCAGTGCCGTCACTTACAGTGACTTCCAGTGCGTGGAGTGGAGTCGGGTGAGCGGGAGGGAGAAGGCCGAAGGGGCCAAAGTGCTTGCGGTGGAGGGGAATTGGAGGATGCTGGGGCGGCCGGAGTGAGCCGACCGGGCGTGGGGGCCGCGGGGGCGACGGGGAGCGCGAGGCCGAGGGGGCGGGCGGGATGCCGCAGGAATGGGCGGGGGAGTCGGGGCGGGACCGGGCCGTGGAGCGGTACGTCCAGGAGCTGTTGGTGCGCAGGCCGGGCAGCCGGCCGGAGCTGCCGGCCACGCTGCTGCTGGGGCCGCGCGGCAGCGGCAAGACGACGGTGCTGCGGCATCTCGCGGACTGGGGCCGGCGCGCGCCGGTGGCCCGGCTCGACCTGGCGGCGCTGGGGCAGGAGGGGCGTAAGCCGATCGACGTGCTGGCCGCGCTGGTCTTTCAACTGAACGAGAAGAAGAAGGACTTCGCGAGGCTGCGGTTTCCGGCGTTCGGGCTGCTGACGATCGCCGTCGCGGCCCGAATGGAGGCGGCCGACCGCGACGCCGCCGTACGGCAGATGGAACAGGCGCTGGTCGGGCCGCCCAGCAGCCGGACGGAGGTGATCAATCAGCTGGCCACGTATGCCGCCACGGTCCTGGGCGCCCCGACGGCGGTGACCGCGGCGCTGCCCCTGCTGCCCGAGTGGCGGCGCCACTGGGCGCGACTGCGGGTCCGCTGGCAGCTGGCGCGCATCCAGCGGCGCAGCCGCGGCGACGGCTCCGTCGACGGCTTCCTGATCGACCTGAACCAGCGCTACGGCGACCGCGAGGAGGCCGAGCGGCAGCGTGCCGAGGCGGTGCTGTTCGACGCCTTCCTGGACGATCTGGGGCGGGCCTACGGCTCGCGTGGCGGCGACAAGCGGCGTACGACGCAGTGCCTGGTGCTGCTGGACAACGTCGACAGCCCCTTGGGGAACGGCTTTCTCAGGGCGCTGCTGGACGCACGGAGAAAAGGCGGGACGCCCGATCCGCTGCTGGTCCTCGCCACGGCAGGCAGCTATCCGGCCGCGCTGGAGAGCTTCGCGTTCGGCGGGCCGCGGCGGCCCGGTGCGCTGCCCGGCCGGTGGCCCGCGGAGGAGGAGGGGTTCGTTCCGGAGCGGGTCGTCAAGGGGCTGGTGGTGGGCCGGCTGCGGGATCTGGTCCGCCATGAGGTCGAACAGCAGGCCGAGGAGGTGCTGAGGTCGGTCGGCCGCCGGGCGCCGGCGCCCGCTGCCGACAACGGCGTGCAGTGGCTGGGCTGGGTGGTGCACGAACTCACCCGCGGGCATCCGGCGGCCACCGCACACCTGCTGGCGGCGCTCCTGGAGTACCCGCCACAGACCCCCTGGGAGGAGCGGCTGCGGCAGGCCCTGCAGCCCTCGTCCGCCCTTGTCGACGCCCTGCTGGAGCGGCTGTTGCCGATCGACGCGAGCGGGGAGCTCACGCAGGCGCTGGCCCACGCCGCGGCCGCGGTCGACCTCGCCCAGACGCAGGCCGGCCGGGTGCTGTGGGGCGAGTCCAGCGCCCGCGTCCAGGAGGAGTTCCACGACTTCTGTGCGGACGTGCTGCGCACCATGCACCTCGACACCGCGGACGAGGAGGCCGACGGCCGTACCGAGACGCCCCACCCGCTGCTGCGCTTGCTGTTGCTGCGCAGGCTCGCGGCGACCCCCGAGGACGGGCCGCCCGGCACCGTCCGGGGGTGGCGGCCCGTGCACGAGGCCCTGCGGGAGCGGGCGGCCACCACCGGCGAGCGGGGCAACGCGGCGTACCACGCCCTGGCCGGGGGAGATCTGGCCGCGGCCGCCGCCCATCTTGACGCGCTCTTCGACCGGGTCACTCCCGAGGAGTGGTGCGCCGAGCTGTGCAGACTGCGCCGCGCCCCGCTCGCCCAAGCGGGCGGCGCCCTCGATCAGACGCTGTGGGAGCACTATGAGCGGCTGGTGGAGCACCTCAACGACGGTGCCGTCGAGCAGCGGCTGCGGACCGTCACCCGGCTGCTCGCCGCGGTGTGGATCGGTCCCGAGCCGCCCGACGACCCGCGCACGGATCGCGTCGGCGACCCGTATCGCGACCCCCTCGGCGATCCCGGCGCCGAGCTGTACGGCGAGATACAGGCCCGCTTCCACACCCTCGCGGTGCACGCCGACAGTGTGCCGTGGACCTCCGCGCTGCTGCGGAAGGCCAAGCAGTACGGAAAGGAGCCGTGGCTGTGAGCGCCCGTGTCTTCGCACCCCCCAGACCCCCGCGACGCTGGGGGCTGTGGATCGTCTCGGTGCTGGTGGCGGCCGCGGTCCTGGCGGGTGTCGCGCTACGGATCGCGGACACGGCCGGACGGTGCGGTGAGGGTGTGCACCAGGCGGCCGGTGGCGAGTGCGTGGGGGTGACGGACGGCGCGTACACCTTCGAGAACATGCACGGTCTGAGCGACAAGATCCGCGCCGAGAACGAGAGGGTCGCCAGGTCCGGTCAGCCGTCGGTGGCCATCGCCTATCTGGAGGCCATGGCGGGCGGCTTCGCCGACCGGGGGCCGGAGGCCACCCGGCAGGCCGTCAGCGGCGCCTACGTCGCCCAGCGGACGCTCAACACCGAACGCGCGACACTGCCCAGGATCCGACTGCTGCTCGCCAACACCGGCCGTGGCGACCGCAGTTGGCGGCAGGTGGTCGACCAGCTCATCGCGATGAAGGACAGGGAACACCTCGTCGCGGTGGCGGGCTTCGGGCAGAGCAACGACCGGACGGCCGGCGCCGTGAAGCGGCTGCGCGCCGCCGGACTGCCGATGGTCGGCGCGACGGTGGCGGCGGACGGACTGGGCTCCCCCACCGCCGGGTTCTACCGGGTCTCCTTCCCCAACCGCGACCAGACCGCGGCCGCCGCCGGCTACCTCAAGGAGCAGCAGCGCAGGCACCCCGGCTACCGCGTCCAGGTGATCAGGGACGGCAACGAGGAGGACGCCTACAACACCTCGCTCTACGAGGACTTCCGGGCAGCGGCACGGCGCGCGAAGCTGGACATGGACGACGGGGTGATCCCGTTCCGTTCGGGGGAGGGCGAGGAGGCGACGGCGGGCAACGCGCTGTCCCTGGTCGCCGACAAGGTCTGCGACGCCCCCGAGCCGCCCGACGTGGTGTACTTCGCCGGCCGCGGCCGGGAGCTGCGCCGCTTCATCGAGGCGGCCGGCGAGGGGGGCAGGCGCTGCCCCACGACGGTGCTCTCCGGCTCCAGCGCGCTGGGCGTCTACTTCGGCACCGGAGGCCAGGGGCACCGCGACGAGCTCGCGTTGCTCGCCAGGCGCTGGAAGTACAGCGGGCTGACCGTCTATTACACGGCGTTCACCCACCCCGAGATATCCAAGGAGGTCTACGGCGGCGCTCGGAACGGGGCGTTCGCCGAGTTCGAGCGGACCTTCAGCAAGGAGGTCGGCGGCCCGGCCACCGGCCTCGCCAGCGGCCAGGCGATGCTCGGTCACGACGCGACGTACACCATCGGCAAGGCCGCCCAGAAGGCCGTCGCGGTCTACGGCACCCGGCGGGTCACCGACCGGATGGTCCTGGCCATGCTGGAGCAGACCAACGGCAGGTCCCGGGTCCGCGGCATCAGCGGCTACATAGCCTTCGACCCGGACACGGGCGAGCCCGTGGACCGCCCGCTGGCCCTGGTGGAACTCCGCCCCCCGACGGACACCGGCGAGGCCAGGGACATCTACCGCTTCGTGACCGCACTCCGCACCGGCCGGTGAAGGGGCGGCACCCCTTCGAGGGTGCCGCCCTTTCGTTTTGCCTGGTAGAAGGCACTGGAGGCCGTGGCGGGATTCGAACCCACGTAACTCGCTTTGCAGGCGAGCCCCTGAACCACTCGGGCACACGGCCGGGTTGCGGTGCGTTCCCGACTGTAGGCCGCGGGGTGGGGGAGGGGGCAAGGGTGCGGGGCGGGCTGCCATGGAGCCGCAATGCGGGGCAACACGAGGTTCATGAAGCCCCGCATGGGGCGGCCGCCGGCTCAGGGGCGCGGCCGGGTGTCGCGTACGGCGACCAGGCCGTTGAAGACGCCGATGTACGCCGTGCCGTCCGGGCCGAGGGTGATCGGGGCCCAGTTGTTGTCGTAGAGCGGGCCGGTGCCGGTCAGGCGCTTGAAGCGGGTCCGGCCGGTGCGGAAGTCGACGGCGGTCAGGTACCAGGCGTCGATGCCCAGGGGGTGGGGGTCCTTTGTGTAGGAGTAGAGCAGGCCGTTGGCGGTGGAGAGCTTGGCGACGGTGGAGGGGGAGCGCTCCTTGCTCTCCCAGACGGTGTCGCAGCCGCTGCCGTCCGGCCGGATGTCGATCCTGGTGATGCCGCCGACGACCGACTTCCCCAGGAGCAGCGAGGTGACGTTCTCGTAGCCGTAGTTGTTCTCGACGACGAGGCTGCGGCCATAGCCGATCAGGGAGTTGTCGGTGGTGGAGGCGCCGGAGGTGAAGACCGGGACCTTGCAGACCAGGCGGCCGGCGTCCGGTCCGGTGCGGCGGTGGACCAGCACGTGCATCCGGTCGTCGGCGTTGTCGGTGATGGCCACGTAGGGGTGGGCGGCGTCGCCGAGCAGCGTGGGCGTGGTGCCGGACCCCTGGTTGATGGAGCCCGGTTTGCCGCCCGTACCGCGGTCGTAGGTCCGCCGCCACTGGATCCGCGGAGTGCCCGAGGAGTCCGCGCGCAGGCTGTACAGGGCGTGGTCGGAGACGAGGGAGACGCCGTCCTCGGCCGCCGAGAAGCTGTTCTGGATCTCCTCGCCGGGCAGCCGGACGGTGCGTATCGCGCCGCTGTCCGGGGCGATGGTGCCGATCCGCCCCTTGCGGGTCACCCACCAGATCCGGCCGTCCCAGTCGGGCTGGACCGAGGTCACCGGATCGCACTGCCCGCGCGGGTGGAGGTTGCTCCAGCCGACGCAGTCGTGCGGGACGTACGGGGTCAGGTCCCAGTCGCGGTCGACGGCGAAGTGCCAGCGGCCGTCGGCGGAGCGGCCGTGCGAGAGCCGCAGGACGTGCTGGCGGGAGTCGGCCAGGACGACGCGGTCCTCGTCGTCGAGGTAGAAGTAGGCGCCGCCCGAGGTGTCCTTGAAGATCTTGGAGAAGTCGAGGCGGGTGAGGGCCTCGACGGTGGAGGGGCGCTGCGGCAGCCGGTACTCGGCGAGCGTGTCCAGGCTCGCCGGGTCCAGGAGCTTGAGCCTGAAGCCCTGGAAGGTGCCGCAGACGGTCAGTAGCCGGCCCCCGGAGTCGAAGGTGACGGTCGCGCACTCGCCGCCGAGCGCCGCCATCCGCTCGCTGCTGACGGCCGGGTCCACGCCGAGCGGCCCGGGGAAGGGGTGGGTGTCGCTGCCGGCGCCGTCCCCGTGCATACCGGCCCGCCCGTTGGGCGCCAGATACGGGTGCTGCGGCGGCGCCTGGTCCGCGGGCAGCGGGGCGGCGGTGGCCGGGGCGCCCTCGTACCGCGGGACCAGCCGGTGACCCGGGGCGGGCGGTATCGGTGCCGCCCGCGCGGCCGGGGCGAGCGCCACCGGAGCCGGCAGCGTGAGTACCAGGGCCGCCAGCGCTGTGGCCGCGCGGGCCCGAAGTCCGCTCCGGCCGGGCCCAAAGAGCCTGTGTCGCATGGGAGTTCCTCATCCGTCCGTCGGTAACGGCGGCCGAGGTTAAGGCGGCGGGCCGCAGGAGTCCATGGGTTGCGGCGCGCTGCCACGCGGCGTTCACACGGCCCGACGGCCGGCGTCCAGGCCGTGCGGCGTAGGACCGACGACCGACCGGATCCCCGTCTCCGGACAGGGGCGCAACCGCCCTACGGCCCTTACGCTGGCCGGATGACCGCTGACCGCTCCGCCCTGACCGCGCCGCCCGGCAAGGGGTTCGCCGACGGCACCGCCGACGGCGTCCTCGGCCGCGCCCACCGGGCCCTGACCCTGGGCATCATCTCCGTCGTCTCCCTCGTCGCCTTCGAGGCCAGCGCCGTGAACACCGCGATGCCCGTCGCCGCCCGCGCCCTGGACGGCATCGGCCTGTACGCCTTCGCCTTCTCGGCCTTCTTCACCGCGAGCCTGTTCGCGATGGCACTCTCGGGCGAGTGGAGCGACCGGCGCGGACCGCTCGCGCCGCTGTTCACCGGCATCGCCGCCTTCGGGGCGGGGCTGCTGATCGCCGGCGGCGCACAGAGCATGGGGATGTTCATCGCGGGCCGCGGGGTGCAGGGCATCGGCGGCGGGCTGGTGGTGGTCTCGCTGTACGTCGTCGTCGGGCGCGCCTACCCCGAGCGGCTGCGGCCGTCGATCATGGCGGCGTTCTCGGCGGCCTGGGTGGTGCCGGTGATCGTCGGCCCGCTCCTCGCCGGGACCGTCACCGAACAGCTCGGCTGGCGCTGGGTCTTCCTCGCCATCCCCGCGCTGATACTGCTGCCGCTCGCGGTGATGCTGCCGGCGCTGCGCACCCTGCCGCGTACGGAGCCGGGCCCGCACGGCGGGGTGCGGCACGTCCTGACCGACCGGCGCTGCCGGCTCGCGCTGGCCGTCGCGGTCGGCGCGAGCCTGCTGCAGTACGCGGGCCGGCATCCGGCCTGGTCCGGGCTGCCGCTCGCGGCCGCCGGGCTGGCCCTGCTGGTGCCGGCCATCGTGCGGCTGCTGCCCCGCGGCACGTTCCGGGCGGCGCGCGGCCTGCCGACCGTCGTGCTGATGCGCGGCCTGGCGGCCGGTGCGCTGGTCGCCGCCGAGAGCTTCATCCCGCTGCTGCTGGTCACCCAGCGCGGCCTGTCGGCGACGTTCGCCGGACTCTCCCTCACCGGTGGCGGACTGACCTGGGCGCTCGGCTCGTACGTCCAGAGCCGACGGCGCCTCGAACCGCACCGGGAGCGCCTGATGGGCCTGGGGATGCTGCTGCTGGCGGCGGCGATCGCCATGGTGCCGCTGGTCCTGCTCGACGGGGTCCCGGCCTGGATCGTCGCGGTGGCCTGGACGGTCGGCGGTTTCGGCATGGGCCTGAACATCTCCAGCGGCGGCGTGCTCCTGCTCAAGCTGTCCCGCCCGGAGGAGGCCGGCAGCAACTCCGCATCCCTGCAGATGTCCGACGCGCTGGGCAACGTCACCTTCGTCGGCATCAGCGGCGTCCTCTTCGTCGCCTTCGGTGGCGGCGCGGTGGCTGCGCATGCCCCCGCGACAACTGCCGCCGCCGGCTCGGCCGACCATCCGGCGGCCTTCGCGGTGGTGTTCGCGGCGATGGCCGGGGTTGCGGCCATGGGAGCGGCGGTGTCCGCCCGCCTCAAGCCGAAGGCTTGATCCCCAGGTTTTCGGCTTTCCCACCGTGGGGGTTGTTGTGGGTTCGCCTGCGGCCCGTCCGCTGCGCTTTGCTGCGGCCCACGTTGTCGGCCGTCCCGCCGTGGGGGTTTCTCGCCGTTGCGCCTGCGGCGGGCTGGTTGCCGCTGCGCGGGGCGTTTTCGGCAGCGGGTGCGGCCCTCCGGACTTCGTCCTGCGGTCCGCCCCCTCCCGTGGGTGGTGGGGAGGATCACTTTCGGTCGTCGTCGATGCTGCCGGACCCTCCCCGTCGTGGCCGAGCGCCGTGGCGGCAGGGGTGGGGGGCAAGGGTCGGGCACTGGACCACGTAGGCGCGCCCCCACCGGCCCTCTTCCTCCCACCCACGGGAGGGGGCGGGGGGGGGGGGGGGGGGGGGGGGGGGGGGGGGGGGGGGGGGGGGGGGGGGGGGGGGGGGGGGGGGGGGGGGGGGGGGCGCGGGGGGGGGGGGGGGGGGGGGGGGGGGGGGGGGGGGCCCGA
>NZ_JBVIRA010000025.1:78668-110892 GCF_055576575.1 Streptomyces sp. NPDC033270
ATCTCCCCTCTCCCCCCACCTCGTGGTAGGGTCTTGCCTGTGGGGGAGGGGGTGTGGGACGTAAAGCGCAGCAGTCCCACACCCCTGCCCCTCCGGCCCGTCACCGGCACCCGAAAGCCCCGCGCAGCGGACATCGCGCAACGGCGACACACCCCCACGGCGGGCCAGCCGACAACGTGGGAAGCCGGCCAAGCGCAGCGGATAGGCTTGCGCGGTTGCCGACCGCCGACCCAGCCGACGGAGACCGTGACTACCACCACCAGCGCCACCAACAGCCATCACCTGTCCCCGGCCTTTCCGGGCCGGGCCCCTTGGGGTACCGCGAACAAGCTGCGCGCCTGGCAGCAGGCGGCCATGGACCGCTACATCCAGAGCCAGCCCAGAGACTTCCTCGCCGTGGCGACGCCCGGGGCCGGCAAGACGACCTTCGCGCTCACCCTCGCCTCGTGGCTGCTGCACCACCACGTCGTGCAGCAGGTCACGGTCGTCGCGCCGACGGAGCATCTGAAGAAGCAGTGGGCGGAGGCGGCGGCCCGGGTGGGGATCAAGCTCGACCCGGAGTACAGCGCCGGGCCGCTGGGCCGCGAGTACCACGGCGTCGCGGTGACCTACGCGGGTGTGGGCGTGCGGCCCATGCTGCACCGCAACCGCATCGAGCAGCGCAAGACGCTGGTGATCCTCGACGAGATCCACCACGCCGGCGACTCGAAGTCCTGGGGCGAGGCGTGCCTGGAGGCGTTCGAGCCGGCCACCCGGCGGCTGGCGCTGACCGGTACGCCCTTCCGCTCCGACACCAACCCGATCCCCTTCGTCACGTACGAGGAGGGCAACGACGGGATCCGGCGGTCGGCCGCCGACTACACCTACGGCTACGGCAACGCGCTGGGCGACGGCGTGGTCCGGCCGGTCATCTTCCTCTCCTACAGCGGCAACATGCGCTGGCGGACCAAGGCCGGCGACGAGATAGCGGCCCGCCTCGGTGAGCCGATGACCAAGGACGCGGTCTCGCAGGCCTGGCGGACGGCGCTGGATCCGCGCGGCGACTGGATGCCGAACGTGCTGCGGGCCGCCGACCAGCGGCTGACCGAGGTCCGCAAGTCCATTCCGGACGCCGGCGCGCTGGTCATCGCCTCCGACCAGGAGCAGGCGCGGGCGTACGCCAAGCTGATCCGGGAGATCACCGGGCAGGGCGCCACCCTCGTGCTGTCCGACGACTCCGGTGCCTCGCAGCGCATCGACGACTTCTCGCACTCGCAGGACCGCTGGATGGTGGCGGTGCGGATGGTGTCGGAGGGCGTCGACGTGCCGCGCCTGGCGGTCGGGGTGTACGCCACCACCATCTCCACGCCGCTGTTCTTCGCGCAGGCGGTGGGGCGCTTCGTCCGCTCGCGCAAGCGCGGTGAGACGGCCTCGGTGTTCCTGCCCACCGTTCCCACGTTGCTCGGCTTCGCCAACGAGATGGAGGTCGAGCGCGACCACGTGCTCGACAAGCCGAAGAAGGACGGCGAGGAGGACCCGTACGCCGAATCCGAGAAGGAGATGGAGGAGGCGAACAAGGAGCAGGACGAGGACACCGGGGAGCAGGAGCAGTTCTCCTTCGAGGCGCTGGAGTCGGAGGCGGTCTTCGACCGGGTCCTCTACGACGGTGCCGAGTTCGGTATGCAGGCCCATGCGGGCAGCGAGGAGGAGCAGGACTACCTCGGCATCCCCGGGCTGCTGGAGCCCGACCAGGTGCAGATGCTGCTGCAGAAGCGGCAGGCCCGGCAGATCGCCCACAGCAGGAAGAAGCCGGACGCGGAGGCGGATCTGCTGGAGATCCCGGCCGAGCGGCGTCCGGTGGTCACGCACAAGGAACTGCTGGAGCTGAGGAAGCAGCTGAACACGCTGGTGGGGGCGTATGTCCACCAGAGCGGCAAACCACACGGCGTGATCCACACCGAGCTGCGCCGGGTGTGCGGCGGGCCGCCGAGCGCGGAGGCCACCGCCGGGCAGCTGGGCGAGCGGATCAAGAAGGTACGGGAGTGGGCGACGCGGATGCGCTGAGCGCGTCCCCCGCCGTGCGGGTGGTGCTCCGCGGACGCGGGGTGCCACCCGCTTCGTGTGCGGTGACGGACCCGTGACCTTTGGCCCAGGCTGAAGCACAACACGCCCTCATGAGCGGGCTAATCAGGATATTCCAGGCGTGGAAGCCCGGATTCTGGACGGACTCTTCCGCTGACCGGACTGGCTCGCTACTGTCCCGGTCACGCACACGCCCCGTGGCAGCGCCGCCGCGGAGCGCAGCCGGTGCCATGCGGCCGGCGGCCTCTTGCGCGCGCTGCTCCGGGACCCGCAGCGCGTCGCGTCCGAGTGCCGCCACTCACCCAGGAGGGGCGTCGTGACCGCAGAGACCTCCCAGACACTCGACCGTGGACTGCGCGTCCTGAAACTTCTCGCCGACACCGACCACGGGCTGACCGTCACCGAGCTGTCCAACAAGCTCGGCGTCAACCGCACCGTGGTCTACCGCCTGCTGGCCACACTGGAGCAGCACGCCCTGGTGCGCCGCGACATCGGCGGCCGGGCCCGGGTGGGCCTGGGGGTGCTGCGCCTGGGCCGTCAGGTGCATCCGCTGGTCAGAGAGGCGGCGCTGCCCGCCCTGCGCTCGCTCGCCGAGGACGTGGGGGCCACCGCGCACCTCACCCTGGTCGACGGCACGGAGGCCCTGGCCGTCGCCGTCGTCGAGCCGACCTGGACCGACTACCACGTCGCCTACCGCGCCGGCTTCCGCCATCCGCTGGACCGGGGGGCCGCCGGGCGGGCGATCCTCAAGGCCCGCCAGGGCCGGCTCCAGGACGCCGGACTCGCCCTGACGCACGGCGAGTTGGAGGCCGGCGCCAGCGGTGCGGCGGCGCCGCTGCTCGGGGTGAGCGGGATCGAGGGGAGCGTGGGCGTGGTGATGCTCGCGGACAACGTCTCCGAACGGATCGGCCCGCGGGTGGTCGACGCGGCCCGGGAGGTGTCCGAGGCGCTGCGGTGAGGCCGGCGGCCCCCGCACGGTGACCGTGCCGGCGGCCCCGGCATCCGCCCGCGTCCACGGAGTGTGAAGGCCCCGTGGCCGTGCGGTGAGCCCGTAGCGCCGTAAGGGCCTGGTGGGGCGGGGGTCAATTAGGGTGGCGGAGTGTCCTCACGCGCTCGCGCCCTGGCGCTCTGCACCGCCCTTGTCCTCGCCCTCGTCGTCACCGCGATCCTCGCCCCGCTGCCGTACTCGGTGGCGTATCCGGGGATGACGGCGAACGTCCTCGGCGACGACAAGGGCAAACCGGTGATCACCGTCACCGGTGCCCGGACCCGCGGGACGAGCGGGCAGCTGCGGATGACCTCGATCGTCGCCACCGGCCCGGAAGCCTCGGTCCATCTGTCGGACATCGCCAAGGCCTGGTTCCGTCACGACGAGGCCGTGATGCCGCGGGAGGCGGTCTACCCGGTGGGCGACAGCACCGAGGAGATCGCCGAGCACAACGCCGAGCAGATGGAGCACTCCCAGGACACCGCCACCGCCGCCGCGCTCGACCAGCTGGGCAAGTCGCCCAAGGACATCAAGGTCAAGCTGAGCCTCGCGGACGTCGGCGGGCCCAGCGCCGGGCTGATGTTCGCCCTCGGCATCGTCGACAAGCTCGACGGGGACGGCGCGGGCCATGATCTGACCGGCGGCCGGACCATCGCCGGTACGGGAACGATCACCGCCGGTGGCAGGGTCGGGGCGGTGGGCGGTGTACCGCTCAAGACGCAGGCCGCGCACCGCGACGGCGCCTCGGTCTTCCTGGTGCCCCGCAAGGAGTGCGCGGACGCGCGGGCGGAGCTGCCGAAGGGGATGCGGCTGATCCCGGTCACCACCCTCGACGGCGCGGTGGACGCGCTGAAGGCGCTGCGGGCCGGCGGCAAGCTCCCCAGCTGCTGAGCCGGCCAGCCGGCAGCGGCCCCTCGCGCCAAGGGGGTGTCCCTACCCCTCCTTGATGAACCCCTCCCGCAGCAGCCAGTCCTTGGCGACCTCGTGCGGGTCCTCGCCGTCCACGTCGACCCTGCGGTTGAGCTCCTGGGCGACGGTGTTGTTCAGGGCCTTGGTGACCGGGCCCAGCACCTCGGCCATGGCCGGGTGCTTCTTCAGCGACGCGGCGTTGATCTCGGGGGCGGCGTTGTAGTTGGGGAAGAAGTGCCGGTCGTCGGCGAGCAGACGCAGATTCATCGCCTTGATCCGGCCGTCGGTGGTGTACACCTCGCCGAACGTGCAGCTGCCGCCCTGCTCGATCTGGGTGTAGATGACACCGGCGGCCATCCGCTGCACCTGGGCGGGCGGGATCCTCATCCCGTACTTCCGGGTCATCCCGGGCAGCCCGTCGTTGCGGGTGGCGAACTCGTTCTCCACGCACAAGGTGACCGCGCCGGGGTCCTTCTTCAGCAGTTCGCCCAGGTCGGAGAGCGTCTTCGTGCCGTACTTCGCGGCGTCGGCGGGGCTCAGCGCCAGCGCGTAGGTGTTGTTCAGCGTCGAGGGCGGCAGCCAGACGACGCCGTTCTTCCGGTCCTCGTCGCGGACCACCCGCCACTGCTCCTGCGGATCGACGACCGGCGTGGTGTGGCCGAGGTAGGTGATCCAGCCGGTGCCGGTGTACTCGTACGCGGCGTCCGCGGTGCCGGACTTGACGGCCTCCCGCGCGCCGATCGAGCCCTGGATGCTGGTCTTGTCGATGACCTTGGCGCCGGCCGCCTCGAAGACCAGGCCCATGATCTGGCCGAGGACGATCTGCTCGGTGAACTCCTTCGAGGTCACGGTCAGCTGCGCCCCGCCGAGCGGCCGGTCCCGGTAGCCGGCGTGCGGGCCCGGCAGGACGTTGTCGGTCATCGCGCTGCCGCTGACCAGCCCGCAGCCGCCGAGGGCCAGGGCCGCCAGCAGCACCCCGGCGCAAAGGAGCCGGCCGGCCCGGCGCCGGCGGGCGCTCATGCGGCCACCTCCAGCCCGCGCGGCCGCAGCAGCAGCTCGGCGAGCGAGGCCAGCCACTCGACGAGCAGGGCGAGCGCCACGGTCAGCACCGAGCCCAGGACGAGTACGGGCATCCGCTGGGTGACGATGCCCGCCGAGATCAGATCGCCCAGGCCGCCGCCCCCGCCGAAGGTGGCCAGCGTCGCGGTGCCGACGTTCAGCACCAGCGCGGTCCGCACGCCCGCCAGGATCAGCGGCACGGCCAGCGGCAGTTCGACCTTGGTCAGGACGCCGGTGGCGGACATGCCGATGCCCCGGGCCGCCTCGGTCAGCGTCGGGTCGATGCCGCGCAGCCCCGCGATGGTGTTGGCCAGGACCGGCAGCACGGCGTAGAGGACCATGCCGACGATCGCCGCGCGGGGGCCGATGCCCAGCCAGATGACGAGCAGGACCAAAAGGCCCAGGGCGGGCACGGCCTGGCCGAGGTTGGCCAGGGCCATCGCGAAGGGGGTGGCGCGGCGCAGCCGGGACCGGGTCAGCGCGATGCCCAGCGGGATCGCGATGACCAGGACGAAGAACGTGGAGACCACGGTGAGCACGATGTGCTGGCGCAGCGCCAGCCACACCTTGCCGTCGTCCACCGCCTGGTGGGCGATGGAGTCCAGCTCGGCGCCGTTGAACCACAGCCAGGTGGCCAGCAGCGCGACGAGCAGGAAGGCCGGCATGAAGGTCCACTTCTGCCAGCTGATCCGGCGCTCACCGGGCGGCGCGGAGGGAGTGGGCGCCTCACCGGACGCCACCTCCCGCTGCTCCATCTCGACGTCGTCGCGGAAGGCGAGGGCCTCATGGGTGCTCGGCCGGCGCCCGCCTGGCCGCGCCCCGTCGTCGCCGGCGCTCACGCCCGGCTCCCGGCAGCGCCTTCGCCGCCGCCCGCGCCGCCCAGGCCCTCCTGCTCCTGCTGGGTGCGGTGGCTGCGCTCCTCCTGGAGCCGGTGCTGCTGCTCGGCGGCCTCCAGGCGGTCCGCCTCCAGCAGTTCATGGACGTTGTTCATCAGCGTCTCCATGTCGACCACCCCGATGAACTCGCCGCGCCGCCCGGTGACCGCGACCCGGCCCGCGCTGTCGGTGAGCACCGCCTCCAGGGCGTCGCGCAGCGTCGCGTCCCGGGTCACTGTGTCGGCGACCAGGGTGCCGGCCCGCGCCAGCGACCCCTGGGCACGGGCGAGATCGCTCGCCCGCAGCCACTTGTAGGGGCGGCGGTTGCGGTCCAGCAGCAGCAGCTCGTGGTGACCGCCGGCGCCCAGCAGGTCGAAGACGGACTGCGGCGGATCGTCGATCCCGGCGGTGGGGAAGTCGACCACGCCGACGTCCCGTACGCGGGTCAGGTTCAGCCGCTTGAGGGCCGCGCCCGCGCCCACGAAGCCGGAGACGAAGTCGTCGGCGGGGTGGGTCAGGATCGCCTCGGGGGTGTCGAACTGGGCGATGTGCGAGCGCTCGCGGAGCACCGCGATGCGGTCGCCGAGCTTGATGGCCTCGTCGAAGTCGTGGGTGACGAAGCAGATGGTCTTGTGCAGCTCGTGCTGGAGCCGGATCAGCTCGTCCTGGAGGTGGTCGCGGGTGATCGGGTCGACGGCGCCGAAGGGCTCGTCCATCAGCAGGACGGGCGGGTCGGCGGCGAGCGCCCGGGCCACGCCGACGCGCTGCTGCTGGCCGCCGGAGAGCTGGCGCGGGTAGCGGTCGTGGAACTCGCCGGGGTCCAGGCCGACCAGGTCGAGCATCTCCTCGACCCGGCCGGCGATCCGGCTCCTGGACCAGCCGGTCATCTTGGGGACCAGGGCGATGTTCTGGGCGACCGTCATGTGCGGGAAGAGGCCGGAGGCCTGGATGGCGTAGCCGACCTTGCGGCGCAGTCTGACCGGGTCGATGCCGGTGACGTCCTCGTCGCCGATCCGGATCCGGCCGGACGTCGGCTCGATCAGCCGGTTGATCATCTTCAGGGTGGTGGACTTGCCGCAGCCCGAGGGCCCCACGAAGATCACCGTCTCGCCGGCCTTGATCTCCATGTTGACGTTGTCGACGGCCGGGTTGGGGTTGCCCGGATAGATCTTCGTCAGGTTCTCCAGCTGGATGCTCGCGCCCGAGGCGGCGGCGCTGTGCGGCTTACCGGTCGGCTCAGGCACGGATCCCCCTGGAGATGGTCAGGCGTCCGATCAGGACGTACACGGCGTCGAAGAGCAGGGCGAGGACGGCGATCCCGAGGGTGCCGGCGAGCACCTGGTTGAGGGAGTTGGCGCTGCCCAGCGAGGCGATCCCGCGGAAGATCTCGTTGCCGAGACCGGGACCGGAGGCGAAGGCGGCGATGGCGGCGATGCCCATCAGCATCTGGGTGGCGACCCGGATGCCGGTGAGGATCGGCGGCCAGGCCAGCGGCAGTTCGACCCGCAGGAGCCGGGCGGTGCGCGACATCCCGATGCCCTTGGCCGCGTCCACCAGCGCCGGGTCCACCCCGCGCAGCCCGACGATGGCGTTGCGGACCACCGGCAGCAGCCCGTACAGGGTCAGCGCGATCACGGTCGGGGCGACGCCCAGGCCCACCAGCGGGATCAGCAGGCCGATCATGGCCAGCGAGGGGATGGTCAGGATGGTGGCGGTCGCGGTGGTGGCGAGGCTGCCCGCCCATTCGCTGCGGTAGGTCACGACCCCGACGAGGACCCCCAGCACGGTGGCGATCACCATGCACTGGAAGACCGCGCTGGCGTGCTGATACGTGTCCATCAACAGCTGGGCGTGCCGGTTTTCGACGTACTCCCAGAAGCTCACCCGTCGCTCTCCTCGGTCGGTCAGTCTCCCGAAGCCTGCTGCACCAACGGGATGATCCGCAACGGAACCGGGTTCTCCATCACGATCGCCGTCGATGCCCGCACAATGCCATCAAAGCCCACGACCCGGTCGATCACCCGCTGCAGATCGGCGTTGGAGCGGGCGACGAGCCTGCAGAGCATGTCCCCATGTCCCGTCGTTGTATGCAGCTCCAGCACCTCGGGAACGGTGGCCAAGTGCGCCCGTACGTCGCCTCCTTGCCCCTGTTTGATCTCCAGGGTCGCGAACGCGGTGACGGGATAGCCCAGCGCGGCGGGGTCCACGTCCGGCCCGAAGCCCCGGATCACTCCATTCGACTGAAGCCGGTCGAGCCTGGCCTGGACCGTCCCGCGCGCCACCCCCAGCCGCCGCGACGCCTCCAGCACCCCGATCCGCGGCTCCTTCGCCAGCAGCTCCAGCAGCGCCCCGTCCAAATGATCGATCGACATCGCCGACTCCTTCGCTTTCGATGGTCATCATGTACAGATAGCCCGAAGTAACCGCCCATTCGCTATACACAATGCCCAGGAGATTCGGAAACTATTGCGCATCTTGTGGATCGGAGGGACTCTGCGGCCATGGCAGACACCACGATGCACACCCAGCCCACCATCCCCAGCACGGCTCGGCAGGCGGACCCCTTCCCGGTCAAGGGGATGGACGCGGTCGTCTTCGCCGTCGGCAACGCCAAGCAGGCCGCGCACTACTACTCCACCGCCTTCGGCATGAAGCGCGTCGCCTACTCCGGGCCGGAGCACGGCAGCCGGGAAACCGCTACCTATGTGCTCGAATCCGGCGGCGCCCGGTTCGTCTTCACCTCCGTCATCAAGCCCACCACCGAACGCGGCCGCTTCCTCGCCGACCACGTCGCCGCCCACGGCGACGGCGTCGTCGACCTCGCCATCGAGGTCCCCGACGCCCGCGCCGCCTACGAGTACGCCGTCGCCCACGGCGCCACCGGCCTTCAGGAGCCCCACGAACTCAAGGACGACCACGGCACCGTCGTCCTGGCCGCCATCGCCACCTACGGCCAGACCCGGCACACCCTCGTCGAGCGCACCGGCTACGACGGCCCCTACCTGCCCGGCTTCGTCGCCGCGCGGCCCGTGGTCGAGCCGCCGGCGAAGCGGTTCTTCCAGGCCGTCGACCACTGCGTCGGCAACGTCGAACTCGGCCGGATGAACGAGTGGGTGGCCTTCTACAACAAGGTCATGGGCTTCACCAACATGAAGGAGTTCGTCGGCGACGACATCGCCACCGAGTACTCGGCGCTGATGTCCAAGGTCGTCGCGGACGGCACCAAGAAGGTCAAGTTCCCGATCAACGAGCCCGCGATCGCCAAGAAGAAGTCGCAGATCGACGAGTACCTGGAGTTCTACGGCGGCCCCGGCGTGCAGCACATCGCCCTGGCCACCAACGACATCGTCGCCACCGTGCGCCAGATGCGCGCCGCGGGCGTGGAGTTCCTCGACGTGCCCGACTCCTACTACGACACCCTCGGCGAGTGGGTGGGCGACACCCGCGTACCGATCGACGAACTGCGCGAGCTGAAGATCCTCGCCGACCGCGACGAGGACGGCTATCTGCTGCAGATCTTCACCAAGCCCGTCCAGGACCGCCCGACCGTCTTCTTCGAGATGATCGAACGGCACGGCTCCCTGGGCTTCGGCAAGGGCAACTTCAAGGCGCTGTTCGAGGCGATCGAGCGCGAGCAGGAGCGCCGCGGCAACCTGTGACCAGTCGGCTCCGTGGGCCGTACGCGATCTTCCGTGTACGGCCCACGGATGCGAGGCTTGAGGTATGGACCTCATCGCACACCTGCGCGCCGGGCTCCCCGAGGAAGCCGTCCTGACCGACCCGGACGTCACCGGCTCCTACGCCCGCGACATGGCCAACTTCTGCGCGGCGGGCGCCCCCGCGGTCGTCGTGCTGCCCCGCACCGTCGCACACGTCCAGCATGTGATGCGGACGGCCACGGAACGGGGCGTCCCGGTCGTCCCGCAAGGCGCGCGCACAGGAGTGTCCGGTGCCGCCAACGCCACCGACGGCTGCATCGTGCTGTCCCTGGTGAAGATGGACCGCATCCTGGAGATCAACCCCGTCGACCGGCTCGCGGTCGTCGAACCCGGAGTCGTCAACGCCGTACTCTCCCGCGCGGTCAACGAGCACGGCCTCTACTACCCGCCGGACCCCTCCAGTTGGGAGACCTGCACCATCGGCGGGAACATCGGCACCGCCGCCGGCGGCCTGTGCTGCGTCAAGTACGGCGTCACCGCCGAGTACGTCCTCGGCCTGGACGTCGTCCTCGCCGACGGGCGCCTGCTCAAGACCGGCCGCCGCACCGCCAAGGGAGTCGCCGGCTACGACCTCACCCGCCTCTTCGTGGGCTCCGAAGGCAGCCTCGGCGTCGTCGTACGCGCCACCCTCGCCCTCAAGCCCAACCCGCCCCGACAGCTCGCCCTCGTCGCCGAGTTCGCCTCCGTGGCCGCGGCCGGCCGGGCCGTCTGCGAGATCATGGCCCGCGGCCACGCCCCCTCGCTCCTGGAGCTGATGGACCGCACCAGCGTCCGCGCCGTCAACGACATGGCGCAGATGGGCCTGCCGGAGTCCACCGAGGTGCTGCTGCTGGCCGCCTTCGACAGCCCCGACCCCTCGGCCGACCTCGCCGCCGTCGGCGCCCTGTGCGAGGAGGCCGGCGCCACCCAGGTCGTCCCCGCCGAGGGCCCCGCCGAGTCCGAACTGCTGCTCCAGGCCCGCCGGCTCGCCTTCACGGCCCTGGAGCGGATCAAGCCCGCCATGCTGATCGACGACGTGTGCGTCCCGCGCTCCCAGCTCGCCGCCATGCTCGAAGGCACCACCGCCATCGCCGAGAAGTACGGCCTGACCATCGGCGTCTGCGCGCACGCCGGCGACGGCAACACCCACCCCCTGGTCTGCTTCGACCCGGCCGACCAGGACGAGGAGCGCCGCGCCCACGAGTCCTTCGACGAGATCATGGCGCTCGGCCTCGCACTCGGCGGCACCATCACCGGCGAACACGGCGTCGGCATCCTGAAGAAGGAGTGGCTCGCCCGCGAACTGGGCGACGTCGGCCTGGAGTTGCACCGCGGGATCAAGCAGGTCTTCGACCCCCGCGGCATCCTGAACCCCGGGAAGGTCTTCTGACCGCGCCGCGTCGCAGGAACGACAGGGGGCGCACCCCCCTGTCGTGTCCATGGCCCCCGCTCCCGCCGCCCGCACCCCCCGCCTCGTAGAGTCCCCGCATGGATTCCACGCTCCCCGGACTGGCCCTGCTCGTCCTCGCCATCGCCCTGGTGGCCGCCACCACCGACCGCCGGTCCAAGACCCTCGACCGCCGCCTTGCGCGGCTGGAGCGGAAGGTCGACCTGCTGCTGGCCCACGCCGGCGTCGAACAGCCCCAGGACCCCCGGACGGCCCAGATCGACGACCTGCTGGCACAGGGCAAGAAGATCCAGGCGATCAAGGTGCACCGCGAGCTGACCGGCTCCGGCCTCGCCGAGGCCAAGGAAGAGGTCGAACGCCGGATGCGGTGACGGCCCCCTGGGCAGAGGATGGCCGAAAGGACCGCCGGAGCCCGTCCACCGGGCCACCTCTGCCCACCCCAGGGAGCGAGAGCCGATGGCAGCGACCGAAGCGAGGAGAGCCCTTGATGAGGAGTACGACGTCATCGTGCTCGGGGCGGGACCGACCGGCGAGAACCTCGCCGACCGGGCGCACGCCGCCGGACTGAGCGCCGTGATCGTCGAGAGCGAACTGGTCGGCGGCGAGTGCTCCTACTGGGCCTGCATGCCCAGCAAGGCCCTGCTGCGCCCGGTCACCGCCCGCTCCGAGGCACGCCGGGTACCCGGCCTCAAGGAGGCCGCCGACGTCCCCCTGGACGCGCCCGCCGTCCTCGCCCACCGCGACGCCTTCACCTCCTACTGGAAGGACGACGGGCAGGTCCGCTGGCTGGACTCGGTCGGCATCGACCTGGTCCGCGGACAGGGCCGGCTGGCCGGACCCTGCCGGGTCGTCGTCGACGGCGGCCGGGTGCTCACCGCACGGCACGCGGTCGCGGTGTGCACCGGCAGCCGCGCGGTGCTGCCCCCCATCCCCGGACTCGCCGCGGCCCGCCCCTGGACCAGCCGCGACGCCACCAGCGCCAAGGCAGTACCGGGCCGGCTGGTGGTGGTCGGCGGAGGCGTGGTGGGCGTCGAGATGGCCACCGCCTGGCGGGCCCTGGGCGCCTCGGTGACACTCCTGGTACGCGGCGACGGGCTGCTGCCCCGCATGGAGCCGTTCGCCGGCCACCTCGTCGCCGAATCGCTCGCCGAGGCGGGCGCGTTCCTGCGCACCGGCGTCGAAGTGCGCGAGGTGCGCCGGGAGGCCCCGGGCGGCGCCGTGACCGTCGAACTGGACTCCGGCGACGAGATCATCGCCGACGAGCTGCTGATCGCCACCGGCCGGGCCCCGCGCACCGACGACATCGGCCTGGAGACGGTCGGCCTGACGCCCGGCTCCTGGCTGGAGGTCGACGACAGCTGCCGGGTGACGGGCGTGACCGGCGGCTGGCTCTACGGCGTCGGCGACGTCAACCACCGCGCCCTGCTGACCCACCAGGGCAAGTACCAGGCCCGGATCGCCGGCGCCGCGATCGCCGCGCGGGCCCGGGGCGTACCGATCCTGGAATCCGATCCCTGGGGCGCGCACGCCGCCACCGCGGACACCCTCGCCGTCCCCCAGGTCGTCTTCAGCGACCCCGAGGCCGCATCCGTGGGCCTGACCGCCGCCGCCGCGGAGCGGGCCGGACACCGGATCCGGGTGGTCGACCAGGACCTGGCAGCGGTGGCCGGCGCCTCCCTGTACGCCGACGGCTACCGCGGCCGCGCCCGCATGGTCGTCGACCTGGACCGCGAGGTACTGCTCGGCGCCACCTTCGTCGGCCCCGGCGTCGGCGAGCTGCTGCACTCCGCGACGGTCGCGGTGGCCGGCGAGGTCCCCCTCGAACGGCTGTGGCACGCCGTACCGGCCTACCCCACGATCAGCGAGGTGTGGCTGCGGCTGCTGGAGGCCTACCGCGGCTGACCCCCGGCCGCGCGGCCCGGCCGACCCGGCGCACTCCCCCGCCGCGAAGAGGCCCCGGCCCCCGGTCTCCGGCCGGGGACCGGACCGGCCCCCGCCCACCGGACGCGCCCTCATCGCGCACTCCCCCCAAGCCTCCCGGGCACCCGTTACGCCCCCGGCTCCGGCGACTCGTCCGAGGACCAGGCGCCGCCCGGCCACTGATCGTCCCGCGACGTCAGCGCCAGCAGCTCGCTCAGCCCTTTGTCCAGGCCCAGATGCCCCTGCTCGCTCCCCGGCGGGACCACCCGCAAGGTGCGCTCCAGCCACGCCGAGACCGCCGCGGCCGGCGCCTGAAGCAGGGCCTCGCCGTCCGGCGAGTTCAGCGCCATACAGACCAGGCTGCGGCCGTCCACCTTCGTGGGCCACACCCGCACATCGCCCTGGCCGCACGGCCGGAACACGCCCTCGACGAGCAGCTCACGGGCGAACGTCCAGGTGACGGGCGCATCCGAACCCACGTGGAAGGTGACATGGACGGCGTAGGGGTCGTCCGTCCGGTACGCCAGCCGGGCCGGCACCGCAATGCTGCGCTCCGGCGACAGGACCAGGCCCAGTTCCAGCTCTCGTTCCACCACGGTGTGCATGAGGTCCGCCTCTCTCGTGTCGTCTCCGCGGGCCTGGGACGGGCCCGCACACAAGGAGAGAGGCGCCGGACACCGGACCCTTACACGACTTCGTACAACTTTTTTCCGCAGCCTCTTCCAGGTGGTCGTGGCGGGCGGGAGCACCGATGTGACCCGCGGTCTGATAGATGTGGACGCCGCGTTGCGGCAGACTGCTGCCCACACCCACCAGGCCGAGTACAGATACGGGACTTCGGACATGAGCGCCCCTACCTCAGGATCCGCCGGCGGCAGCCCCACGCCAGGCTTCTACCCGGACCCGTCCATCCCCGGCTACATCCGGTACTGGAACGGTGCCGCATGGGTGCCGGGCACCAGCCGGCCCGCCCCCGCCGAAGGCGAGGCCATGCCCGCGCCGCCGCCCGGCGCGACGGCACCGCCGGCCCCCGCCACCGTCGAGGAGACCGGGCCGGTCTTCCTCGACGAGGAGCCGGCCGGCGACCTCGGGCTCCCCGCGGTCCGCGGCGGCGAGGCCGCGGCCGCACCCGCCGCGAGCTGGGACGACCCGGCCCGGCTGCACGGCACCAGCCCCGAACCGGCCTCCGCCTGGCAGGCCGACGCCTCCCGGCAGAGCGGCTTCGGCGGCGAGGCCGACCGCCGGGTCTCCTGGGGCTCGCCGGACCAGGCGCCCTCGGGCACCCCCTCGGGCGCCGCCGCCTGGGGCACCGTGCCGCCACAGCGCGACGAGCAGAGCGGTGACGGGGCCGCGGCGGGCGAGGCGCCCGGCACGCCCTCGTCCGCCACCCCCGCCTCGCGCCCGCCCGAGGCCCCGGCCGACGGAACGGTCACCATCCGCGCCGTCAACCCGGCGGCCCGCCGCGGCCCGGCCTCCGGCGACCAGGGCACCACGGCGATCCGCGCGGTACGGCCCACCACCGACCAGCCCGCCGAACCCGCCAAGGCCAACGAGACCATGGCGATCCGCGTCGCGGGCGCCGGGCGGCCGCAGTCCGCCGCGCCCGGCGGCGGCGCCCCGCAGTCGCTGCCGTCCGTCGGCGGCCGCCAGCAGGGCGCTGCGGCCCCTGCGCACCAGGCCCCTGCGCACCAGAACCCGGCCCAGCAGAACCCGGCCCCCCAGAGCCCGGCACAGCAGCACCCCGGCCGGCAGGCGCCCGCGCCCTCGGCCGGCCTCCCCGCGCAGGGCGCCGGCGCCGAGGGCGTCATCCCCTGGAAGCCACCGACCGACTCCGACCCCTTCTTCGCCGCCGCGCAGGCCGCACAGGGCCACCCGGCCGGGCTCGGCCGCAGGCTCGCGGCCCGGCTGATCGACACCCTGGTCCTGGGCGCGATCACCGCCGCCGTGGCCGTCCCCATGTGGAGCACCGTCACCGACCACCTCGACGCCAAGGTCGAGGCGGCCAAGCAGTCCGGCCGCCAGGTGACGGTCTACCTGGTCGACGGCACCACCGCCCCGGTCTTCGCCACGATCCTGGCCGTCCTGCTGATCGGCGGTGCGCTCTACGAGGCGCTGCCGACCCTCAAGTGGGGCCGCACCCTGGGCAAGAAGCTGTGCGGCGTACGGGTCCTCGACATCGAGAGCCACGACAGCCCGACGCTGGGCGCCGCGCTCAAGCGCTGGTTCCTCTACAGCGTGCTCGGTGTGCTGGCCGTCGGTGTGGTGAACGTGGCGTGGTGCCTGTTCGACCAGCCGTGGCGGCAGTGCTGGCACGACAAGCTGGCGCGCACCTTCGTCGCGTCCGACTGAGCCCGCCGCGCTCGCCGCGGCCGCCGGCCGCCCGTCCCGGCGGCGGAGCACCCGCCGGGACCGCCCCGGTAGCCCGAACGGACTTCGCCGGATGCGGTCCGCCCCGACAAGGGGTCGACTCGGGCCATGAGTACCGAGCAGCCCGGCAACGGCTCACCCGGCAACGGCTCACCGCAGGGCGGCGGCACGGGCGGCGGCGAAGGCCCGCCGCCGGGAGGCCCGCCGCCCCCAGGGGGCCAGCCGCCGCCGGGAGGCCCGCCGCCTCCGCCGCCTCCTCCGCCGCCTCCGCCGCCGGGAGGGGCGCCGTACGGTGGCGGCCCGTACGCCGGCGACCCCTACGGCGGGCAGTACGGGGCGGCCGATCCGCTGGCCGGGATGCCGCCGCTGGCCCACCGCGGCCGGCGGCTGGTGGCGCGCATCATCGACGCGATCCTGATCGGTGTGCCGGTGTCCCTGATCATGACCGCGATCGTCGGCGGCGTGGACTACTTCAGCACCAGCAACGTGCAGGCCGGCAAGCAGTCGACGGTATCGGGCGTCACGATGCTGGCCTACCTCGTCTACGAGGGGCTGATGCTCTCCAGCCGCGGACAGACCGTCGGCAAGATGGCGATGAAGATCCGGGTCGCGATGCTCGCGAACGGCTCGATCCCGACCGCCCAGGCCGCCTGGATCCGCGCCGCGGTCTACACCCTGCCCGAGATCGTGCCCTGCTGCGGCTTCGTCTTCTGGCTGGTCAACGTCCTGTGGTGCACCTGGGACAAGCCGTATCAGCAGTGCCTGCACGACAAGGCCGCGAAGACCGTCGTGGTGTCCACGGAGACGGGCTGAGGGTCGTCCCGTAGCGACGGGACGGCACACGACCCGGCGACGAACCACCGGACAGGCCCCCACGGCTCACACGGGTGCCCGCTTCCCCGCGCGTGCTCGCCGGTCAGTGCGCGTGCTTGCCGCCCTCCGCGGCGCCGGCCGCCGAGGCGACCCGGGCCCGTCGCACCCCGCCGTACGGCGACGAAGCCGGTGACGGCGTCTGCGTCGGCAGGGGCTGCAACTCCCCGGGCGCGGCGGGCGACTTGGCCCGTACGACATGCCGCCGGACCACCCGCGACACCCCCGGAATCGGTGCCGTCATGGCGACGAGCAGGCCGAGCCCGAGCCCGGCGATGGCGATGACCGCGACCCCGATCCCGGTCTCCGTCTGGGAGAGCAGCAGCATCGCGAGGGTGGAGAGAAAGACGGTGGCCGAACCGTAGGCGAGCTGGGTGGCGGTCGGACGAGGCATGGCGGAATCCGTCCTCGGAGGGTCGGCAGGGGTGTCGGTCAAGGGCGCGCCATCACACGAGCCTACGGTCCTTACTGCCCGAGCGGAACGCCAAGTAAGCGTGACCTAACCCACGAGGCGGAGGCATAGGGGGCGCACGCGGCACCGCGTGTTCGAACGCCTGGGCGTGTCATGGCTGTTCGGGTGGGGGCGCATGTCCGGTGGGCATATACGCCCGGCCCCTGCCCGCCCGGATGCCGTCATCGACCGGTGTCCGAGAGTCGCCGCACGCGGTGTCCGATAGCCGCCACGCGTGAACCGGTTAACGTACTGGCCTGACGCGGCCAAGTCAAGACCTGTCTTTTCCCCCGTACTTCCGGTCGAATGCCCTCCAAACAACGACCGCGTCTAGGGGAGGACAGCGCCAAGTGAGAGACCACAGAAAGGTGTTCAGACCGGCCGCTCTGGCCACGGCGATCGCCGTGATCGGGGCGGCCGCTCTGTCGTCGGGGGTGGCCACCGCCGACCCCCAGGGGCCGTCGTCCGTCGCCAAGCGCCATGACCCGGCGCCCGAGCGGACCGTGGACCACGACCTCAAGGGGCCGTTCAGCGACAAGCAGGAGGCCGCGCACAAGGAAGCACTGCAGCAGGTCATCTCCGGCGACGCCAAGGCCACCGAGCGCAACGGCTCCCAGGTCGTCAAGCTCGGCAGGAGCAAGTACGTCGAGCTGGCCCGGGAGAAGACCGACAAGATCTTCACCATCCTCGTGGACTTCGGCGACAAGGTCGACGACACCACGATGTTCGACCCGGACGGCGACGGACCCAAGCCCCCGGTGAAGAAGTACGGCGGCGACCCGGGCCCCGCGCACAACCAGATAGCCGAGCCGGACCGTGCCAAGGACAACAGCACGGCCTGGCAGAAGGACTACAACCAGCAGCACTTCCAGGACCTGTACTTCTCGCACGCCAAGAAGAAGCAGTCGCTCGCCAAGTACTACGAGAAGCAGTCCTCGGGCCGCTACTCCGTCGACGGCGAGGTCTCCGACTGGGTCAAGGTCGACTACAACGAGGCCCGCTACGGCTCCAACTACTGCGGCCAGACCAACTGCGCCAGCGCCTGGGACCTGATCCGCGACGGCGTCAACCAGTGGGCCAAGAACCAGAAGGCGGCCGGCCGCACCGACGCCCAGATCAAGACCGACCTCGCCAAGTACGACCAGTGGGACCGCTACGACCACGACGGCGACGGCAACTTCAACGAGCCCGACGGCTACCTCGACCACTTCCAGATCGTGCACGCCGGCGAGGACGAGTCCGCGGGCGGCGGGGTCCAGAAGACCAACGCCATCTGGGCACACCGCTGGTACGCCTACGGCACCGACGCCGGCAAGACCGGCCCCGAGGGCAACAAGGCCGGCGGCACCCAGATCGCCGACACCGGCATCTGGGTCGGCGACTACACCATGCAGCCGGAGAACGGCGGCCTCGGCGTCTTCGCCCACGAGTACGGCCACGACCTGGGCCTGCCGGACGAGTACGACACCTCCGGCACCGGCGAGTCCTCGGTGGACTTCTGGTCGCTGATGTCGGGCGGCTCCTGGCTCGGCACCGGCAAGGACTCCATCGGCGACCTGCCCGGCGACATGAGCGCCTGGGACAAGCTGCAGCTGGGCTGGCTCAACTACGGCAAGGCGAAGGCCGCCACCAGCTCCACCCACAAGCTGGGCGTCGCCGAGTACAACACCAAGGACAAGCAGGCGGTGGTCGTCGAACTGCCCGCCAAGGCGGTCAAGACCGACATCGTCGCGCCCGCGGAAGGCTCCCGGCAGTGGTGGAGCGACATGGGCAACGACCTGAAGAACACCCTGTCCCGGCCGGTGGACCTCACCGGTAAGGCCAAGGCGTCGCTGACGCTCAAGGGCTGGTGGGACATCGAGAAGGACTACGACTACCTCTACGCCGAGGTCTCCACCGACGGCGGCAGCAACTGGACGGCCCTGGACGGCACCGCGGGCGGCAAGGCCATCCCGCGCGACGGCAGCGACAAGCCCGCACTGACCGGCAGCGTCACCGCCTACCAGGACCTCGTCTACCCGCTCGACGCCTACGCGGGCAAGAAGATCGACCTGCGCTTCCGCTACCAGACCGACGGCGGCGCGGCCCAGAAGGGCTTCGCGGCCGACAGCATCGGCGTCACCGCCGACGGCCAGGCGCTGTTCAGCGACAACGCCGAGGGCGACGACAACGGCTGGACCAGCAAGGGCTTCTCGCGGATCGGCGCGTCCTTCACCAAGGACTACCCGCAGTACTACCTCGCCGAGAACCGCCAGTACGTGTCGTACGACAAGACCCTCAAGGTCGGCCCGTACAACTTCGGCTGGACCACCGACAAGCCGGGCTGGGTGGAGCACTTCCCGTACCAGAACGGCGTGCTGATCTGGCTGTGGGACACCTCGCAGCCCGACAACAACGTCGGCCAGCACCCCGGCTACGGGCAGATCCTCCCGGTCGACGCCCACCCCAAGGCCGAGCGCTGGGCCGACGGCAAGCTGATGCGCAACCGCTTCCAGTCCTACGACTCGACCTTCACCCGCTACCGGACCGACGCGCTCACCCTCCACAGGGACGGCAAGCCGGTCACGATCGAGTCCAAGCGCGGGGTGACGCTCTTCGACGACCGGAACGGCGTCTACTACGACAAGGCGAACCCCACGGGCGGTGTGATCGTTCCTGACACCAACACCCGGATCAAGATCACCAAGGAGGCCGGCGATGGCTCCTCGGTGACGGTTCAGGTGAGCCGCGCAGGTAAGTAAAAGATAAAAGTCGCAGGTCAGAGCCGAATCGGCCGTCGCCCACTAGCGGGCGACGGCCGATTCGCGTTTAGATGCGTCCTGCAGTTCCTTGTTGACGCCGAGTCTCACGGGGGAGATATGTCCATGTCCGGTGGCGGCTTCATCAGGCTTCCCGGCGGAAGCGTGGTGGTCGCCCTGTCGCTGCCCAGACCGCCCCACGGGACGCGGTCCGGCCCGTACGACTGCGGGTGCCGGGTCCGGGTCCTGGTCCATGCCGTGAACCGCCAGCGCGCCCTGACCAGGCTGCGCAACCTCGGTCTGCGCGCCGTCTACCTCCGCGGCAACACCGAGCCGCCCACCCCGGACGAGGTCACGGCCGTGCTCCACCACCCCGACGGCCTGGTCTGGCGCGAGGCCCCGGGCGACGACACGGAGTCCTGGCACCCCATACGGGCCCTGTGGCGCCCCCGGGCCACTCCGGCACCGCCCCCCTCGGCCACCGGGCCGGCGGGCAGCGGGCAGGCCGCGTAAGGACCGCGGCTGCCGCGGGCCGAGGACGCACCCTCGCCCCGCGGCAGCCGGCTCACCGGTCACTGCCTACCGGTCACCGCTGACCGGTTGCTGCCTACTTGCTTGCCTACTGCCTACTGATCGGCGACGACCGGCTTGCCGGTCAGCTCGGCGCCCGCGGCCCGCAGCTCCTCGATGGCCCGCTCGGTGGTGTGCGCGAGGACGCCGGCCGTCAGATCCAGCAGGACGTGGGTGCGCAGCCCGGCCTGCAGCGCGTCGAGGGCGGTGGCCCGCACGCAGTGGTCGGTGGCGATACCGACCACATCGACCTCGGTGACGTCCCGCTCGCGCAGCCAGTCCGCGAGCGGGGTGCCGTCCTCGTCCGCCCCCTCGAAGCCGCTGTACGCGGCCTCGTAGGCGCCCTTGTCGAAGACCGCGTCGATCGCGCCGGAAGCCAGGGCCGGGGCGAAATTGGGGTGGAAGCTGCTGCCTTCGGTGCCGGCGACGCAGTGCGGCGGCCAGGAGTGCTCGAAGTCGGGGTGGTCGGAGAAGTGATCGCCCGGGTCTATGTGGTGGTCCCGGGTGGCCACGACATGGCGGTAGCCGCCGCCTGCCGCCTGGCCGATCAGGTCGGTGATGGCCGCCGCCACCTCCGCACCTCCCGCCACCGCGAGGCTGCCGCCCTCGCAGAAGTCGTTCTGCACGTCAACGACGATCAGTGCCCGATGCATGGTGCGTGCCTTCCGGCTGGGAGTTGGGGGGAGGGGCGCGAAGTGATGGTGTGACCGAGGGTAGCCACTTGCGGGTGATTGCGGGAGTGGATGACCGAACTCGTCCCCATGCCCGCACCCTCCCTTCGCGTTACATCGTGTGATAAATTCAAGGAACTAGTCACTCTCTGTAATCGTTGCCGGATTAAGGAGGAGGCGGCGCGGCGTCAAGGCGACGTCGCACCAGGCGCACCCCCGTAACCCCTGTCACACCAGGCGCACCCCGGTAGCCCACTCGGCCGGGCGGCCTGGCGGTCCTCCACGTCCCAGGCGGCCTGATGGCCCCACAGGGACCGGGCGGCCTGATGGCAGTGCAGGTGCCGGGCGGCCCGGTTGCCCTACAGGCGTCAGGCGGCCTGGTGGCCTACAGGGACCGGGCGGCCTGGTGGCCTGGTGGTCCTACACGTACTCGGTGGGAATGACCGCTTCCCCCCGAGACAGCTGGGTCGCCGACAGCGGCAGCCCGGCGCGGGCGGCGATGTGCCGGTCGCGGGCGGCGTCCAGTGGCTCGCGGGCCACCACCCTGCCGGCGCTCACCAGCGGGATCTGCAGCTGCTGGTCCGCCAGCTCCGCCGGGACCGGCCCGGTGCCGACGACCTCGGCCGACGCCACGCCGTCCTCGTCGAGCCGGCGGGCGGCCCACTTGCGGCCGCCCACCGAGGTCTTGGCGCCCATCGACTTCTTCGCGACCGGCCGCAGCGGGGCGCCCGGCTCGTTGCTGTCGGCGCGGGCGACCAGCTTGTAGACCATCGAGCAGGTCGGGTGCCCGCTGCCGGTCACCAGCTGGGTACCGACGCCGTACGCGTCCACCGGCGCGGCGGCCAGTGAGGCGATGGCGTACTCGTCCAGGTCGCTGGTCACCACGATCTTGGTCTTCTCGGCGCCCAGCTCGTCCAGCTGCTGGCGCACCCGGTGGGCGATCAGCAGCAGATCGCCGGAGTCGATCCGTACGGCGCCGAGGCCGGGGCCGGCCACCTCCACGGCGGCGCGCACCGCCTCGGTGACGTCGAAGGTGTCCACGAGCAGGGTCGTGCCGCTGCCGAGGGTGTCGACCTGTGCGGTGAAGGCGTCCCGTTCGGTGTCGTGCAGCAGGGTGAAGGCGTGTGCGCTGGTGCCGACGGTGGGGATGTTGTAGCGGAAGCCGGCAGCCAGGTCGGAGGTGGCGTGGAAGCCGCCGACGTAGGCCGCGCGGGACGCGGCCACCGCCGCGAGCTCGTGGGTGCGGCGGGCGCCCATCTCCATCAGCGGGCGCTCGCCGGCCGCCACCGACATCCGGGAGGCGGCCGCGGCCACCGCGGAGTCGTGGTTGAGGATCGAGAGGATCACCGTCTCCAGGAGGACCGCCTCGGCGAAGGTGCCCTCGACCCGCAGGATGGGGGAGCCGGGGAAGTAGACCTCGCCCTCCGGGTAGCCCCAGATGTCGCCGCGGAAGCGGAAGTCGGTCAGCCACTGGAGGGTCGGCTCGTCGAGGATGCCGCGCTCGCGCAGAAAGCCGAGGATCGTCTCGTCGAAGCGGAAGTTCTCCACCGCGTCCAGCACCCGGCCGGTGCCGGCCACCACGCCGTAGCGGCGGCCCTCGGGCAGTCGGCGGGTGAAGACCTCGAAGACCGACCGGCGGTCCGCGGTGCCGGACCGCAACGCGGCCTGCAGCATGGTGAGTTCGTACTGGTCGGTGAAGAGCGCAGTCGACGGCACGGCCACCGGCAGCCCCAGGTCTGCTGTGTTCATGCAGAAGATGCTACCCCCATTACTCGTCACTTTGACGATAGTGGGATGGAGGCCTCCGCTTATCCCCCGGGGCGCCCTTGGGTCACTCCCCTGGGGCGCGTCCGCCGTCGGCCCCAGGGCGCGCGTGCATCACTCCCCAGGGCGGGTGTGCGTCACCCCCTGGAGCGGATGTGCGCAACGCGCCGACGCGGCACGCCCGAGGGGCGTTTGTGCGCCGTCCGCCCCCGGGTGGCAGCATGGGGCCTGTGAGCGCCCACCCGTCCCCCACGATCACGCTCCGGCCGCATCGCTGCACACTCAGCGTCCCGGTCGAGATCGAGCGTCCCGAGTCGAGCGAGGCCCCCTTCGAGGTCACCGAACCCGACGTCCCGTGGGTCACGATCGTCCACAACGACCCCGTCAACCTCATGAGCTACGTCTCCTATGTCTTCCAGACGTACTTCGGCTACTCGAAGGACAAGGCGCACCAACTGATGCTCGACGTCCACCACAAGGGCCGCGCGGTGGTCTCCAGCGGCAGCCGTGAGGAAATGGAACGGGATGTGCAGGCCATGCACGGCTACGGCCTGTGGGCGACCCTGCAGCAGGACCGCCGATGACCGGGCACTTCGAGCCGCTGCCCGACGGCGGCGCCGCCGTCCCCCTCGACGAGGTCGAGATCTCCATCCTGCGCAGCCTGGCCGTCCAGCTGATGGAGCTGATCGGGCCGGGCGAGCAGCCCGCCGACGGCGAGGACGAGGACCTGCTGGCGTCGATCTTCAACGACGGCCCCAGCGAGCCGCCCGCCGACCCGGTGCTGGCCCGTCTCTTCCCCGACGCCTACGGCGGTCCCGACCTCGTCCCCGATGACGACGTACGCGCCGCCTCCGCCGAGTTCCGTCGCTACACCGAGAACGACCTGCGCTCGCGCAAGCGGGAGGACGTCCTGGCGCTGATCCGCGGGCTGGACACGCTGTCGCCGGCCGGGGGAGACGCCGTGCTGCGGCTGAAGCCCGACGAGTGCCGGCAGTGGCTGGGCGCCCTCAACGACCTCAGGCTGGCCATCGGCACCCGCCTGGAGGTCACCGACGAGGACGACGGCGGCGAGCTGCTGCGCCTGCCGGACAGCGATCCGCGCAAGCCGATGGTGATGGCCTATCTCTGGCTCGGCGGTCTCCAGGAGACTCTCGTCGAGTCGCTGATGGGTTGAGTCGATGGTGTGCGGCTGAGTGTCGATGGTGTGTGGGTCGCTCGATGGTGTGCGGCTGAGCCGATGGTGTGTGGCTCAGTCGACGGTGTGCGGCTGAGTCGACAGTGAGTGGTCGCGTCGACGGCGCGGAGTCGAGCCGGCGGTGAGGAGTCGAACCGGCGGATCGGATTCCGGCACACCGGGGCGTACCGCCCGGATCTCGGCGCGGGACGTCCGTGCGGTGTTCGCTCAGCGGATGCTCAAATCCGGATAACGATCGCATCACACCAACCCGGACATCCTGTAGGTTTCTGCGGTGTTTGTCCCGTTCTGCTGGCCTTGTGGCGTGCGGCATCCCTAGGCGATCAACGAAGTTGCGTGATAAATGTTCACGACCTGCCGTCAGTGACACCACCCCTGTCGCTGCGGGAGCGCTGTGCCGGCCGACCGTCGGCGTGCAGGAACTCCATCCGGGGGGATCGGGACCCGATCCGGACAGACCGGGTCGGTATGGAGAAAGGCACACCATTCATGACCTCTGTGCAGGTCGACAAGCAGCACGACGGCAACGAGGCAGCTGGAAATGCCCCTGAAGAGGGCTATCAGCGGGGGCTGGGAAACCGTCAGATCCAGATGATCGCCATTGGCGGCGCCATCGGTACCGGCCTCTTTCTGGGCGCCGGAAAGGCGATCTCCAAAGCCGGGCCGAGCATCATCCTCGCCTACGCCATCGTGGGTCTGGTCATCTTCTTCATCATGCGGGCCCTGGGCGAACTGCTCATGTACCGGCCCGTCTCCGGCTCGTTTTCGGAGTACGGCAGGGAATTCCTCGGCCCGTTCATCGGCTTTGTGACCGGCTGGACGTACTGGCTGTTCTGGGTGGTCACCGGCATCACGGAAGTGACCGCCGCAGCCACGTATGTGCAGTATTGGAACGAGGGCATACCGCAATGGGTCTCGGCGCTCGTCTTCACGTGCGCGCTCTTCGGTATCAACCTGATCTCCGTGAAGATCTTCGGTGAGCTGGAATTCTGGTTCTCGATGGTCAAGGTCACCGCGATCATCGGCATGATCCTGATCGGCCTCGGCGTGATCCTGCTCGGTTTCTCCGACGCCGGTGACACCGCCTCCTTCACCAATCTGTGGTCCGACGGCGGGTTCTTCCCCAAGGGCATCGGCGGCACGCTGATGACGCTGCAGATCGTGATGTTCGCCTTCCTCGCCGTCGAGCTCGTCGGCGTCACCGCGGGCGAGGCGACCAACCCGAAGAAGGTCCTGCCCCAGGCCATCAACACCGTGCCGTGGCGGATCGGCCTCTTCTACATCGGTGCGCTGATCATCATCCTGTCCGTCGTCAGCTGGACGGTCTTCGAGCCGGGTGTCAGCCCGTTCGTCCGCGCCTTCCAGGAGATCGGCCTGCCCGCCGGCGCCGGCATCGTCAACTTCGTCGTGCTGACCGCCGCGCTCTCCTCGGCCAACTCCGGCATGTACTCCACCGGCCGGATGCTGCGCGACCTCGCGCTCAACGGCCAGGGCCCGAAGCTCTTCACCAAGCTGAGCAAGAACGGGCTGCCCACCTGGGGCACCGGCGTCTCGGTCGGCATGATGCTGTTCGGCGTGTGGATCAACTACCAGTGGCCGGGCGAGGCGTTCAACTACGTCGTCTCCTTCGCCACGATCTCCGGCATGTGGGCCTGGATCGTCATCCTGGCCTCGCAGCTGCGCTACCGCGCCAAGGCCAACCGCGGCGAGCTGCCGCAGTCCGGCTTCAAGGCCCCCGGCGCCCCGTACACCTCGATCTTCGCGCTGGCCTTCATCGGCATGGTGATCGTGATGATGGGCGTCGACAAGGACGCCCGGATCTCGCTCTACGCGGCTCCCGTGTGGGCGGTCATCCTGGGTGTCGGCTACCTCGCCATCAAGCGGCGGGACGCCGCCGGCGGGTCGGAGGCCGTGTCGGCCGGGCAGGACTCCAAGAGCTGAGGCGCCATCCCGGACGAACGGGGTGAATCCCCGGGCTGTCCAGCATGCGGGCCTGTGCGTACCACTCTTCGGTACGCGCGGGCCCGCTGTCTATTCTTGGCGCCATGCTGACCCTCACCAAGGCCCTCTACGACCAGATCGTCGAGCACGCCCGCCAGGACCACCCCGACGAGGCCTGCGGCGTGGTCGCGGGGCCGGCCGGCACCGGCCGCCCCGAGCGGTTCATCCCCATGCTGAACGCCGCCCGCTCGCCCACGTTCTACGAGTTCGACTCCTCGGACCTGCTCAAGCTCTACCGCGAGATGGACGACCGGGACGAGGAGCCGGTGATCATCTACCACTCGCACACCGCCACCGAGGCCTACCCCTCGCGCACCGACATCTCCTACGCCAACGAGCCCGGCGCCCACTACGTGCTGGTCTCCACCGCCGACACCGACGACGCCGGGCCCTTCCAGTTCCGCTCCTTCCGGATCGTCGACGGCGAGGTCGCCGAGGAGGAGGTCGAGGTCGTACCGGCGTACTCCTGAGGCACTCCGGGTGCACTCCGGCTGCACTACGGGCGCGCTCCGGGCGTGCTCCGGGCGCACTTCGTACCTGCTCCGGACCTGCTCCGGACGCGCCCCGCGGTGGCGCCCCCGGCCCGCATCCAAGATCGCGTCCCAACTGGTGTACACCGAACGTCCGCATCATGGGACGAGGTTCCAATACCCGGACCGGGAATCGATACGATGACCGCATGGTTGACCACGACGTGAGCGAGAAGAGGACGGGCATGCTGCTGCACGCTCCGCTCGCCACGCGTCGCTCCGCATCCGCCCTGCTGGGCGCGTTCGGCTGCGGAGCCGCACGGCTGCACGTCGATCTGTGCCGCCTGTCCAGCGCCATGTGTCCGCGCTGCGCCGCCGTCTGACCCGGCCCGCATCAGGCGCGCGGCGCGTGCCACCGGCACCGAAGCACTCTCCCCGCCACCCGGCACGCCTGCCGCCGTGCGACGGGACGTACCGCACCTGCCACCGCACCCACTCCCACAGGAGCACTCCTCATGGCCATCGAGGTCCGAATCCCGACCATCCTGCGCACCTACACCGACGGCCAGAAGGCCGTCGAGGGCAGCGGAGACACCCTCGCCGACCTCTTCAAAGACCTGGAGAGCCGGCACGCCGGTATCCGCGACCGTCTCGTCGACGGTGAGCAGCTCCGCCGCTTTGTGAACGTCTACCTCAACGACGAGGACGTCCGCTTCCTGGAAGGCATCTCCACCAAGCTGGCCGACGGCGACAGCGTCACGATCCTGCCGGCCGTGGCCGGCGGAATGGTCTGACGTGCGGTACGACTCTCCGCTGGCGGCGGTCGGGAACACCCCTCTCGTCCGCCTCCCGCGCCTCTCGCCCTCTGAGGACGTCCGCATCTGGGCGAAGCTGGAGGACCGCAACCCCACGGGTTCGGTCAAGGACCGCCCGGCCCTGCACATGATCGAGCAGGCCGAGAAGGACGGCCGGCTGACCCCCGGCTGCACCATCCTGGAGCCGACCTCCGGCAACACCGGCATCTCGCTCGCCATGGCGGCCAAGCTCAAGGGCTACCGCATGGTGTGCGTCATGCCGGAGAACACCTCCTCCGAGCGGCGCGAGCTGCTCGCCATGTGGGGCGCCGAGATCATCTCCTCGCCCGCGGCCGGCGGCTCCAACACCGCCGTCCGGGTGGCCAAGGAGCTCGCCGCCGAGCACCCCGACTGGGTGATGCTCTACCAGTACGGCAACCCCGACAACGCCGGTGCGCACTACGCCACCACCGGCCCCGAGGTCCTCGCCGACCTGCCCTCGATCACCCACTTCGTCGCGGGGCTGGGCACGACCGGCACCCTGATGGGCGTCGGCCGCTATCTGCGCGAGCAGGTGCCCGGCGTGCAGATCGTCGCCGCCGAGCCGCGCTACGACGACGTCGTCTACGGCCTGCGCAACCTCGACGAGGGCTTCATCCCCGAGCTCTACGACGAGTCCGTGCTCACCACCCGCTTCTCGGTCGGCTCCGAGGACGCGGTCCGCCGTACCCGCGAACTCCTCGCGCAGGAAGGCATCTTCGCGGGCATCTCCACCGGTGCGGCGCTGCACGCCGCGATCGGCGTCGGCAAGAAGGCGGTCAAGGCGGGCCGGAGCGCCGACATCGTCTTCATCGTCGCCGACGGCGGCTGGAAGTACCTCTCCACCGGCGTGTACACCGCCGAGTCGACGGAGGCGGCCATCGCCACCCTCCAGGGCCAGCTCTGGGCGTAGGCCCCCGAAGGCCGCGGCGCGGCCGGTGCCGCTCCCTTCCCGGGACCTCCCGGACCCTCGCCGCCGCGGCCGATCGCCGCGGCGGCGGCCTTTTGCCGGCGGCGCGGCGCCGGGGTGATCGCCCACGCGGGTCGCGGTGCGGCGCGGGACACGGCGACGGCGCCCTGCGTACGGGCGTACGGGCCGTCAGCCCGGACTGGTGATTCCGCCCACAGCTCGCCCCGCTGGAGGAGCCACGCGACCTTTTGCGCCTTACGCTCGGGGCACCGCACAGACCGCTCAAGGACCCGGCACCGACCCGGTAAGGCCGCCGGGACCCCCGCATGGACCCTTCCCCGAGCTCTCAACGGCGTTCGAGCAGGGGAGGCTCCCATACCGCCCCCGCCCACGGAGGTTCACGCCCGTATGAAGCTCACCGTCGTCGGATGCTCGGGGTCGTTCCCTTCCATGGAATCGGCCTGTTCGAGCTACCTCCTGGAGGCCGACGGCTTCAGGCTGCTCCTCGACATGGGCAACGGCGCCCTCGGCGAGCTGCAGCGCCACTCCGGCCTCTACGACCTCGACGCCGTGGTCCTGTCGCATCTGCACGCCGATCACTGCATCGACCTGTGCGGATATTTCGTGGTGCGCTACTACCGCCCGGACGGTGGGCGGTGCGCGCCGATGCCGGTCTACGGGCCGGCCGGCACCGAGCGCCGGCTGACCGTCGCGCACGCCGATCTTCCGCACGACGGTGCGATGAGCGAGGTCTTCGAATTCCGCACGCTGGAACCGGGCACCTTCACCGTCGGGCCGTTCACGGTCCGTACGGAGCGGGTCAGCCACCCGGTGGAGGCGTTCGGCTTCCGTATCGAGCACGACGGCAGCTCCCTGACGTACTCGGGTGACACCGGCCCCTGTGACGCGCTGGACGCCCTGGCGTCCGGGACCGACTTCTTCCTGTGCGAGGCGTCCTTCACCTACGGCAAGGAAGACATCCCCGACCTGCACCTCAACGGCCGGGAGGCCGGTGAGCACGCGCGGCGGGCGGGCGCCGGCCGGCTGGTGCTGACCCACATCCCGCCGTGGACCGACCCGGACATCAACATCCGTGACGCGCAGAAGGTCTACGACGGCCCGGTCGAGGTCGCCAAGGCGGGGGCGGTGTACGAGATCTGAGCGGCGGGCGCCAGGGGGCCATTAGGGGGCGTGCGAACGCATTCCGTAGGGGATGCGAAGGCCCCCTGAGGGGCCACAACGGGGTGGGGCCGGGGTGGTATTCCCGCGTGTCGGGGCGGGGCGCGAGAGCTGCGCATCAACGCCGAAGGGCCCCGGGAGAACCGACGCCGAAGGCCTAGGAAGGACCAATGCCGAAGGGCCCCGGAACCAGACGGTTCCGGGGCCCTTCGGCGTCGGTGCCGGGGCGGCTAGGCCTTGAACTGGGCCTTCTCCAGTTCGGCGATCTCCTCGTCGGACTCGCGGCCCGGTGTGGGGATGTTGAACTTGGTGATGGCGAAGCGGAAGACCACGTAGTAGACGACGGCGAAGCACACGCCGACCAGTGCCAGCATCAGCGGTTTGGTCGCGATGCCCAGGTTGAGCACGTAGTCGATGGCGCCGGCGGAGAACCCGAAGCCGTCCTTCATGCCCAGTGCCCAGGTCAGCGCCATCGAGACGCCGGTCAGCACCGCGTGGATCGCGTAGAGCACCGGGGCGATGAACATGAAGGTGAACTCGATGGGCTCGGTCACGCCGGTGACGAAGGCGGTGAGCGCGAGGGAGAACATCATGCCGCCGACGGCCTTGCGGCGCTCGGGGCGGGCGCAGTGGGTGATCGCCAGGCAGGCGGCCGGGAGGGCGAACATCATGATCGGGAAGAAGCCGGTCATGAACTGCCCGGCGCTCGGGTCGCCGGCGAGGAAGCGGGCGATGTCGCCGTGCTTGCCGTCGTAGTCGCCGGCCTGGAACCAGGGGAAGGAGTTCAGCAGGTGGTGCATGCCGACCGCGATCAGACCGCGGTTGGCGACGCCGAAGATGCCCGCGCCGACGGCGCCGGAGCCGACCAGCCACTCGCCGAAGTTGTGCAGTCCGGCGCCGAGGACCGGCCAGACGTAGCCGAAGACGATGCCGATCAGCAGACCCGCGAAGGACGCCAGGATCGGGACCAGGCGGCGGCCGCTGAAGAAGCCCAGCCAGTCGGGGAGCCGCTTGCGGCTGTAGCGCTGGTAGAGCAGGGCGACCACGATGCCCATCACCACGCCGCCGAGGACCTTGGCGTCCGCGGGCTGGGCGACCTGGACGATCTTCCCGTCGACCACCTTGTCGACCTTAGCGAGGCTGTCGTCCGAGAACGTCGCCAGCACCTTGCTGAAGACCAGGTAGCCGACGACGGCGGCGAGTCCGGTGGAGCCGTCCGCCTTCTTGGCGAAACCGATGGCGATACCCACCGCGAACAGCAGCGGCATGTTGTCCAGGAGTGCGCCGCCGCCCGCCGCCATGAACTCGGCGAGCTTGTTGAGGAAGTCGGGGAGCGACTCCCGGCCGAGCAGGTCGGGCTGGCCCAGGCGGACCATCAACGCGGCCGCGGGCAGCGTGGCGATCGGCAGCATGAGGCTGCGGCCGATGCGCTGGGCCACTGCCATGGCGTTGGAGCCGCGGCCCTTCTTCTCGGGGGCCGCCGTGGCGGTGGCCGAACTCATCGGATTCCTCCTGGAGAGGCGGGCGCTCGAAAAGGGGGGACGGCCCGCTCGTTGGTCTACACCTTGGTCTACACCACCGGTGGTTTAGACCATTCTTAGCACGGAGCCCCGGCGCAAAGGAATCCATTCTTCCAAGTGGTGTGGACCACATGACGACCGGCCCCCCGGCCGGGCCGCTCAAGGGCCGCAGAGCGCGGCACAGAAGGCCAGGTGGGACGCCATGGAGCCGTCACCGGCGGGAAAGCGGGCCGGGAATCCGCCGGGGTCGCGCAGGCCTTACTTGATGTTCTCCCGCTCCATCGCATCGCCGATCTCATCCGGTTCGCGACCCGGCGTCGGCAGATCGAATTTCGTGATCACCAAGCGGAAGACGACGTAGTAGACCGCCGCGAAACACAGGCCGATGGGAAGGAGCAGCCAGGGCCTGGTCGCCAGCCCCCAGTTGATGACGTAGTCGATCAGCCCCGCCGAGAAGCTGAAGCTGTCGTGCACCCCCAGGGCCCAGCTCACCGCCATCGACACCCCCGTCAGCACCGCGTGCAGCACGTACAGCGCCGGCGCGACGAACATGAACGCGTACTCGATGGGCTCGGTCACGCCCGTCACGAACGACGTCAGACCGACCGAGAGCATCATGCCCGCGATCTCCTTGCGGCGATGCGGGTGGGCGCAGTGCGCGATCGCCAGGGCCGCCGCCGGCAGCGCGAACATCATGATCGGGAAGAATCCCGTGGTGAACTGCCCCGCACTCGGGTCGCCCGCCATGAAACGGTTGATGTCGCCGTGGACGACCGTGCCGTCCGGCTTGGTGAAGCTGCCGAACTGGAACCAGACGAAGGTGTTCAGGAACTGGTGCAGGCCCACCACCAGCAGGGCGCGGTTGGCGACGCCGAAGATGCCCGCACCCCACGAACCCAGATCCGAAAGCCACTCGCTGAAACCGGTCAGCGCCTCACCGATCGGCGGCCACACGAACAGGCACGCCACCGCGAACACCAGGCCGACGAACGCCATGACGATCGGGACCAGTCGGCGGCCGTTGAAGAACCCCAGCCAGTCCACCAGCTTCACCCGGTGCAGGCGCATCCAGAAGAAGGCGGACGCGAAGCCCATGACGATGCCGCCGAAGACCCCCGGATTCTGGAACGCGGCCTGCGTCACCTTCGCCCCGGAATCCACGCACACCCCGCTCCACAGCCCCGCCTGGGTGTACGTCTGGCCCGCGACGCAGCCCGCCGGGAACGCGTGCAGCACCGAGAAGTAGACGAGGAAGCCGGTCACCGCGGCCAGCGCCGTCGAACCGTCCGACTTCTTCGCCATACCGATCGCCACGCCGACACAGAACAGCAGCGGCAGCCCCAGCCCCGAGTCCAGCAGCGCCCCGCCGGCCGCCGCGAACACCGTGCCGACCGCGTCCCAGCCCAGCCCGTCCTTGCCGAACACATCCGGCTGGCCCAGACGGTTGAGGATGCCCGCGGCGGGCAGGACCGCAATCGGCAGCTGCAGACTGCGCCCCATCTTCTGCAGCCCCTGGAAGAGGTTCGCCCCCCAACTCCTCCCCGGTGCCTCAGCCGCCGCGTTCGAGCTCATCTGACTCCTCCCGGCGGTCGGCCCGTCGGCAACACGCCCCGGCGCTTGCCGCATACTGATGGTGTAGACCACTTGGTGGGGGGGGGGGGGGGGGGGGGGGGGGGGGGGGGGGGGGGGGGGGGGGGGGGGGGGGGGGGGGGGGGGGGTGGGGGGGGGGGGGGGAGGAGAAGAAAAGGGGGGGGGAGAGGCGGGTGT
>NZ_JBVIRA010000025.1:110899-147589 GCF_055576575.1 Streptomyces sp. NPDC033270
CGTCCCCCCCCCCCCCCCCCCCCCCCCCCCCCCCCCCCCCCCCCCCCCCCCCCCCCCCCCCCCCCCCCCCCCCCCCCCCCCCCCCCCCCCCCCACCGCGGTGATCGCCATCCGTGATCGCCATCCTTCGCCAGAAAGCGGACGAACGCCCGCAATGTTGGGCCGAACGTGCGTTACGGTGTGAAAACCGCGCGGCTGAACCGCCGGCGGCCGAGACAAGCAGGAGTGGACATGGCCAGCAAGGCTGAGAAGATCGTCGCCGGGCTCGGTGGACTCGACAACATCGAAGAGGTCGAGGGCTGCATCACCCGCCTCCGCACCGAGGTCAACGACGCCTCCCTGGTCGACGAGGCCGCCCTCAAGGCCGCCGGCGCGCACGGCGTCGTCAAGATGGGCACCGCGATCCAGGTCGTCATCGGCACCGACGCCGACCCCATCGCCGCCGAGATCGAAGACATGATGTGAGCGCGTGAGCGCGACCAGCCGGGTCCCGCCGGCCGGCTGCGCCCACCCCCCGAAGGCCCCGCCCCGGACGGTCCACCGCCCCGGAGTGGGGCCCTCGCCATTGCCGATAGGGTCTACGCCATGTCTCGCATCGACGGCCGCACACCCGAACAGCTCCGCCCGGTCACCATCGAACGCGGCTGGAGCAAGCACGCCGAAGGCTCCGTCCTGATCTCCTTCGGCGACACCAAAGTCTTCTGCACCGCATCCGTCACCGAAGGCGTACCGCGCTGGCGCAAGGGCACCGGCGAAGGCTGGGTCACCGCCGAGTACTCGATGCTGCCCCGCTCCACCAACACCCGCGGCGACCGGGAATCCGTCCGCGGCAAGATCGGCGGCCGCACCCACGAGATCAGCCGCCTCATCGGCCGCTCGCTGCGCGCCGTCATCGACTACAAGGCCCTCGGCGAGAACACCGTCGTCCTGGACTGCGACGTCCTCCAGGCCGACGGCGGCACCCGCACCGCCGCCATCACCGGCGCCTACGTCGCCCTCGCCGACGCCCTGACCTGGGCCAAGGACAAGAAGCTGATCCGCCACGGCCGCCAGCCGCTCACCGGCACGGTCTCCGCCGTCAGCGTCGGCATCGTCGACGGCACCCCCCTGCTCGACCTGTGCTACGAGGAGGACGTCCGCGCCGAGACCGACATGAACGTCGTCTGCACCGGCGACGGCCGCTTCGTCGAGGTCCAGGGCACCGCCGAAGCCGAGCCCTTCGCCCGCGACGAACTCAACGCCCTCCTCGACCTCGCGGTCGCCGGCTGCGCCGAACTCGACGGCGCCCAGCGGGCGGCACTGGCCCGCACGCTCTGAGGACCGCCGGGACGGCCTGGACGGCCGGTCGCCGGCGGGTGCGCCGGCGACCCGCGGCCGGGCCGGGAAGGCGCCGCGCAGGACCGCGCGCCGCCCGGTCCCGCCCGGCCCGCCCGGGTGCCGCCCGGTCCGCCCGCGCGGCGCCGGCGCACCCGCGGTGTCCGAACTCCCACCCCCCGGTTGCCGGTTGGGGCAACCAAACCACCCCACCCCGCGTTTCTTCCTTTGCCCGCGCATGACCCAAGGGAAGGAACCGCTCCATGGCCGCCCGCACCGCCCGTACGCGCCGCCCCGCCCCCACCGCGCTCGCCGTCTTGGCCGCCACCACCCTCGCGATACCGCTGCTCTCCTCCTGCGGCGCGATCCAGAAGGCCACCGACTGCGCCAAGACCGCCACCTCCGTCGTCAACGCCGTCGACAAGCTCCAACAGGCCGCGGACAACGCCCTGACCGACCCGCAGGAGTCCGAGCAGGCCCTCGACAACATCGACAAGAACCTGCAGAAGCTCAGCAAGGACGCGAACGACCCCGAGCTGTCCAAGGCCATCGACAAGACCAACAAGGGCATCAAGGACGCCCGCAAGGCGCTGGCCGACAACAAGGCCCCCGACATCCAGCCGATCGTCGACGGGACCAGCGAGATGACGAAGATCTGCACTCCGGGGTAGCCGGAACCACCGGGTGGCGCAGCCGGGATAATCGGGCCCATGCAGCCAGACACCGCCGGACGCCCCGCGACCCCCCGCCGCCTCATCCTCGCCACCCGCAACGCGGGCAAGGTCCGCGAGCTCCGCGCCATCCTCGACGCGGCCGGCCTCGACGTCGAACTCGTCGGGGCCGACACCTACCCCGACATCCCCGACGTGAAGGAGACCGGCGTCACCTTCGCGGAGAACGCCCTGCTCAAGGCCCACGCCCTCGCCCAGGCCACCGGCCACCCCGCCGTCGCCGACGACTCCGGCCTCTGCGTCGACGTCCTCGGCGGCGCCCCCGGCATCTTCTCCGCCCGCTGGGCCGGCACCCACGGCGACGATCAGGCCAACCTGGCCCTCCTCCTCGCCCAGCTCTCCGACATCTCCGACGAACACCGCGCCGCGCACTTCGCGTGCGCCGCGGCCCTCGCCCTCCCCGACGGCACCGAGCGCGTCGTCGAGGGCACCCTCGACGGAACCCTGCGCCACACCCCCGCCGGCACCGGCGGCTTCGGCTACGACCCCATCCTCCAGCCGGACGGGGAGACCCGGACGTGCGCCGAGCTGACCGCCGAGGAGAAGAACGCGATCAGCCACCGGGGGAAGGCGTTTCGGGCGCTGGCGCCGGTGGTGAGGGAGTTGTTGGGCTGAGGGCGTCGAAGGGCGCGGCACCCCGTGGGGAGCCGCGCCCTGAAGGTGGGGCCGACGAGACTCGAACTCGCACTGTCCACTACCTAAAAGTGGTGCCTCCTGCCAAGTTGGGCTACGGCCCCACGTACAGCTTACTGGTACTCGGCGAGCGGTCGCCGCCGGTCGCCTCCCCTGCACCAGGTGCTGGTGATCGCGTGACAATTGGGGCACAGCAACCGGAGGTTCTCCCGCCGGTCGTCGCTCCAGTCGCCGTTGATGTGGTCGACCTCCAATGTCATCGGCTTGCCGAGCCACTCAGGACCTACGCCGCAATCGGCGCACTCCTCAGGTACGCCGATTTCCTGGAGCGCACGACGTAGCAGATGGGTTCGCGTCCGGCGTTGACCGTCGTGCTGGACCAGGAGCTCTTCGGGGCGCTTGGCAGGAACCACGCCCGGCTTCCCGCGCTGATGTGCTTGTCCCAGGAAGTGGGAGATGTCGAGGCCATCCTGGGCCACCCACGCGTGAAACAGGGCGCGGAACTGGCCGCTATAGGGTTCCTTCCCGAGCGCGCGGAGAGCGCCAGCGATGGACGTCGTCTCCTCGACCGCGCGACATAGCTCGTCACTAGCCGGCTTGGCAGGCGCCTCCTTGGCCCGCCGCCGACGTGGCATGTGCGAGACATCGATCCCGAAGTGTTCGAAGCGCCGGAACAGATGGCGGCGGAGGTTGCCGTACGTCCGGGTGCCCAGAAACGCGATGACCTCGTCGATGTCGGAACACTGTGCGGCAGCTTCGGTCAACCGCTCGCGGGTGTACCGCCCAGCACAGCTCATGCGGCGCCACCCCTGGCGCGCCCCTTGCCCCGTCCGCGGTAATTGTCCGTCGTCGAGTGGCAGTTGGGGCAGAGGAACCGCAAGTTCTCGATGCGGTTGTCTCGCCAGTCGCCATCGATGTGGTCGACCTCGAGTGGCAGCGGATGACCTCGCCAGACCGCCTCCGTACCGCAGAGGGCACATCGCTCCGGGATACCCAGGGTCATCAGCGCCTGCTTGAGGCGGTCGCTCGGGATACGCCGGGCCTGTGCGGCCGGCTGCTCGACGAGCACAGCCTCCGGTGTCCGGGGACGCCAGGGTTTGCCTCGCGTGGTCGGTACCCGGAAGTGCGACGTATCCACCCCGAGCTTCTTCATCCGCTCATGCACATACCGCCGTTTCGAACTCCGCGGATCCACCCCCAACTTCCCCAACGCCTCCGACAACGTCCGTGACGACGACGCCGCGGCCTCCAGCCGTTCCCGGGTGTACGGACTGACCGGCATGCTTCCCCCTCGGTTCCGGCGCACCAGGCCCACCCCGTGCGCTTCATCGACTCTCGAACATGTCAACGAGCGCGCGGGGTGGTGGTTACGCAGAGCGAGGGAGGCGGGACAAGGAAGTTGCCGCGGTCAGAAGCGTGGTTCCTGGGTCTGGGCGGTGATGAGTTCCACCGCCTCCTCCTTGGTGGCCACCGAGGGTGGGGAGCCCTCCAGGGGCTGTTGGGCGGTCTCCTTCATGCAGGCGACGGCGATGACGCCGACGAGGGCGGCGCCCATCGTGTAGTAGGCGGGGACCATGACGTTCTTGCCGAAGGCGTCCATGAGGGCGGTGATCACCAGGGGGGTGGTGCCGCCGAAGAGGGAGACGGCCACGTTGTAGCCGATGGACAGGGAGCCGTAGCGGACGTGGGTGGGGAAGAGGGCGGGCAGGGCGGCGGACATGGTGCCCAGGAGGCAGACCAGGCTGAGGCCGAGGAGGGCCATGCCGAGGCAGACGGCGGCCAGGGAGCCCTGTTTGACGAGGAGGAAGGCGGGGATCGCGAGGAGGAAGAAGCCGAGCATGCCGGCCATCAGCAGGGGCTTGCGGCCGTAGCGGTCGTTGAGTCGGCCGACGGTGCTGATGACGCACATCAGGGCGACCATGGTGCCCAGGAGGATCAGCAGGCCGTGGGACTCCTGGTAGTGGAGGGTGTCGGTGAGGTACGTCGGCATGTAGGACAGCAGCATGTAGTCGGTGATGTTGTACGCGCCGACCAGGGCGATGCACAGGATCAGGGTGGGCCACTGCTGGGCGAAGATCTCGCCGAGCTTCTTCTTGGGGGCGTTCTCGGAGAGGTGGGAGAACTCCGCCTCCGACTCGACGACGGAGCCCGTGGAGCTGTGGGTGTGGGCCGCCTCGAACTTCTGGAAGGCGGGCGTCTCGTCGAGTCTGATCCGCAGGTAGAGGCCGACGAGGCCGAGCGGGCCGGCGATCAGGAAGGGCAGCCGCCAGCCCCAGGCGAGCATGGCGTCGTCGCCGAGGGCGGTGTTGAGGAGCAGGACGGTGCCGGCGGCGCCGGTGTAGCCGATGAGGGTGCCGAGTTCCAGGAAGCTGCCGAAGTAGCCGCGCTTCTTGTCGGGGGCGTACTCGGCGATGAAGGTCGAGGCGCCGCCGTACTCGCCGCCGGTGGAGAAGCCCTGGACGAGGCGGAAGGCGATGAGCAGGACCGGGGACCAGAAGCCGATGGTCGCGTAGGAGGGGATCAGTCCGATGCAGAAGGTGCCCAGGGCCATCATGACCATGGTGAGGGCGAGAACCTTCTTGCGGCCGACGCGGTCGCCGAGGGGGCCGAAGTAGGCGCCGCCCAGGGGCCGTACGAGGAAGGCCACGGCGAAGGTCGCGAAGGACGACAGCAGGCTGGTGGTGTCGCTGCCGCCGGGGAAGAAGACCTTGCCGATGGTCACCGCGAGGTAGCTGTAGATGCCGAAGTCGAACCACTCCATGGCGTTGCCGAGGGCCGCGGCCTTCACCGCGCGTTTGACGACGCGTTCGTCGGTGACGGTGATGTCGGTGCGGCGGAGCCGGGGGTTCTTGCGGCGGGCGACGGCACGGAAGAGGGCGCGGTGGCGTCTGAGCGCGGCCGGGTCCTGGTCGGGGGCGCGGTCGGCTTCGGTGCTGCCGGTCGACACTGGGCGGTCCTCTCGGTCGGGCAGGGCGCGGTGGTGCTGGGCGCGGTGGGATACGACAGGTACGCCTGCGCGGTGACGCGCGGCTCAAACCCGTCCGGCCGGATGACGTGGGGTGTGTCACCCGTTGACGGGGTCGTTCGGGCCGCCGTGGCCAGGCGCGCCAAGGGGTGTCGCAGGGCTTGTTACAGGACTGGTACACAGCCGCGCGGCCACCGCAGGATGCGGGCAACCAGCCTGTGTGGCGGGGGCGGGAGAGTGGGGGAGCCGGGCGCGGCATTCGTGTTTGCTGGTGGGGTACGGGGCGTGGCTCCCGGGAGGAGATCGTGATGACGGACCGCGAAGGGTCCCGCTGGGTCCGGGGCCGTACCGCGCTGCTGGCCTTCGTCGGGGTGACGGCGCTGGCGGCGGGCGGGGTGTGGTTCAGCCAGGTGTCGGACCGGGCGTCGGCGGTGGACGCGGCGCCGAAGACCTCCGCGGTGCAGGACGTCAAGGAGGACGCCAAGGAGTCGCGGGGCCTGCCGGGGGTGCGGGACTGCGGGATCGGCGAGCCGGAGATCAAGCCTCGGGTGATTACGCTGACCTGTGCGGATGCGGGGATGGTGGCGACCGCGATCAGTTGGCAGAAGTACGGGTCGCGGGACGCGCTGGGGACGGGTGTGGTGCAGGTGGTGAAGACCGCCGCCGGTGCGGGCGCGGACGCGGGGTTCCCGGCGACGTTCCGGCTCTTCGGGGCGAAGCCGGTCGACGGGCGGCTGGCGTTCACCGGACTTGAGGTCACCTACGAGGGCTCGACGCCGCTGGGTGACACGACGGAGATGTACAACCTCGCGTGATGGGCATTCGAGGCCGGATCGCGCTGGCCATTTCCTGTATGACGGCGCTGGCCGTGGTGGTGCTCGGTTTCGCCGTGCACCACATAGCCGATGCCGAGCGGGAGCGATCGGCGCGGGCGTATCAGGACGACCGGCTGAGTTCGGCGCTGCAGATCTACGAGCGGGACGGCAAGCTGGTGCTCGGCGCGCAGCTGGACGCCGCGGCCCTGCCGTTGCCGCTGCGCGAGGCGGTGTTCAAGAACCAGTCGGGGACGTATGTCAGCGGTGGTGAGGATCCGCGGGTGTGGGCGGCGACCGGTGTCGGCGAGGGCGGCGGGAGTGCCCCGGAGCGGTCGCTGTCGGTGTCGGCGGCGTATCCGGACGACGATCCGACGCAGGTGGCGCTGGACCGGGCGCTGTTGATCGCCGGGTGCGGCACGGTCGTGCTGATGGCGGTGGTGTCGTGGTTCGTCGCCCAGCGGCTGTCGCGGCGGCTGCGGCTGAGTGCGGCGGCGGCGCGGCGGATCGCGGCGGGGGAGGCGCCGGACGCGGACGCGCTGGCGAGCAACGGCCGGGACGAGGTGGCCGAGTTGGGGCGCAGTGTGCACCACATGGCGACGTCGTTGGCGGCGCGGGTGGAGGCGGAGCGCGAGTTCACCGCGGATGTGGCGCATGAGCTGCGTACGCCGGTGGCCGGTCTGGTGGCGGCGGCGGAGCTGCTGCCGCAGCCGCGGGCGGTGGAGCTGGTGCGGGACCGGGCGCAGGCGATGCGGCGGTTGGTGGAGGATCTGCTGGAGGTCTCGCGGCTGGACGCGGGGGTGGAGCGGGCCGATCTGGACGCCTGTGAGCTGCCGTCGTTGGTGCGCGGGATCGTGAAGCGGGCGGCGCGTCAGCGTGGGGTGGACGAGGTGTCGGTGACCGTGGAGGGGGAGCCGCGGATCGTGGAGACCGACCGGCGGCGGGTCGAGCGGGTGCTGGTGAATCTGCTGGCGAACGCGGCGAAGCACGGCAGGCCGCCGATCGAGGTGGTGGTGGCCGGGGCGCGGATCGTGGTGCGTGATCACGGTCCGGGCTATCCGCCGGAGCTGTGTGCGGAGGGGCCGCGGCGGTTCCGTACGGCGGCGCCGGAGCGGGGGACCGGGCACGGGCTGGGGTTGACGATCGCGGCCGGTCAGGCGGAGGTGCTGGGGGCGCGGCTGGACTTCGGCGCCGCCGCGGAGGGCGGCGCCGAAGCGGTGCTGGAGTTGCCGGACCGTGCGGCGACGGTGCCGGGAAGCGGTGGTGCTCCGGCCGCGGCCGACGACGGTTCGGTGGTTACAGCCCCAGGTCCTTGATGATCTTGGCGACGTGGCCGGTGGCCTTGACGTTGTACAGCGCGCGCTCGACCTTGCCGTCCTCGCCGACGATCACGGTGGAGCGGATGACGCCGGTGACGGTCTTGCCGTAGAGCTTCTTCTCGCCGAAGGCGCCGTAGGCGGTGAGGACCGCCTTGTCCGGGTCGCCGAGGAGGGTGACCTTGAGGTCTTCCTTCTCCCGGAACTTGGCGAGCTTCTCGGGCTTGTCGGGGGAGATGCCGATGACCTCGTAGCCGTGGCCGGCCAGGAAGTCGAGGTTGTCGGTGAAGTCGCAGGCCTGCTTGGTGCAGCCGGGGGTCAGTGCGGCCGGGTAGAAGTAGACGATGACTTTGCGGCCCTTGTGGTCGGCGAGCGAGACCTCCTTGCCGTCCGCGTCGGGCAGGGTGAAGGCCGGGGCGGTGTCGCCGGGCTGCAGTCGCTCGCTCATGCCGAAACCTCGCTTTGCTCGGCCCCGCGGTCGCGAGGCGCGCACCTGTCCATGATGCGCTCAGTGCGCTCGCTCATGGCTCTCCTTGTGGGTGGATCCGTACGCCCCCGACATTAGCCAGCCGGGGCGGGCGGGGGGGGGGCCGGGGGCGGTGTGGGCGCGCGGAGGGCGGTGGCCGGTCGGCCGGCGGTGGGGTGCCCGTGGTGTGCGAAACGGGGGTGCTGTGGGGCACGCGGGGGTGTGAGCTGACAGACTGTCCATCACGAATGGCGCGAGACGACGGAGGCAGCGCGGTGGCGGAGGCCAGGACCCCGGCGCAGATCGAGGCGGACATCGCCCGCAGGCGGCAGGAGCTCGCCGTCACGCTCGACGAGATCGGGGTGCGGCTGCACCCGAAGACGATCATGGGCGAGGTGAAGGCGCAGGCGGCGGCCGCCGTGGACCGTACGGCGGGGCGGGCGTATGTGGTCGTCAACCGCACGGTCTGTGACGTCCGGGCGCAGTTGGTGTCGCAGGACGGGGCGCCGCGGCTGGAGCGCATCGTTCCGGTGGCGATGGTCGGTGTGGCCGTGGTGGGGCTGCTGGCGCTGCGCGCCAGGCGGCGCCGCTAGGTCGTGTCCGCAAAGTCCCGCCTGGCCTACGGGCGGACGACGGGACTTTGCGGACACGACCAGCGGCGGGCGGCCGGGGCGCCGGTGGGGCGGCTTCGGTGCGGCGCGAGGCGGCCCGCGATGCGTGGCGGGCCGCGCCGGGCAGGTACGGTCGTGCCGTGACCCCGAATAACGCCAAGGACAGCCACGACAAGCTGCCGATCCGGATGCTGCACGACCGTGTGCTGGTCCGGACGGACATCCCCGAGGGCGAGCGCCGCTCGTCGGGGGGCATCGTCATTCCCGCGACCGCTGCCGTCGGCCGCCGCCTGGCCTGGGCCGAGGTGGTCGCGGTCGGGCAGAACGTGCGGACCGTCGAGGTGGGGGACCGGGTGCTGTACGACCCGGAGGACCGGGCCGAGGTCGAGGTGCGCGGTGTGGCGTATGTGCTGATGCGTGAGCGCGATCTGCATGCGGTGGCCGCGGAGCGGCTGGAGGGCGCGGACGACTCGACGGGCCTGTACCTGTAGAAGCGGTGGCTGTGTGGCGGGCGGTGACGGGTGTCACCGCCCGTTTCGCTGTCTTTTGCTAGCCTCGGGAGCAACCCGACGAGACGCGCCGTACCGGGTCAGGACAAGACGACGCACCCCTGTTGAAGCTCTTTTCACGGAGGTGCCGTCATGGCATGGATCCTGCTGGTGGTCGCCGGTCTGCTGGAGGTCGGCTGGTCGATCGGGATGAAGTTCACCGACGGCTTCACCCGGCTGTGGCCCAGTGTGTTCACCGGCGCGGGCATCGTGGTCAGCATGCTGCTGCTGTCGTACGCGGCGCGGAGCCTGCCGATCGGTACCGCCTACGGGGTGTGGGTGGGCATCGGTGCGGCCGGTGCGGCGGTGGTCGGGATGGTGGTGCTCGGCGAGCCGGCGACGGCGGCCCGGATCTTCTTCGTCTGTCTGCTGCTGGTGGCGGTGGTGGGGCTCAAGGCGACCTCCGGCCACTGACACACGCCCCGCCCGCCCCGGCCCTCCGCGGTGGCTAGCCTCCCCGCCGCGGCCAGTCCGGATCCTCGTCGCCCGGTTCCACGGTCGGGAAGTCCTCCGTGGGCTCGGTGGTCGGCGGGGTCGGGCTCGGGACGGTGGGGGAGGGCGGCACGGTGGCCGGCGGGGTCGTCGGGGCGCTGGTGGGCGGTGCGGTGTCGGGGGGAGTGCCGGAGGGGCCGGGGGCCGGTGTGTCCGACGTGCCGGGCAACGGCGAGTCGCTGTCGGACGGTTCGGCGGTCGGCGAGGCCGACCCGGCGCCTTCCGCGAGGTGCAGGTCGAAGTCGCGCACCGGGTGTCCGCGCAGGGCCGCCGCGGTGTAGTCGGCCCAGATCTGGGCGGGGAAGTCGCCGCCGTTGACCCGGGGCAGCCCCGCCGCGCCGTACAGCGGCTGCTGGGCGGCGCTCTCGGGGTGCTGGCCCAGTACGGCGACGACGGTGGCGAGGTCGGGGGTGTAGCCGGCGAACCACGCGGCCTTGTCCTCCTCCGCGGTGCCGGTCTTGCCGGCCGCGGGCCGCCCGGCCTGCTGGGCGGCGGTGCCGGTGCCGCCGTCGACGACGCTGCGCAGGATCGAGGTGGTGGTGTCGGCGGCCTCGCGGGTCAGGGCGGTGGTCCGGTCGCGGTCGGGCAGCTCGATCTCCTCGTCGCTCTTGGTGACCTTGTCGACCAGGGTGTACGGCCGCTGGCTGCCGTGGTGGGCGAGGGTGGCGTAGACCTGCGCCATGTCCAGGACGCTGGGGGTGGCGGTGCCCAGGGAGATCGCGCCCTGTGAGGAGGCGAGGCCGGGGGTGCCGGCGGGGATGCCCAGGTCGACGGCGGTGTCCTTGACCTTGTCGGGGCCGACGTCGATGCCCATCTGGGCGTAGACGGCGTTGACGGACTTGTCGGTGGCCTCGGTGACGGTGATCGGGCCGTAGGAGCGGTCGTCCTCGTTGGCGGGCGCGAAGCCGGTGGAGCGGCCGTGGCTGACCGCCATCCGCTTGTTGGTGCCGTCGTAGACGGTCTGGGGGGTGATGCGTTCGCCGTCCTGGGTGGTGGAGCGGTGCTGCACGGCGGAGGCGAAGACGATCGGCTTGAAGGTGGAGCCGACCTGGTAGTCGCTGCGGGTGGCGCCGTTGACGTACTGCTTGGCGTAGTCGATGCCGCCGTAGAGGGCGACGACCCGGCCGCTCTTGGGGTCGATGGAGGCGCCGCCGGCCCGGACGTAGCGGTCGACCTCGCGGGAGTCGTCGAGCCGGTCCATCAGGCGGGTGTCGACCGCCGCGACGAAGGCGTTCTGGCGGCGCCTGCTGAGGGTGGTGGTGATGCGGTAGCCGCCGGAGCGCAGGGTGTTCTCGTCGAGGATGTGGTGGTCGGTGAGGTAGTCCTTGACGGCCTCGACGAGGTAGCCGCGCTGGCCGGTCAGGCCGGCGGAGGTCTTGGCGGGCCGGGGCACGGGGAAGCGCATCGCGGCCCGCTCGCCGGGGCTGAGCCACTTCTGCTCGACCATGCCGTCCAGCACGTAGTTCCAACGCGCCAGCACCCGCGGCCGGTTGCCGGGGTGGGCGGTGACGTCGTACGCGCTGGGGGCGTTGAGCAGCGCGGCGAGGTAGGCGCCCTGAGCGGTGGTCAGCCGCTGGGAGTCGCGGCCGTAGTAGGCCTGGGCGGCGGCCTGGATGCCGTAGGCGTTGCGGCCGTAGTAGCTGGAGTTGAGGTAGCCCTCCAGGATGTTGTCCTTGCTCACCTCGCGGTCCAGCTTGATGGCGATGAAGAACTCCTTGGCCTTGCGGGTGAGGGTCTGTTCCTGGCCGAGGTAGTAGTTCTTGACGTACTGCTGGGTGATGGTGGAGCCGGACTGCTTGCCCTTGCCGGTGACGGTGTTCCAGGCGGCGCGCAGCATGGCCGCCGGGTCGATCGCGGACTCGGAGTAGAAGTCGCGGTCCTCGGCGGCGAGTACGGCCTGCTGGACGTGCCTGGGGACCTGGCCGAGGTGCACGTTCTGCCGGTTGACCTCGCCGTCGCGGGCCAGCTCGGAGCCGTCGGAGTAGAGGTAGACGTTGCTCTGGGCCTTGGCGGCGCTGTTGGCCGGGGGGATCTCGACGAGGAGGTAGCCGCCGATCAGGCCGCCGATGACGATCAGCAGGAACAGCAGCACGGTGCCGAGCATCGTGCGCCAGCTGGGCAGGGCCCGGCGCCAGCCTGTGCGTGGTCCGCTCATGTCTGTATGGACTCCTCGGCCGCCGCCGAAGGTTGTACCGCGGCGGATCGGTGTCGTGTCGGGTATTTCGCGCCGTACGCCGGAAAAGTAACTGTGGCCCGTTGGGAAACTGTCGCATCATGCGCCCCGGTCAGAGGGGGTGGCGCGCACCTGGGACCGCCACCTGACCGGCTGAATGGCGCCCCTGGCTCACCCGAACGGGTGGTAAATCGATGGTGCCCGCCGTGGCCGCCGCTTAGGCTCCGGTGTTCGCCGTCCGACCGGAACGGGACCAGGGGGGAGCACGGCGTGTGGTACGTGGCGGTGGCGGCCGGCAGCTTCCGGCGGTATGCCACCTATCGGGTCGCCACCGTGGCGGGCCTCTTCACCAACACCGTCTTCGGCTTCATCGTCGCCTACACCTATATCGCGCTGTGGGACGCCCGGCCGCATCTGGGCGGCTACGACCAGGCGCAGGCGCTGACCTTCGTATGGACCGTGCAGGCGCTGCTGGCGGCCTCGTCGCTGATGGCCAGTGGGGGCCTGGACGAGCTGCAGGAGCGGATCCGTACCGGCGACATCGCGGTGGACCTCTACCGGCCCGCGGACCTTCAGGTGTGGTGGCTCTCCGCGGACCTGGGGCGGGCCGCGCTGCAGCTGATCGGCCGCGGGGTGGTGCCGATGGCGGTGGGCGCGCTGGCCTTCCCGCTGGCGCTGCCCGCCGATGCGGCGACCTGGGGCTGGTTCCTGGTGTCGGTGACGCTCGGCGTGGTGGTCGGCTTCGCCCTGCGCTACCTGGTGGCGCTGGCGTCGTTCTGGCTGCTGGACGGCTCGGGGCTGGCCCTGATCAGCGGCCTGGCCTGCCTGTTCTTCTCGGGGATGGTGCTGCCGCTGCGGGTCTTCCCCGGGGACTTCGGGCAGATCGCCCAACTGCTGCCGTGGGCGGCGATCCTGCAGGTGCCGGTCGATGTGCTGGTGGGCGTGCGCGGCGGGGGCGCGCTGCTGCGGGGGCTGGCGTTCCAGGCGGGCTGGGGTGCGGTGCTGCTGGCGCTGGGCCGGCTGGTGCAGTCGGCGGCGACCCGCAAGGTGGTGGTGCACGGTGGCTGAGGCCGGCGGCCGGGTGGCCCAGGGGCTCTACGCGTACGGGCTGATCGTGCGGATGTGGGTGCGCTCCACGCTCGCCTACCGGGCGTCGTTCGTGATGATGGCGGTCGGCAACTTCGCCGCCTGCGCCCTGGACTTCGTCGCGATCATGCTGATGTTCTCGCAGATCGACGCCCTCGGCGGCTTCTCGCTGCCCGAAGTGGCGTTCCTGTACGGCACGTCCGGTGCCGCGCTGGGCCTGGCGGACCTGCTGCTGGGCAGCGTGGAACGGCTGGGGCGGCGGGTGCGCGACGGCACCCTCGACACGCTGCTGCTGCGCCCCGCACCGGTCTTCGCGCAGGTCGCCGCGGACCGTTTCGCGCTGCGCCGGCTGGGCCGGATCGCCCAGGCGCTGCTGGTGCTCGGCTGGTCGCTGACCCGCCTGGAGGTGGACTGGACGGCGGGCCGGGTGCTGATGGTGCCGCTGATGATCGGGTGCGGTACGGCCATCTTCGCCGCGGTGTTCACCACCGGGGCGGCCTTCCAGTTCTGGGCGCAGGACGCCGCCGAGGTGCAGAACTCCTTCACCTACGGCGGCAACGCCCTGCTGCAGTACCCGCCGACCGTGTTCGCCAGGGACCTGGTGCGCGGGGTGACCTTCCTGATCCCGCTGGCCTTTGTGAACTGGCTGCCGGCGCTGCGGCTGCTGGGCCGCGAGGACCCGCTGGGGCTGCCCGGCTGGGTGGACTTCCTGGGGCCGGCGGTCGCGGCGCTGATGTGCGCGGGAGCCGCGCTGGCCTGGCGGTGCGGGCTGCGCGCGTACCGCAGCACCGGCAGCTGACACACCATCGAAGAGCGGGTACGGAAAGGAGTCGGCAAGGTGAGTGGTGACGGGGCCGCGGCGGAGCCGCTGATCGTGGTGGACGGCGTCGAGAAGTCCTTCATGGTGCGGCGCAAGGCGGGCCGGCTGCGCCGGGTGCGCCAGGAGGTGCGGGCCGTGGACGGCATCACCTTCCAGGTGCCGCGCGGCGAGATGGTCGGCTACATCGGGCCGAACGGCGCGGGGAAGTCCACGACCATCAAGATGCTGACGGGCATTCTGGTGCCCAGCGGCGGCCGGCTGCGGGTCGCCGGCCTCGACCCGGCACGCGAACGGACCCGGCTCGCCCACCGGATGGGGGTGGTCTTCGGCCAGCGCACCACGCTGTGGTGGGACCTGCCGCTGAAGGACTCCTACGAGCTGGTGCGCCGGATGTACCGGGTCCCCGACGCCGCCTACCGGGCCAACCTCGAGCGTTGCGTGGAGCTGCTGGACCTGGCCCCGCTGCTGGCCGTACCCGTACGGCAGCTCTCCCTGGGGCAGCGGATGCGCGGCGATATCGCGGCGGCGCTGCTGCACGACCCCGAGGTGCTCTATCTGGACGAGCCGACCATCGGCCTCGACGTCATCAGCAAGGCGAAGGTCCGGCAGTTCCTCCGCGAGGTGAACGCCGAACGCGGCACCACGGTCCTGCTGACCACCCACGACCTGACCGACATCGAGCAGCTGTGCCGCCGGGTGATGGTCATCGACCACGGGCACCTGGTCTACGACGGCGGGCTCGACGGGCTGCGGGCGGCCGCCGACGGCGAGCGGACGCTGAGGGTGGACCTGGAGCGGGAACTGCCGCCGATCGAGGGCGTCCCGGGCGCCCGCACGGTCCGGGTGGAAGGCCCCCGCCAGTGGCTGGCGTTCGCCGCCGCGCAGAGCGCGGCACCGCTGGTCGCCGCGATCGCCGAGCGCTATCCGTTGGTGGACCTGTCGGTCCGCGAACCGGACATCGAGGCGATCATCGCCTCGATGTATATGAAGCGGTAGCGCTGTGCCTTGCTGCTTCCCACGTTTTCGGCTTTCCCGCCGTGGGGGTTGTTGTGGGTTCTCCCCCACTGCCTTAAGGGCGTGGGAGGTACCCCCAGCGGAACCCCCATGCTGGGACGGCCGAAAACGGTGGGGAGCAAGGCCGGGCGTTACAGAGACGCCCGCGCAGACTGCCGCAAGAAGTCCAGGTCGAGGGCGTCGGCCATCGCGCGGTAGCCCTCGTCGCTGGGGTGCAGGTGGTCGCCGGAGTCGTAGAGGGGACGGAGGCGGACGGGGGACACGGGGTCGCGCAGGGCCTTGTCGAAGTCCACGACCTCGTCGTAGACCGTGCCGGAGCGGATGATCCGGTTGACCTGCTCGCGGACGGAATTCAGCTGGGTGGAGTAGCCCCGGTGGCCACCGAACGGCGTAAGCGTGGAGCCGGTGACGCGCAGGCCGCGGGCGTGCGCCTCGCGGACGATCAGCCGCATGCCCGCGACGATCTTCTGCGGGTCGAGCTGGCGCGGGGTCTTGAAGAGGTCGTTGAGGCCGATCTCGACGACCACGGCCTTCACGCCGGTACGGGAGAGGGCGTCGCGGTCCAGGCGGGAGAGCACGCTGGGCCCGTTGTTCGGGGAGAACTTGCTGCCGTTGACCAGCAGGCGGTTGCCGCTGATGCCCTGGTTGAGGACGCCGTAGCGGGGCGCGCCGGGTTCGGTGCGCAGCCGGGCGGCGAGGAAGTCCGTCCAGCGGTGGTTGGCGCCGGCCGTGGAGGTGATGCCGTCGGTGATCGAGTCGCCGATGGCCACGACCGTGCCCGTCGCCTCGGTGCTCCAGACGTCCACGCCGGTCAGATAGCGCCAGTACGGGCTCTGCTCGGTGTAGGCGGCGCCGGTGGCGTCCTCGGTGCGGTCGCCGCGCGCCAGGTAGGAGGTCTGCCGGGCGTACGGGTGGTAGGTGGCGGGGCCCGAGGGGGAGGGCGAGTACGTGGTGACCAGGAGGTCCGCGTCGGCGGGCACCTTCAGCCGGGCGGGGTCGCTGGTGACCGCGCCGCCCGCCGGAATGGTCACCGCGGGCTTGCCGCCGAAGGACAGCCGGCGCATGGTGCCGTCCGCGGCGGTGGGGTTGCTGGGGGCCGCGGCCAGCGCCACCGAGGCGTGGCTGACCACCAGCGGGCGGGTGCCGAAGAGGTTGGAGAGCTGGATGCGGGCGCCGGACCCGCCGACGCTGGTGTGGACGACATTGCGTATCGACATACCCGCATAGCCGTCCAGCGTGCCGGGCTCGGCCGCGGCCGCGGCCGCCGACCAGGTGCCGACCCACTGCCCGGAGACCGCGGGTGCCGCGGGGTCGCGCGGCTTGTGCGAGGAGCCGCGGGGCGCGTCGTCCTCGCCGCCGAAGCCGACGAATATCGCCGTCGAGATCAGCACCACCAACGCCGCCAGACCGGCGAGCAGCGCGTAACCCACACTTTTCTTCATGCGGGAGCGGTCTCCTGAGGAAAGCGGAGCGTCAGGCTCCGGGCGGGCAAGGGCAGCGGATGATCAGCGGCACCGTTGCGGTCCGATCGGTCCCTCATGATCCCACGGACCCCCGGGAAGCCGCCCGCCGGGCCGCTCGATGTCGCCTTGGCATGGACGCGGGGAACTCGTGGTTCGTTCCAGGAGTAGGTCACAGTGGGACATACGGCCGGATCGGCGGCCGGACGCGCGGCGCGCGAGGGGCCGTACGGAGGGCGGGGGGCACGGTGGGAGCGGTGGAACGGATGGAGCGGATGGAAGCGGGCAATGCGCCGAACGGGTCACCGGGCCCCGCGTCGGGTGCCGCCCCGGGCGGCCGGGTGGTGCCGGGGGGCGGTTTCGCCTTCGGGGCGGCCGACGAGGAGCGGCGGCGCGCCGTCCGCCGGATGAAGACGCTGGCCACCGGCCTGCTGCTGGCCGTCGCCCTGGTCTACGCCCTGGCGAAGGTGGCCCAGGGCGCCGGGGCGGGCGGCTGGACGGGGTTCGTCGCGGCGGCCGCGGAGGCCGGGATGGTCGGTGCGCTGGCCGACTGGTTCGCGGTCACCGCGCTGTTCAAGCGGCCGATGGGGCTGCCGATCCCGCACACCGCCATCATTCCGACGAAGAAGGACCAACTGGGTCGGAGCCTGGGTGATTTCGTCGGCGAGAACTTCCTGTCCGGCGAGGTCGTACGGCTCCGGCTGCGCTCCGTCGGCATCGGCCGGCGGCTCGGCGGCTGGCTCGCCGAGCCGAAGAACGCCGACCGGGTCACCGCCGAGGTGTCCACCGCGCTGCGCGGCGCGCTGACCGTACTGCGCGACTCCGATGTGCAGGCGGTGGTCGGCGAGGCCATCACCCGGCGGGCCGACGCCCAGGAGATCGCCCCCGGCATCGGCACGATGCTGGAGAAGGTCGTCGCCGAGGGCGGCCACAGGCGGGTGGTGGACCTGGTCGTCGCCCGCGCCCACGACTGGCTGGTCGAGCACGGCGACTCCGTCATGTCGGCGGTCTCCGGCGGCGCTCCCGGATGGACCCCGCGGTTCGTCGACCGCAAGGTGGGCGACCGGGTCTACAAGGAGCTGCTGCGCTTCGTCACCGAGATGCGCGACATGCCCGAGCATCCGGCCCGCGGCGCGATCGACCGCTTCCTGCGGGACTTCGCGGGCGATCTGCAGTCCGACCCGGACACCCGCGCCCGGGTCGAGCGGCTGAAGTCGGAGGTGCTGGGCCGCGGCGAGGTGCAGGACCTGATCGCCTCGGCCTGGGGCTCGGTCCGCGCGATGATCGTGGCCGCCGCCGAGGACGAGCGCAGCGAACTGCGGCTGCGGGTGCGGGCGGCGCTGTTGTCCCTGGGGCGGCGGCTGGCCGACGAGGAGCGGCTGCAGGGCAAGGTGGACCACTGGCTGGAGGGCGCGGCCGTCTATGTGGTGACGACGTATCAGGGCGAGATCACCGCCCTGATCACCGACACCGTCGCCGGCTGGGACGCCGAGCACACCTCGAAGAAGATCGAGGCGCACATCGGCCGCGACCTGCAGTTCATCCGGATCAACGGCACGGTCGTCGGCGCGCTGGCCGGCCTTGCCATCTACACCGTCTCCCAGGCGCTCGGCGGCTGATCCCCCGGCGGGGGCGCGCCGCCTCTGGCGGCCTGCGGCCCGAGGGCCTACCGTGCCCGCGTGCGGGAGCGGATACCGGTGGTCGTACAGGGGCGGCGAACCCGTCGCCCCCGCGCCGTGCGGGCGCTGTGGACGGGCGCGGAGCTGGCCGTGACGCTCGGCGTCGTCCTGCTGCTGCTCGTCGTGCACCAGCTGTGGTGGACCAACCGCCAGGCCCGGCACTCGGCGCGGGACCAGGTGGCGCGGCTGGAACGGCAGTGGCTGACCGGGCCGCCGTCCTCGGCCGCGACCCCGGGGCCCGACGGCGACGGGGCGCGGGCACCGCGGGCCGGCGAGCGCACCCCGCCGCCCGGTGCGCTCCAGCGCCGCACCGCCGGCCGGCCCCCGCCGGACCTCGCCTACGCCGTCCTGCGCATCCCGCGGATCGGCGTCATCGCGCCCGTCGCCGAGGGCACCGGCAAGGCCGCGGTCCTCAACAGGGGCTATGTCGGCCACTATCCGCACAGCGCCCAGCCGGGGGAGGCCGGGAACGTCGCGCTGGCCGGGCACCGCAACACGCACGGTGAGCCGTTCCGCCACCTCGACCGGCTGCGGCCGGGCGACACCGTCGTCCTCGACACCGCCGAGGCCCGCTACACCTACGCCGTAGCGCGCATCCTGCCGCGGACCACCCCCGGCGACGGCACGGTCCTGGCCGCCGTGCCCCGCAGCGGCACGCACCCGGCCTACCGCTTCACCGCGCCCGGCGCCTATCTGACCCTGACGACCTGTACGCCCGCCTACAGCTCCGCCTACCGGCTGGTGGTCTGGGGCGTGTTGCGCTCGACCCGGCCGCGGTGAGCGCCGACGTGGGTCCTCTAGGGCCTGTCCGATGGGTCAGGGTCGGACAGGCCCTAGGCTCTGCTCACGTGCGAAACGAGTCCTCCGGTGGTCGAACCCCGGGCTCCCGAAAGCGCCCGGCGCTGCTGTGGCTGCTGCTGCCCTATGTGCTGTTCCTGGCGGTGCTGCCGCTGGTCAACCGGGTGACACCGACCGTCCTGGGCCTGCCGTTCCTGGTCTGGTGGATGCTGCTGGCCACGCTCGCCACCCCGCTGTCGGTGTGGCTGGCGCGGCGCGGCGACCTCAGGCGGAACCTGGACGGGGAGGGCTCGTGAACGCCGCGGTCGCCACCGCCGTGTTCGGCGGCTTCATGGTGCTCACCGTCGTCCTGGGGCTGCTCGCGGTGCGGGGCAGGGGAGCCGGCGGCGGCCTGGCGGAGTGGTCGGTGGGCGGCCGCAGCCTGGGCACCGTCTTCATCTGGGTGCTGATGGCCGGCGAGAGCTACACGAGCTTCAGCTACCTCGGCGCGGCCGGCTGGGGCTACAACTTCGGTGCCCCCGTGCTCTTCGTGCTGGCCTACATGTCCTGCGGCTATGCGATCGGCTATGTCGTCGGGCCGATGCTGTGGGCCTACGCCCGCCGGCACGGCCTGGTCGGCCTCACCGACATCGTCGCGCACCGCTACGGCCGGCCCTGGCTCGGCGCCGCCGTCGCCCTGCTCGCCACCGTCTGTCTGCTGCCCTACATCCAGCTCCAGATCACCGGCATGGGCGTGGTCGTCTCGACGATCTCCTACGGCGCCATCAGCCTCAACTGGGCCTACTTCCTCGGCTTCGCGGTCACCACCGGCTTCGTCGTGGTCAGCGGGCTGCGCGGCAGCGCCTGGGTCTCGGTGCTCAAGGACGTCCTGGTCATCGCCACCCTCGGCTTCCTCGTCGGGTACGTACCGCTGCACTACTTCGACGGCTACGGGCCCTTCCTCGACAGGATCGTCGCCGAGAAGCCCCAGTGGCTGACCTTCCCCGGCCACGCCTCGGGCGGACTGGGACAGCTGTGGTTCGCCACCACCACCGTCGTCAACTCCCTGACGGTGGTGATCTTCCCGACGACCGTGGCGGGCTACCTGGGCGCCCGCAACGCCGAGGCGCTGCGCCGCAACGCCCTGTACCTCCCCTTCTACAACGTGCTGCTGTTCGTGCCGATGCTGCTGGGCATGGCGGCGCTGTTCGTGGTGCCGGGTCTGACCGGCGCGGACTCCGATCTGGCGCTGTTCAAGCTGGTGGTGGACTCCCTCCCGGCCTGGGCCGTGGGCCTGATCGGGGTGGCCGCCGCCCTCTCCTCCATCGTGCCGATGGCCGTGTTCATGCTGGTCATCGGCACGATGTGGGGGAGGAGTGTCCTGGGGGCGATCCCCCGGCTCAACAGAGGGGCGTGCGGGGACGGGCCGGCGGGTGGGCGGCAGAAGCTGTGGTCCCAGCTGGTGGTGGTGGCGGCCGGCACGGTGGCGCTGCTGCTGACCTACACCGCCCCCCACACCCTCGTCCGGCTGTCGCTGATCTCGTACGAGGGCATGGCGCAGCTCGTGCCGATGGTGCTGCTGGGGCTGGTGTGGCGGCGACTGACGCTGTACGCCGCGATGAGCGGCCTGGTGGCGGGCTTCGCTCTGGTCTGTGTCCTGGTCTTCGGGGGACACGACCCGGTGTGGGGGATGAACGCCGGGATCGTCGGGCTCGCCGTGAACACGGCGGTGGCGCTGGCGGTCACCTGGCTGGGGCCGCGCGAGCGCGACGAGCGGCCGGACGCCGAGGTGCTGGCGCTGGACGACGAGTTCCCCCGAGGCGGTGTCCCGGTGCGGGACGCTCCGGTCAGTTCGCCGGCGTCGTGATCTTCTTGCCGTCCTTGGAGACCGCGAACCACAGGCCCATCTTGCCCTGGCCGGTGATGTCACCGGGCTGCTTGTCGCCGGTGAACCAGTAGACCGGCCAGCAGTCCACGGCCAGCTGCTTGATGCCGTCGGGGCGGGTGACGGTGGAGATCAGCTTGGGGGCGATACCGGTGAGCTTGGAGCGGTCGGCGGGCTTGGCGGGCTTCCAGGTGTCCAGGCAGGCGTCGTTGCAGGCGAACTTCATCGGCCAGGCGCTGTCCTTGTTGAAGCGGTAGAGGGTCCGGCTCTTGCCGTCGACGAGGATCTCGCCCAGCTCGGGCTGGTTGAGGACCGAGACGTCGGCGGGCGGCTGGGTGCCGGCCTTCTTGCCGTCGGCGGCCAGCGCGTTCCAGGTGCCGCCGACGCCGTGGCCCTTGGTGTCGCCGGCCTTGGTGTCCTTGGCGTAGCGGTAGGCGGGCCAGCCGCCGATGGTCAGCTGCTTGACGCCGTCGGCGCGGGTGACCGAGCCCAGGGCGCTCTTGGCGATGCCGGCGGGGGCCGTGGCGCCGTCGGCGGGGACCGGCGGCCAGGTGGTGGCGCAGGAGCCCGAGCAGTTGGACTTGGCGGGATCGGGGGTGTCCTTGTCGAAGCGGTAGAGGGTCATGCCCTTGGCGTCGGTGACGACCGGGCCGAGCTTGGCGTCCTGGTGCAGCGCCAGCGCCCCGGCGCTCGGCCCGGCCTTCGTCTCCTTGCCGCTGCCGCCGCCGGCCTGGCCGCCGTACCCGTCGTCGCCCTGGCCGGAGCCGGAGGAGCCGTAGCCGTAGTCGCTGGTGCCCTGGCCGGCCGGCTGGACGGTGTCGGTGGTGGGTGTGCCGGAGCTCTGGTTGGCGCTGTTGCCGCAGGCGGCGGTGAGCGCCAGGGTGGCGGCCGCGGCGGCCGCGAGTCCCGCACGACGTCGAGTGATCATGGTGTCTCCTCTGCGGTGGCTGATGATGTCGATTACTGGGCGGGTCGCCGTCGCCTGTTCGTCGGCGGGTGCCGTCGCCCGGGGAATACGCGCTGCGGGGTGCCCGGTGTTCAACCGGCGCCGGGTTTTTTGCCGGTCGGCCGAAAAACCGTGCGGGAGCGGTCAGTTGCCGCCCTGGACGCGCAGCGCCAGCGCCGGGCAGCGGCGCACCGCGAGCTGCGCGCGGCGCCGCATCCGGGCCGGCAGCGGCATGCTGGCCCGCTCCGGGTAGCCGTCCGGGCCGAGCTTGACGACACCGGGCACCACATCGGCGCACAGGCCGTGGCCGCGGCACAGCGTCCAGTCGACCAGCAGCCGCTCCTGCGGCGGGGCGGTCGAGGGCGCCGGCGCGGGCGTGGTGGACGGTGGCGGCTGGTGCCCGGTGACCGGCAGGGCCCCGGTCACCGGGCGGCCGCACCCGAACCCCTGCGCATGTCGCTCGAACTCCTCGGGGAAGGCGGCGAGGGCCGAGGCGACGAAGCGCGCGGTGCCGTCCGGGTGGCTGCAGGCGCCGCGTTTCTCCACGGCCCGCATCCGGGCCCGCACGGCGTCCAGGGCGGCATCGCCGCCGCCCCGTACGGCGCGGGCGAGTTCGTCGGCGAGCGCGGGCAGGCCCAGCACGCAGGGGCCGCACTGGCCGGCCGACTCGGCGGCCATCCACTGCGCGACCCGTACGGTCTCGCCCGCCGGGCAGGTGTCGTAGGGGATCGGCAGCACCGCACCGGCGCCGAGCACCGCGCCGTAGGCGGTCAGCGCCTCCCGGGAGAGGGTCGCGGTCCGGGCGTCCTGCGGGGAGATGAACGTGCCGTGGTAGCCGCCGAGCAGGACGCCCAGCCCCGGGTCGGACCCGCACAGCGCGAGGACCCGGTGGAGCTGCACCCCGTAGGGGACCTCCACGACCATGCTGCCGCCGACCGTCAGCAGCAGCGTGCCGGGCTCCGTGGGCAGCCCCGCGTTGCGGTAGCCGAGCGCGCCGAGCCGGGCGGCCACGGCGAGTTGGGCGTAGGTCTCGGTGTTCGACAGCAGGGTCGGCACACCGTTCAGACCGCGTTCGCTGGAGCGGACCTTGCGGCCCGAGGGCAGTCCGGGGCCGCCGCCCAGCCCGTTGGTCATCGCGGTGCCCTCGCCCGTGACGAACCGTTCGGTGAGCAGGGTGACCCTTAAGGCGGGCCGGACCGGGCCGCGTTCGCCGATCGCCCGCCGCACCGATCGCTCGACGTCCTTGCGGGTCACCCCGATGGCGACCTCCTGCGCGCCCAGCGCCTCGGCGGCCAGCAGGGCGCCGTCGATCACCAGATGGGGCGCGTGCAGCAGCAGCGCGGTGTCCTTGAGGCAACTGGGCTCGCCCTCGCTGCCGTTGACGACCACGGCGCCCTTGCCGTCGGCGCGCCGCATCCCGTCCATCACGGCGGTCAGCTTGCGGGCGAAGGGGAAGCCCGCGCCGCCGCGGCCGCGCAGCTCGGTGTCCTCCGCCAGCGCCACCAGCTCCTGGGAGGAGAGCTGGGGAAGGCTGCCGTGCCGGGCCAGATGCGCCACCCGGTCCATGCGCGGCGTCTCGTCGAGCCCGGCCAGCAGCCGCGGCGGGCCGAAGGACGCCAGCGTCGGCACGGGGTCGGGTCCGGTCAGCGCCGGCAGTAGTTGGGTGGGGGCGGGGGCGGTCATGAAAGTTCTCCTGAGTTCCTGCGGGAATCACGCAGCCGCAGCGCCAGCCGTACGGCGACCGCGGCCAGGCATACGGCGTATCCGGCGACGGCCCAGCCGGCCGCCGCGCGGCCCGATTTCAGGCCGTGCACCAGGGCCAGGCCCCAGGCGAGATACGCGCTCATGTGCAGCGCCCGCCACCAGCGGGACGCGGTGATGCCGGTGAACGCGCCGCGCACCGCGCCGGTCACCGCGACGGCGACGAACACATACGCGGCGAGTGTGCCCAGCCCGATGAGCACCGGCCGCGCCCCGTCGGTGAACGGCACCGCGACGGAGGCCGTGCCGACGTGTCCCTCGGCGACCTTGACCCAGATGTGCAGGCCCAGGAAGCCGAGTCCGGCCACGCCCGTGCCGCGGTGCACGGCCTGGGCGAGCAGCCGGTGGCCGGAGTGCAGCACCATCCGGTCGGTGGCGGCCAGTCCCCACAGCACGGTGACGGACAGCGAGACCAGGGCGAGCACCCCGGCGCCGAAGTCCAGGAACTGCATCAGGGTGTCCATCGCGCCGGAGTGCAGGGTGACGGCGATGAAGAGCAGCAGCGCGGCCGGAAGGGCGGGGCGCAGCACGGTGGTTGAGGCGAAGCCGCCGGACGAACGGCCCGGCGGCCCGGGTTCCTTCGGCGGGCGCCGGGGGCGGGGCACGGTCGGCGAGGGCCGGGCCCGGTGTGCCGCGCGGCGGCCCTGGCGGCTCTGGCGGCTCTGCAAACGCGGTGCGGACATCGGACCTCCCGGTGTCGGAGCACGGGTGCGGGATGCGAATTTCGTTGAAATTTCCCTGCGGTGGTATTTGCCCGACGGCTTTTGTACGGGTGACCCCCGGTAACACTAAACATTCCGTAACCGGGTGGATACGCAGGGCGTTATCTTGCCGTGATCCGGCTGTGATCCGGATGCGGAAAAGCATCTCCGAGCCCGTTCAGGCTTTCGTAAGGTTTATCGCGCTGTGACAAATTCCTGCACCGGCGTCGCGGGCGCACGGCGTCACTCCGGATGATGCCGAGTCAGGCGCACGGGGGCGCCCACCCGCTGAACTGAACAAGCCGCATCCCCGCCAGGATCGAGGTAGCGATGTGTGATCTGCTGGACCGCATCTGGTCGCGTCCCCGAGGCGAGTGGACCCGGGTAGTCAGAAATGAACTCCCGGATCTCGCCGAGAAGGTGGTCGCGGAGTTGCAACGCGGATTTCCCGCATTGGCCGCACTTCTCGGTGATACCCCCATAGAAGAGGCCGAATGGGCCCTGGAACAGGCCCTGCTGACAGTACTGGGTTACCAGAAAGAGTCGGAAAGTAAACGTCCGGCGGTATCGTCCGTCGTCACCCCGATGCCCGTCGCGCGGGCCCGCCAGGACCTCTTCGACGTCCTCGCCGGTCAACGCGAGGTGCCGGACGACGGATTGCACGAACTCGCCCGGGCGGCCGGCTGGCCCGTCCCCGACACCCTCCAGGCCGTCGTCCTGGCCACCCCCGCCGAGGCGCCCCAACTCGCCGCCGCGCTCGGGCACGCCCTGATCGGCACCGTCGAGGGCTACACCTGCCTCTTCGTCCCGGACCCGGCCACCCAGACCAGGCCCCGACTGGAGGCGGCCCTCAAGGGCCGCGCCGCGGCCGTCGGCCACGTCGTCCCGGCCACCGACACCGCCTCCTCCCTCCGCTGGGCCCGGTATCTGCTCACCCTGGCCCCCGGCCGGGTCGGCCCGGAGACCCGCCCCGCCTTCGTGGACGACCACCTCTCGGCACTGCTGCTCCTGCAGGACGAGTCCCTGGCCGACGCCCTCACCTCCCGCTGGCTCGGCCCCCTGGAGGAGTTGACCCCACGTCAGAGCGAACGCCTCGAAGTGACCCTGCTGGCCTGGCTGGAGGGCGGTGGTGCGCCCGAAGCCGCCAAACTCCTGCACGTCCACCCGCAGACGGTCCGCTACCGCCTGCGCCAGATCGAGAAGCTCTTCGGCCCGGTCCTGCGCGACCCCCGTACCCGCTTCGAACTCGAAATGGCCCTCCGCAGTCGCCGGCTCATGGCCCATGTCCGCTCCTACCGGGCCCGCGCCGGCCGCCGGGCCCGCGCCGTCGCCTCCTCCATCCGACCACTGGGCGTGGCCCGGGAGGCCCGGGTCAACGGCCTATGACCCGGCGGGGCCCGTCGCCCCGCACACGCTGACGTGACGCCGGCCACCCCTCGGCGCCCGCCACACCGGCCCCGCGCCCCGCGCACCCGCGACCGGGACCGGTCGGGCAGCAACCTTTCCCCCTCGCCCGGTGTCTGATGTTCGTCAACCGACCCGTGCCCCCGGGACATCCCCCGGCGCACGGGCGGTCGCACGGAAACATCGGGAGAGACATCTCATGCGCATACGCCCCGCAGCCTGCGCGGCGCTTCTGGTGGCGGCCTTCGTCCCCGTCCTTTCGGCACCGCCCGCGAGCGCGGCCGCCGCCAGGTACGCGGACGACTTCAACGGCGACGGCTACCGCGACTACGCCACCTACTCGCCCGGCCACAGCCCGGGCAGCGGCGTTGTGGTCACCTTCGGCACCGCCACCGGACCCGGCACCCGGACCCAGGTGATCGACCAGTCCAGCCCCGGTGTCCCCGGCGCCGACGAGGACGGCGACCTGTTCGGCGGCGTCATGGCCCCCGCCGACTTCAACGCCGACGGATACGCCGACCTGGCGGTCACGGCGTACGGCGAGGACGTCGACGGGCGCAGCGAACAGGGCTCCGTCACCATCCTGTGGGGCGGTGCGGGCGGCCTGTCCGGCGGCACCGCGGTCCCCAACATGGGCGCCAAGCGGTCCGACGGCCACTTCGGCCGGGACCTGGCCGTCGGTGACTTCGACGGGGACGGCAAGAAGGACCTCGCCGCGATCAGCGCGGGCAGGACCTACGTCTACCGGGGCCCGCTCACTCCCGCCGGCGCGACCGGTCCGGTCACCACCCTCAACAGGTCCTCCGCCGGCCTCGACGCCCGGTCCCTGGTCGCCGGGAACATCAACGGCGACGGCCGGACCGACCTGGTCGTCGTCGGGCTCGCCGACACTCCCGAGTTCGGTACCGACGCCTGGTTCGTCAAGGGCGGCGCCACGCTGACCCCGGGCAAGACCCTGCGCCTGGTCAACGGCTACGGAGACGGCGCCGAAGGGGCGGGAGTGATCGCCGACTTCGACAAGGACGGCTACGGGGACCTCGCGGTCGGCAGCATGATGTACGGCAACTACCAGGGCCGGGTCTCGCTCTGGTACGGCTCGGCCACCGGCCCCGCCGCAAGCGCCCGCATCACCCAGGCCACCGCCGGCGTCGCCGGCACCCCCGAGGCGGGGGACAGCTTCGGCTCCTCCCTCTCGGCCGCCGACGTCGACGGCGACGGCTACCAGGACCTGGCGGTCGGCGTGTACGGGGAGAAGATCAGCGCGAAGACGACCGAGGGCGGCGTCCACGTCCTGCGCGGCGGCCCGAACGGCGTCACCGGCGCCGGCTCCCAGTGGTTCGCCCGCAACACCCCCGGCGTACCGGGCTCGGTGGCGTGGAACGACTGCTTCGGCGCCACGGTCCGGCTGCGCGACACCGACCGCGACGGCCATGCCGACCTGTACGTCACCGGCCTCGTCGACGGCTCGCTCCGCCTGCCCGGCACGGCGTCCGGCGTCACCACGACCGGCGTCTCCCCGGCGGACACGGACGTCATCGAGGGCATGCTCCAGTAGCAGCGCCCGCTTCAGCCGACTCCCGGGCGGGCACCGCCGCCCGCCCGGGGGTGCGGTGGGTCGCGGCGGAACAGGGCGGTCCACAGGAAGGGCTCGCCGAAGTGCGGGGAGTCGGCCGGCTCGTCGCGCATCCGGCGCAGCTCCCGCTCCGTCAGGTCGCTGAAGATCCGGCGCAGGTCCGCCGGGGTGTAGGCGAGGCCGCCCTGGAGGCCGGAGGTGCGGTAGAAGTCGCCGTCGGGGAGTTCGGAGCCCATCGCGCCGGCCGCGAAGCAGGCCAGGGCGAGATGGCCGCCCGGGGCGAGGACCCGGTCGAGCAGGGCGAGGTAGCTGATCCGCCGGTGCGGCGGGAGGTGGTGGAAGCAGCCGGAGTCGTAGACCAGGTCGTAGGGGCCACCGAGCACGGTGCCGGCCAGGGCGAACGCGTCGCCGCAGTGGAAGGCGACCTCGGCTCCCGCCTCCCGGGCGCGGTCCTTGGCCCAGGCGATGGCCCCCGGGGAGAGGTCGACGGCGTCCACCTCGAAGCCGAGTGCGGCGAGGTGGAGCGCGTTGCGGCCGGGGCCGCAGCCCAGGTCGAGGGCCCGGCCCGGGGTGAGCAGACCGCGTTCGAGGTAGGAGACGAGGTTCTCGTCCGGCTTCGCGACGAAGAACGGCACCGGCTTGGAGCGGTCGGCGTAGAAACCGTCCCACCAGGCGGCGCCGTCCGCCGTCCAGCGGTCGGCCTCCGGCGCGAACAGGCCGTCCAGAAGCCTCAGTACGTCGTCCACGGTGCGGATGTGGCGGTCCATCCCGTTCCTTTCGCCGTCCTCCTACGTTCCCGGAGCGGTGGCCTGCCGGCAGACCGAGCAGCGGTCGGTGCCGTCCCAGTCGTCCCAGCCGAACTCCGCGGGGGAGAGGGGCTGTCCCTCGAGTTCTCGTCGTACGGCCACCCGGTAGGCCCAGACCGCGCCGATATAGGGGTGGTAGGCGTCGTGGAAGGCCGGTGAGTCGTGCGCGGCTCCTTCGGCGACGACCCGGCGCAGGGCGCGGAGCCGTTCGAACATCGCCTGGCCGGCGCCGGCGACGGCGGTGCTGGCGTCGATGTAGAGGCTCTCGCGCACCTCATGGATCTTGGAGTCGTCCATCGCCGCACGGGCGGCCGCGTCCGGATCGGGCTCGGCGTCCGGGTCCTGTGCGATCTGCCGCAGCCGTGCGTGGCAGACGCCGGCGGCGCGGATGAAATCGAGGTACAGCGCGCGTCGGCGCGCCCCCGCGCCGCGGTCGTCCTCGCGGCGGTGCCGCAGATAGTCGGCGAGTACGGTCCCGGATATGGCGATCGAGCCACCGCTGACCGTCGCCACCAGCGTCCCCCAGTCCACCTCTGGAATCTACGCGCGGGCGGCCGCGAAGAACAGAAAGATCAGGCCGATGTGGCGAGCGCCGCACCGCGGAGGAATCAGAAGCCGGGCCAGTGCGGGTCGTCCCAGCGGTCGGGTTCGGTGAGGCCGAGCAGTCGTATCCGGTGCAGCAGGTCGTCGGGGGCGCCCTGGGACCGCAGACGGGCGGGGGCGTGGCGCAGGAGCCAGGCCGCGAGCTCGGTGCGGATGGCTTCCTTGTCGTGCCAGGTGTCCCAGGGCAGCTCGTCGCGCAGCAGCTCGGACTCCCACTGGTCCACGACCTGGGCCAGATGCCGGTCGGCCGTGGGGTGGGTGTGGGTCTCCCAGGTGCCAAGCCAGGGGGTGAGGGTGCCGGATGCCTCGGCGGTCAGCGCGAGGACCTGGTACGCGGGCACGGCGGGGTCGGGATCGGTGAGGGTGTGCTCCCACCAGGCATCGAGGAACTCCCGTACGGCCGCGGCCTGGTCGGCGGGCCACTGCTGCCAGCCGGCGCGGTGGAAGGTGAGCCCGGCCTCCTCCATGCCGAAGAGGGGCTTGATGCGGCCGGCGGCCAGGGCGGTGGCGAACTGGGGCAGGATGCGGCGCAGCACCGAGGCCTTGTAGGTCCAGTCGATGGCCTGCCAGGTGCGCTGCAGCAGGTCCCAGGACAGCTCCGCGTCCGGCACCTTCAGCAGGGCGAGGTCTTCCGCGCTGCCCCAGTGGCACTCGCAGTTGCTCTCGTCGGGGTGGGCGGTCATGCCGCGGAAGACGGCGGTGAGGCGGTCCAGCGCGGCGGACAGTCGCAGTCGTGCGTCACCGGCGGTGCGGTCGGGGCGGTCGGGGTGCGTCATGGCGTACGCCTTCGGGGACTCCGGGTGCGTGGGCCGCCCGAAGATTGCCACCTTACCGGGTCGCCTGGGGCGCCGGCGGGGGCGGGCTCATGCCGGTGAGCGTGGAACGTCGGCAGGGGCCGGCCCGCCGTGCGGCGGACCGGCCCCTCCTCCAGGGTGCGTCAGCGGCACTCGCGCCCGCTGTTGATGCAGTTGACCGCCTTGTTCATCAGGCCGTCCGGCATCACGTTGATGAAGTCGCCGTGGTCGGTGACCGGTTTGTGGAGCTGTTCGGGGAAGCTGTCGACGGCGAAGCTGTTGCCCTGCGGGACGTCGTAGGTGATGCGCTGGACGAGCTGCGGGACGGGCGTGAAGCCGTTCGGGCAGTTGCCGTTCTGGTCCGAGAAGGCCATGTGGTCGCGGTGGTTGGCGCTGTCGATGTCGCGGCCGTTCCAGCAGTTCTGGAAGGCGAAGGTGCGCACGACCTGGGAGCCTTGGGGGCAGAGCGGGTATTTGTCCTTGAGCTGGCGGTCCTCGAATCCGGTGCAGCTCCAGGAGGCGTTGGCGTTCTTCGTGCCGTTGGTGAACGCCTTGGCGTCACCGGTGATGATCTTCAAGAAGCGCGGCATCGCCCGGACCTGTCCGCTCTGGCTGCCGCGGAAGGTGAGGTTGACCGAGGCCGGGGTCAGCACCGAGCCGTTGTTGCCGTCGTGGCCGGCGCCCGGCTTCTGCTCCGAGGTGCCGTCCAGCTTGCGCAGCACCGGCCAGTAGTGGGTGGACTGGTCGCCGTTTTGGCAGGTGGTGTCGGAGTCGGCGAGCTTTCGGTCGTTGGCGAAGGCGTCGGTGGCCTTGTTGCCGACGTAGTCGTGGGTGTGGTGGGCGCCGTTGCTGACGCCCGGGGTGACGATGACGTTGTCGGAGTTGAAGTGGCCGTCCTCGTTGCGGCCGCACTCGGTGGTGAAGGTGCCGGTCGAGGCGTTGTTCCCCTGGGGAGCGGCGAAGGGCGGGTCGCCCGCGTTGGGCTGGACGGAGGTGATGTCGACGAAGTCGTCGGGGGAGGGGCCGCCGGGCTGCCCCGGCTGCTGCTGCCCGCCGTTCTGCCCCTGGACCTGTCCCGGCTGCTGGCCCTGGTTGGGGTCCTGCGGCTGGCTCTGGTCGGGGCCCTGGGGCTGGCTCTGGTTCGGGTACTGCTGCTGGCTCTGGTTCCAGCCGTCGTTGGTGGACTTGGCGGCGGCCTGGCCGTCCTCGCCGGTGGGCTGGGTCGTACAGCCGCTCATCTTCAGCAGATAGTCCGGCCGCGTGGCGTCCTTGGCGATCGCCGTCACCATCGTGCCGATCGTCTGGGACCGCTGCTTCTTGAGCCGGGCGAGGATCTCGTCGCCCGCGCCCTCGGTCATCTTGTGGTACGCGTCGGATACCTGGCGGTCGAGCGAGGCCAGCCCCCTGGAGACCTGGAGCTGGGCGCTGCGCGGCACCTTCCGCAGCTTCTGGCCCACGTCGGGGCAGGAGACGGTGGTGGCGGTCACCGTGTGCGGATGGCCGGCCGCCGCGTCGGGCGCGTTGTTGCCGGCCAGCGCCGTGGTGGCGACCACGGCCAGGCCACCGCCGCCCAGCAGGAGCGCGGCCGCGGCGACCAGCATTCTGTTCGTCAAACGCGAGCGTTTATGGGACTGGGCCTGCTGCCGTTGCCTCATGAGATCACTTCGCTTCGTCCGGGGAGATGAGGGGGGTGAGGGGATGAGAGGGGAGGGAGGAGCGCCGCCGCCCGGGGCCGTAGGGGGCTCAGCTGCTGTGCAGCGTGTGGAAGTCGACCCGTCCGGTCTTCTCCAGGACCGTGATGTGGTCCAGCACCACGGTGTTGGCCCGGTTCGCCAGGGCGCGCACCATGGAGTTCTGGGTCTGGTCGCGGACCATCGCCACCAGGCCGAAGACCTTGCCGTGCGCCCTGCGCAGCAGCTCCGCGAAGACCGGCGGGAAGTCGTCGCCCTGGGCGGCGCTCATCTGCGCGAGCCAGCCCTGCTGCTGGGGCGTGGGCTGGTTGGCCAGCTGGATGCCCAGCGCCCGCCCGGCCTCGATCGACCGCCGGTCCAACTCGGTGTGCCCGGCGACGAGATGGTCGCCGGCGGTGCGCACCGCGGCGGTCGTGCCGCGCTCCTGCGCCTGCCGGCCCGCGGGCAGCTCCCACAGCCCGGCCAGTCTGACCTTGCGCACGAAGTCGCGGTCCATCGCGGTCAGCGGACCGTAGCGGGTGTTCACCGTCCCGCCGCCGTCATCGTCGTACGCGACGGTGTTGGTCGCCGCGGACGCGCTCTCACCGAAGAGCTGTACGGGCAGCAGCACTGCCGCGAGCGTGGCCACGAGCGCGGCGACGACCAGTCCGGTGGCGATGGTCCGCCCGGATGCTGCGGAGTTGCTGAGGATCGACCGCACACGGCCTCCCGGTTCGTCCCTACTGGAATGCCACCGGACGCTAGGGGCCGGACCGGGCTTTGCGGCCGGGGTTCTCACCCCTGGACAAATAACGGCCGGGCCCGCCGCGACACTGCTACGGTGCCGCGTGCGGGCCCGGCCCCGTCCGCGTGGGTGGCCGCCCCCTGCGCTCAGCGCGCGTACAGGCCTGCCGCCGTCCACCGGCGGCGCTCGCTGCGGGTGTCGGGCGCCTCGCGCTCCCCGCGCGCGTACAGGGCGTCGATCTCCGCCGCGTAGGCGCGCACGATCGCCGCCCTGCGCAGCTTCATCGACGGCGTCATCAGCCCGGACTCCTGGCTGAACTCGCCCGGCAGCACCCGGAACGCCCGGATCGACTCGGCCCTGGACACCGAGGCGTTGGCCCGGGCCACCGCCCGCCGCACCTCCGCCTCCAGCTGCTCCTGCGGCGACGGCCCCGAGCCGCTGTCGGGCCCGTCGGTGTCGCCCCGCAGCCGCCGCCAGTGCGCGAGCGCCTCCGGATCCAGGGTGATCAGCGCGGTCACATAGGGCCGGTTGTCGCCGACCACCACCGACTGCGAGATCAGCGGATGGGCGCACAGCCGCTGCTCCAGGCCCTGCGGGGCGACGCTCTTGCCGTTGCTGGTGATGATGATGTCCTTCTTGCGCCCGGTGATGACCAGGTAGCCCTCCTCGTCCAGATGCCCGAGGTCGCCGGTCGGCAGCCAGCCGTCGTACAGCCCGCTGCCCGGCGTGCTGCCACCGTCGTTCCCGGCATCGAGGTATCCGGCGAACACCACCGCGCCGCGCACCCACACCTCGCCGTCCAGCGCCAGATGCACCGCGCTGCCCGGCAGCGGCAGGCCCACCGTCCCGAACCGCACCTTCCCGGGCGGCTGTACGGTGATCGCGCCGCTGGTCTCCGTCAGGCCGTAGCCGTCGTAGACGGTGATCCCGATGCCGGCGAAGAGCAGCCCCAGCTCCTTCAGCAGCGGCGAGCCGCCGGAGACGGCCGTGGCCACCCGGCCGCCCAGCAGCTCCCGGATGCGGGAGTACACCAGCCGGTCGTAGAGCGCGTGCCGGGCCCGCAGGAGGAGGTCGGGGCCGCGCCCGGTGCCCCGCGCCTCGGCCGCGAGCGCCTCGGCGTAGCGCACCGCCACCGTCATCGCCGCGTCGAACGTCCGCCGCCGGCCTGCCTGTTCCGCGGCCCGCCCGGCGTGCGCGCAGATCTTCTCGAAGACGTACGGGACCGCGAACAGGAACGTCGGCCGGAACGACGCCAGGGCCGGCAGCAGTTCGTCCGAGGACGGGTCGGGCTGGTGGGCGAGCTGCACCCCGCCGCGCAGACACGCCACCTGCACCATCAGCCCGTAGACACCCGCGAAGGGCAGAAAGGCCAGCAGCGAGGGGCGTTCGCCGGGCGGGGCCAGCAGCCCGCCCCAGCCCGCGTAGAGGGTGTCGCACTGGGCGGCGAGGTTGGCGTGCGTGATCACACAGCCGCGCGGCTGCCCGCTGGTGCCCGAGGTGTGCACGATCGCGGCGGTGCTGCGCGGGGTGACCGCGTGCCGCAGCCGGTGCACATCCGCCTCGGGCAGCCGGGTGCCCTCCTCCGTCAGCCGCGCCACGCAGTCCAGGTCCAGCTGCCACAGCCGGCGCAACCGGGAGCGGTCGTCGCAGGCCTCCGCCACGGTCATGGCGTGGGCCTCGTGCTCGACGACGATCGCGGTCACCGCCGCCCCGTTGAGAATGCAGCGCAGCTGCTCGGCCGACGCGGTCGGATAGACCGGGACCAGCTCGGCGCCGATCGCCCACAGCGCATAGCTGAACAGCGTCCACTCGTAGCGGGTACGGGACATCAGCGCGACCCGGGCGCCGGGCCGGACGCCCTCCGCCAGCAGCCCCCTGGCCAGCGCCATGACCTCGTCGCGGAACGTCTTCGCCGACACCTCCTGCCAGCCGCCCGGCGCGCGGTCGTCGCGGCGGGCGAGCTGGACGAAGTCCGGCTGGTGGGCGGCGGTGTCGAAGACGGAGTCGGCCAGACCGCCGGTCCGCAGTGGAGCCGCCAGGGCCGGAACGCTGATGTCGCGCACAGCACCTCCTAGGTGTTCCCCCTTGATTCCCCCCTGGTCCACTGCCGTCCCCACGGCAGGGAGGGCAAGTTACCGGCCGGTCCGCCCGCTGCCCAGATCTCCGGTTACTCTTGAGCGGAAGACGACAAGTCTTGTCGGCCGGCCGGACGCGGGGAGGGGGCCGGATGTATCGCATCGTCAACGCCGGGCGCCTGTACACCTGCGCGCTCCTGGTCTTCCTGGCCGGGCTCCTGCTCGCGCAGAGCGGGCTGGCGACGGCCCTGACCGCCGCCGCGACCACCGCCGCGGTGCTGCTGCTGTGCAGTGCCTTCCTGATCGCGGCGGGTGCGCCGCCCCTCCCGCCGGGCCGGGTCCGTACGGCGATCCGCGACCGCGAGCGACGTACGGCGTTCCTGCCGCAGCGCGATCCCGACGCGGCCGGGCGCCCGCGGCCCAGGGCACCGGGCCGCGCCCTCCCGACGGCCGCGTAGACGCACGTCCGGACCGCGCTCCGCTTTGCCCGCGGCGCGCTCCTCTTCCTTACTTCCCTCTTCCTTACTTCCTTCCGGACCGCTTTCCGCGTCCGCGCGGCTCGTCACGCCGAATCCACATCCCGGCACGACGAGACCCGTGGAGGGCTCACCCATGTCCGTTTTCGGCTTCCTCGGCGATGCGCTGGCGCGCGGCGCCCAAGCGATCGAACCGCTCCTCGGCACCGCGGCCACGGCCGTGGCCATCGTCCTGTTCACCCTTGCCGTACGCGCCGCGCTGCATCCGCTCGCCCGCGCCGCGGTCCGCGGCGAGAAGGCGCGGGCCGCGCTCGCCCCGCAGCTCGCCGCGTTGCAGCGCAAGCACAAGGGCGACCCGGAGCGGTTGCAGAAGGCGACGGCCGACCTGTACGCCAAGACCGGCTCCTCGCCCTTGGCCGGCTGCCTGCCGACCCTGCTCCAACTGCCCGTCTTCTTCGTGATGTACCACCTCTTCTCCGCCGGGGGTGGTGGGCTGCTGGACCACACGCTGCTGGGCGCGCCGCTCGGCGGCCACTGGAGCCAGGCGCTCGCCGACGGCGGCCCCTTCGGGCCGCACGGCCTGGTCTACCTCGCGCTGTTCGCACTGATCGCGGCGGTCGCCACCTGGAACTACCGGCGGGCGCGGGCCGCGGCGGCCGCGGCCCCGGCGCCGGCCGCGGGCTCGGCCGCGGTCCCGGGGATGGCCGCCATGGGCAAGGTGCTGCCGCTGCTGTCGTTCGGCACGCTGATCACGGTGGCCGTGCTGCCGCTGGCCGCCGGGCTGTACATGGTGACGACGACGACCTGGACGGCGTGCGAGCGGGCACTGCTCCAGCGGGACAAGCGGGACAAGCGGGACAAGCGGAGTGAGCGGGGCGAGCGGGGTGAGGTGGCGGCCCCCGGGGCGCGGCCGGCCAAGGGGCGCGGCGTCGTCACTACCCCTCGGTAACGGTCCAGTCCGTGAACGGGGTCTTGCGGACTGGACCCCGTTCTTGGAGGATCAGCCAAATTGCCCGATGGCCGTCCCCCATCGGCCGGCCCGGAAGACCCCTTCCGGGGCCGACCCTTCGACCACGGGAGTTGAACCGATGAAGCTGCTGCGTGTCGGACCGGTGGGGGCGGAACGCCCGGCGCTGCTCGACGAGGCGGGAGTCCTGCGGGACCTGTCGGGCCTGGTGCCGGACATCGACGGAGCGCTGCTCGCGGACGACGGGGCGCTGGCGCGGCTGCGCGGCGCCGCCGCGTCCGGCGGGCTGCCCCGGCTCGACGCCGCCGGGCTGCGCACCGGTCCGCCGGTGGCCCGGATCGGCAAGATCGTCTGTATCGGGCTGAACTACCACGACCACGCCCGGGAGACGGGGGCGGCGCCCCCCGAGGAGCCGATCCTCTTCATGAAGGCCCCGGACACCGTCGTCGGCCCCGATGACACGGTGCTGGTGCCGCGCGACAGCGTGAAGACCGACTGGGAGGTGGAGCTGGCGGTCGTCATCGGCCGGACCGCCCGCTACCTGGAGAGCGACGAGCAGGCGCTGGCGGCGGTGGCCGGCTATGCGGTGGCACACGACGTCTCCGAGCGCGCCTTCCAGATCGAGCGCGGCGGCCAGTGGGACAAGGGCAAGAACTGCGAGACGTTCAACCCGCTGGGCCCCTGGCTGGTGACCGCCGACGAGGTGCCCGACCCGCAGGCGCTCGGGGTGCGGCTGTGGGTCAACGGCGAGCTGAAGCAGGACGGCACGACCGCCGACCAGATCTTCCCGGTGGCCGAAGTGGTCCGCTATGTGAGCCGGTTCATGACCCTGTACCCGGGTGATGTCATCAACACCGGCACCCCGGCCGGCGTGGCCATGGGGCAGCCGGAGCCCAAGCCGTATCTGCGGGCCGGCGACGTCGTCGAGCTGGAGATCGACGGCCTGGGCCGCCAGCGGCAGACGCTGCGCGCTGCTTGATTCCGGCGTTGTCGGCTGTCCGGCCGTGAGGGTTGTCGTGGTTCGCCTGCCCTTCCGCTGCGCTTTGTTGCGGCCCACGTTGTCGGCCTACCCGCCGTGGGGGTTTCGCTGGGTTCGCCTGCGGCGGGCGAGGTCCGCTGCGCGGGGCTGTTCGGCTGCCGGTGACGGTCCTCCGGGGTAGGGGTGTGGGACTGCTGCGCTTTACGTCCCACACCCCTACCCTTCCGGCCCGCCCCCTCCCGTTGGGGGAGGGGAGATAGGCCGGTGGGGGCGCGCCCGCGTGGTTCCTAACCGTGTCGGCGGGCATACGGCCAGCTGGCGCGCGCTCCGCTTGGCAGGTGGCGGGGGGGGGGGGGGGTGGGGCCGACACCAACCCCCCCCCCACCACCCCCATGCACCCCCCCCAGCG
>NZ_JBVIRA010000026.1:0-6523 GCF_055576575.1 Streptomyces sp. NPDC033270
GCACATAATCGCGCCGCGGTCCGAATTTCGGCATGCCGAAATTGTTCCCGGTGAGGGGCCGTGCAGTAGTGGTGTGCCGCGAAGCGGCGGGATGGTTGTCCGGGGCCGATCGGCTCCGTGGCAACTCGGAGGACACTACACCAGGGCGTGGGGTTGTTCAAACCCGCGCCGGGCCCGGGTTCGCGGTGTACGTTTACGGCATGACTACGCATGCGCTCGTACAGCAGTGGTGGCTCGCCTGACGGCGGCCGAACCACAGCGCATGCACGACCACGGCCGCCGCTTCGGCGGCCGTTCGCGTTTCCCCCTCTCGTAGCCGGCCGGCGAAGTCGGCGGTCTCGACGCGCACTCAGCGGAGTGCGGGAGAGAAGGACGGGCGAGATGGCGATGGCGACGACGATGACGACGCGTACTCGGATCTTCAGCGGGGTGCAGCCCACGGGGCATCTGACGCTGGGGAACTACCTCGGGGCGATGCGGCGGTGGGTCGAGGTGGACCAGCACCGTGCGGAGGCGCTGTTCTGCGTGGTGGATCTGCATGCGCTCACCGTCGAGCACGATCCGGCGCGGTTGCGGAGGCTGAGTCGGCAGGCCGCGACGCTGCTGCTGGCCGCCGGGCTGGATCCGGAGCTGTGCACGGTGTTCGCGCAGAGCCAGGTCGATGAGCATGTGCGGCTGTCGTACCTGATGGAGTGCACGGCCTCCGACGGGGAGATGCGGCGCATGATCCAGTACAAGGAGAAGGCCGCGCGGGAGCAGGCGCGGGGCGGGAGTGTGCGGCTGTCGCTGCTGACCTATCCGGCGCTGATGGCGGCGGACATCCTGGCGTACGGGGCGCAGGAGGTGCCGGTCGGGGAGGACCAGGCGCAGCATGTGGAGCTGACGCGGGATCTGGCGGTGCGGTTCAACCAGCGGTACGGGCCGACGTTCGTCGTGCCCAGGGCGACGCATCCGGCGGTCGCGGCGCGGGTGATGGATCTGCAGGAGCCGACGTCCAAGATGGGCAAGTCGCACGCCAGGACGGCGGGGGTGGTGTATTTGCTGGACGAGCCGGAGGTGGTCCGCAAGAAGGTGATGCGGGCGGTCACCGATGGCGGGAGCGATGTGGTGCACGACCGGGCGGAGCGGCCGGGGGTGGCCAATCTCCTGGATGTGCTGGCCGCCTGTACGGGTGGGGATCCGGAGCGGCTGGCCGGGGAGTACTCCTCGTACGGGGCCCTGAAGAAGGACACCGCGGAGGCGGTCGTGGAGATGCTGCGGCCGGTGCGCAGCAGGCATGCGGAGCTGGCGGCGGATCCGTCGACGGTGGACGCGGTGCTGCGGGCCGGGGCGGAGCGGGCCCGGGCGATCGCCAGGCCGCGGGTGGACGCGGCCTATCGGGCGATGGGGCTGCTGGCCTAGGGGGCCCAGGGCGGGCCGGGGGCAGCCGGATCTTGGTCCGGCTGCCCCGCTGCGGGATGTGGTCAGCCGTTTCCGGTGGCCAGTTCGCGGCTGCGGTCGCGGGCGGCTTCCAGGGCGGCGATCAGGGCGGCGCGGACGCCGTGGTTCTCGAGTTCGCGGATGGCGTTGATGGTGGTGCCGGCCGGGGACGTGACGTTCTCGCGGAGTTTGACGGGGTGTTCGCCGCTGTCGCGGAGCATCACGGCGGCGCCGATGGCGGCCTGGACGATGAGGTCGTGGGCCTTGTCCCGGGGCAGGCCGAGCAGGATGCCGGCGTCGGTCATGGCCTCGACGAGGAAGTAGAAGTACGCCGGGCCGGAGCCGGAGAGGGCGGTGGCGGCGTCCTGCTGGGTCTCGGGGACGCGGAGGGTCTTGCCGACGGTTGCGAAGATCTCCTCGGCGAGGGTGAGGTGGGCGGCGCTGGCGTGGGAGCCGGCGGAGATGACGGACATCGCCTCGTCGACGAGGGCGGGGGTGTTCGTCATGACCCGGACGACCGGGGTGCCGGCGGTCAGCCGCTCCTCGAAGTAGGAGGTGGGGATGCCGGCCGCGCCGCTGATGACCAGGCGGTCGACGGGGACGTGCGGGGCGAGCTCCCGCAGAAGGGTGCCCATGTCCTGCGGCTTGACGGTGAGGATGAGGGTGTCGGCGGACTTGGCGGCCTCGGCGTTGCTGACGGCTTCCACGCCGTAGCGGGCGTGGAGCTGTTCGGCGCGTTCCTGGCGACGGGCGGTGACCAGGAGGTCGGAGGGTGCCCAGCCGCCTCGGATCATGCCGCTGAGGAGGGCTTCGCCGATTTTTCCGGTGCCGAGTACGGCGACCTTCTGGGTCATGCTGCGGTTCACCTCGCCGGTGGTGCCTGGTCGGTTACGCCGCCATCCTCGCACCCGGGCGGCCCGGGGCGCGGGTGCGTTCCGAGGGCCAAGACGGTGTCACCTCGTACGGCGGCGGAGGGTGGCGGCACCGAGGGCGAGGACGAGGAGGGCGCAGCCGGTGACGACGACCGCGTCGCGGACGAAGGCGCCGGTGAGGTCGGGGTGGCGCAGGACCTCGTTCATGCCGTCGACGGCGTAGGACATCGGCAGGGCGTCGGAGAGCGCTTCGAGGGCGGGGTGCATGGTGTCGCGCGGGGTGAACAGGCCGCAGAGCAGGAGCTGGGGCATCAGGACGGCGGGCAGGAACTGCACGGCCTGGAACTCGGATGCGGCGAACGCCGAGACGAAGAGGCCGAGGGCGGTGCCCAGGACGGCGTCCAGGACGGCGACGAGCAGCAGCAGCCAGGGGGAGCCGACGGTGTCGAGGCCCAGGGCCCACAGGGACAGTGCCGTGGCGAGGGCGGACTGGACGACCGCCAGCAGGCCGAAGGCCAGGGCGTAGCCGCCGATCAGGTCGGCCTTGCCCAGGGGCATGGCGAGCAGGCGTTCCAGGGTGCCCGAGGTGCGTTCGCGCAGGGTGGCGATGGAGGTCACCAGGAACATCGTGATCATCGGGAAGATGCCGAGGAGGGAGGCCCCGATGCTGTCGAAGGTCTCCGGGCGGGCGTCGAAGACGTAGCGGAGCAGGGCGATCATCACGCACGGGACGACCAGCATCATCGCGAGGGTGCGGCGGTCGTGGCGCAGCTGGCGCAGGACCCGGGCGGCGGTGGCCAGGGTGCGGGACGGGGAGATCGGCGCGGTGCGCGGGCGGGGGGCCGCGGCGGGCAGGGGTGCGGTGGCGGTCATCGGGCCGGCTCCTGGGTGGTGGTGTCGTGGTGCGGGGCGGCGGTCCCGGCCTGGTCGACGAGGTGGAGGAAGGCGGCCTCGACGGTGGGCGCGCCGGTGCCCTCGCGGAGGGCCTGCGGGGTGTCCTCGGCCAGGAAGCGGCCCTCGCGCATCAGCAGGAGGCGGTCGCAGCGCTCGGCCTCGTCCATGACGTGGGAGGACACCAGGAGGGTGGTGCCCCGGTCGGCGGCGAGGGTGTGGAAGAGGTTCCACAGGTCGCGGCGGAGGACGGGGTCCAGGCCGACGGTGGGTTCGTCGAGGACGAGGAGTTCGGGGGCGCCGAGGAGGGCCACCGCGAGGGAGACCCGGCTGCGCTGGCCGCCGGAGAGGCGGCCGGCCAGGACGTCGGCGTGGCGGGTGAGGTCGACGTCCTCGATGGCGCGGGCGACGCCGGTGCGGCGGTGGTCGCGGGCGGCGCGGCCGGGGTGCAGGACCGCGGCGAAGTAGTCGAGGTTCTGGCGGACCGTGAGGTCGTCGTAGACGGACGGGTCCTGGGTGACGTAGCCGATGCGGGGGCGCAGTGCGGGGGCGCCCGCGGGGTGGCCGAGGACGTCGAGGGTGCCGGTGACGTGGGCCTGGGTGCCGACGACGGCGCGCAGGAGAGTGGATTTGCCGCAGCCGGAGGGGCCGAGGAGGCCGGTGATGCGACCGCGGGGGACGTGGCAGGTGAGGGCGTCGAGGACGGTGCGGCCGCCTCGGACGACGGTGAGGTCGTGGGCGTGGACGGCGGGCTCGGCGGCGGCACCGTCACCGTAATTCATCATGCGATGAATAATGCGCCGGGTGGGGTGGGGCGTCAAGCATTGAGCCATTGGGGTGAACAACCCGGCGGAGTGGTGTGCGATACAGCGCGTTGAAGCACGGATCGCACTTTGGCGGCCGCCGGAGCGAACGGAACCCTTCCCTCCTGTCCGATAACTCCGCGTTCACAGGTCGATCACATATCGACTTGCGGCGGGGGCTGCCGGGCTCGACACAATGGGGTGACCTGTCCAGCCGCGCCGGAAGGGGCGACGATGGCGAAGATCCAGGTGGGCCGTTTCGTACGGCTCCTGTTGATCCTCATGGCCGTCGTCCTGGCCCTGCCGACCGCCGCCGACGGCGCGTTCGGAACCGACGCGGCGGCCGCGCCCGCCAGGAACAGCGCCTCCGGTGCCGGTTCTGCGAGCGCCGCCCCGGTGGCCTCGGACCCCTCCGAGGACCCCGAAGCCGCCCTCGGCCGCTGTCTGCCACGCCGCGGCGGGCGCTCCGCGGCCACGTTCCGCGCGCCCGCCCCGCCCGGCACGGCCGTGTCGACCGACGCTCCCGTACGGTCCGTCGGCGGGCTGAGCCTGGCCGCCCCGCTGACCGGCCGTCAGGCCGTGCCCGTGTCGAGATCGGGCGAGCTGCCGGTCCACCACCTCGTCTTCCGCTGCTGAGCACGGCGAGCTGAGAGCTGCCCCAGGGCCTTCCCCGGCCCGCGCATCCCGACGGATCCAGCCGTCATCGCCCCACCTTCATGGCGCGCGCCGCACGGCACCGCACGGCAACCGGCGAAAGCAGGCCGACCCAGGTCGCCCTGCGCCTGCCTGCCGTTGCCCGATTCCGGGCCGGTGCCGGTGTCCGCGCGTGCGCCGCCGCATCTCTCATCCGCTGGAGGCACGTCATGCGTAGGTTCCGTATTGCCCGCTCACACCCGTCCCGGCAGTCGATATCCTCCCGGCCCTCCCGCTCGGCGCGGCCTTCGCTGTCGGTCCTGCGCGCCGACTTCACCGCTTCGCTCGTCGTCTTCCTCGTCGCCGTACCGCTGTGTGTCGGGGTGGCCGTCGCCTCCGGGGTGCCGGCCGAGCTGGGGCTGCTCACCGGGATCGTCGGGGGGCTGCTCACCGGGCTGCTGCCGGGCAGCAGTCTGCAGGTCAGCGGGCCGGCCGCCGGGCTGACCGTGCTGGTCTACGAGGCCGTGCAGGAGTACGGGCTGGGCGCGCTGGGCGCGCTGGTGCTGATCGCCGGGCTGCTGCAGCTGGTCATGGGGGCGCTGCGGCTGGGCCGCTGGTTTCGGGCCATCTCGGTCGCGGTCGTCCAGGGAATGCTGGCCGGCATCGGACTGGTGCTGATCGCCGGGCAGTTGTACACCCTGGTGGACGCCGAGGCGCCCGGTGGCGGCCCGGCGAACCTGGCCGGACTGCCACGGCTCGCGGCGGATACCGCCGGGTCGCAGACCGCGCTCGCGGCGCTGGCGATCGGCGCCTCGACCATGGCGCTGCTGGTGCTGTGGCCACGGTGGCGGCGGGCGGCGCGGGTGCTGCCGGCGCCGCTGGTGGCGGTGGCGCTGGCGACCGCTGTGGTGTTCGTCTGGGACCTGCCGGTGGCGCGGGTCGACGTGCAGGGCCTGCTGGATGTCGTACAGCCGCCGGGCGGGGCGGACTTCGCGCGGCTGGTGGAGGCGGGGGCGGTGGCCGGTGCGCTGGGCACCGTGCTCGCGTTCACGCTGATCGCGTCGGCGGAGTCGCTGTTCAGCGCGGCCGCGGTGGACCGGCTGCACGACGGGCCGAAGACCGACTACGACAAGGAGCTGATGGCACAGGGCGCCGGCAACACGGTCTGCGGGCTGCTCGGCGCGCTGCCGATGACCGCGGTGATCGTCCGCAGTGCCGCCAACGTGCAGGCCGGCGCGCGGACGAAGGCCTCGCGGGTGATGCACGGCCTGTGGCTGCTGCTCTTCGCCGCACTGCTGCCCGCCGCGCTCGGCGTCATCCCGCTCGCGGCGCTCGCGGGCGTCCTGGTGTACTCCGGCTGCAAGCTCGTGCCCGTACGGCAGTTGGGGACGCTGTGGCGTGAACACCGGGGCGAGGCACTGATCCTGGCCGTCACCGCGGTGGCGATCGTCGCGGTGAGCATGTTCGAGGGCGTGCTCATCGGCCTGGCCCTGGCCGTGTGCAAGACGGCGTGGGAGACCTCGCATGTGCGTGTCGACGTGATCGACAAGGGCGCCGGTCCGATCCAGGCCCACCTGACCGGCAACGCCACGTTCCTGCGGCTGCCGAAGATCCTCGACACCCTTGAGGCCCTGCCGCAGAACCGGCCGATCGAACTGCACCTGGCCGGGTTGCGCCACCTCGACCATGCGTGCCGGATGTCCTTGGAGAACTGGGCCGAGCGCCACAGCGCCGAGGGCGTCGAACCGGTCCGGATGGCCTCCGTCACCTGAGGACGGGCGGGGCTCCCCTTCGCGGGCACCCCGCGCATGGCCCGGGGGGGGGGGGGGGGGGGGGAAGGAGGGGGGGGGGGGGGGGGGGGGGGGGGGGGTGAGGGGGGGGGGGGGGGGGGGGGGGGGGCTGGGG
>NZ_JBVIRA010000026.1:6532-33792 GCF_055576575.1 Streptomyces sp. NPDC033270
TGCCCCTCGGCGAGGGAAAGGGTGCCCCCCCCCCCCCCCCCCCCCCCCCCCCCCCCCCCCCCCCCCCCCCCCCCCCCCCCCCCCCCGGGCCCGTCACGGTGCGGCCGATCTCCGCGGCGGCATCATGAGCCGCGTCGCTCCACCCACTGCCAGAAATCGACCATCATCCGCTCGTAGCGGATCCCGAACTCCAGCGCCTCGCGCTGTCCCCGCGTCAGCGCATCGCCCACGGAATCCGCGAGTTCCTCGTAGTTCGCGAGCGTGTGGTGATGCTCGGTCAGCTGCACCGGGGCGAGCACCTCCGGCCGGGCCCCGAACCACAGTTTCAGGATGCCGCGTTCGCGCGCCTCGACCGGCACGAAGGCCGGGTCGGCGAGCCACTCCTCCAGAGCCGTCTTTCCCGCCGCGGTCAGCTTCATCAGCCGCCGGTTGCGTCCACCCGACTGCCGGACCTCCGACAGCAGGCCCGCCTCCACGAGGCGGTCGCACTGCGCGTAGACCTGCGCGTGCGGCATCGACCAGAACGGCGCCACCGTGCGGGCGGCCTCGCCCTTGACGTCGTACGGACTGGCCTCACCCAGCTCGTCGATGATGCCGAGCACGAGGAACGAGGAGGTGGTCAACCGGGCGTCAGGCATGGCGCGACCGTACCGTGACGGCCGGCCGTCCGGAGGAGTGCGCACCCGCGCGGGCGTTCCGCGTGCGCTGCCGGGTGGTGGTGGCCGAGCGCTTCGGCCGGCGGCCCGCGGCGACCGAAGCGCTCCCTCAGGAGGGTTCGGGCAGTACGAGCCCGGTGAGCACCCGGTGCATCGTCCGCTCGAACCGTGCCTGCGGATCCTCCTCCGGGACCGCTCCGGTGCGATTGGCCATGGCGGCCGCGACATGTGGACGGTCTCCTTGGGCGGCCGCCTCGCCCAGGTAGGCGGCCTGCGCTGCCTGGCGGTCGGTGTTCCCGCGGCTGCCCTGGAGTTCGGCCCGGGCGAACTGGGTGACCAAGGCGTTCATCAGGGCGACGACTTCCAGCTTGGCCGGGCCGGGCAGCCGGACGGACGCCATGGCCCGCAGGGCGTATTCCAGGTAGTCCAGGCCCCTGGGCCCCAGCCGCAGGGGTTCCGGCGGAACGTCCGGCAGCCAGGGGTGCCGAAGATGGACGACCTTGGTCCGGGCCGCCAGGGCGACCAGGTCCGCCACCGGATCACCGCGGAGCGGGACGTCGAGGTCGATCTCCTGCGCCACCGCGTCCGTCATCAGGTCGAGCAGGTCCTCACGGCCGGAGAGGTAGCGGTAGAGGGAGGCCTGTCCGGTGCCCAGCTCTTTGGCCACCTGACGCATCGACACCGCCGACAGGCCGCCCCGGTCGGCCAGTTCGACGGCGACGGCGGCCAGCTCCGCGCGGCTGTGCACGGCCGCGGGGCCGCGGGTCCCGCGTTCGGGCCGCGCCCAGACCGTCACCTGTTCCTGGGCCATGCGTCCACCCGCCTCCTCCGTTTCGATGCCACACCCCGTACTCTAGAACTGCGAACGTTGATCGCAGTTATGGAGGTTCTTGTGTCCCTCACCCGGAAACACCTGTGGAGCCCGGTCCGCTGGGCGGAGAACGGCGCGGTGCGACTGGCCTTCGACTCGCTGACCGAAGGGGCCGACGGTGAGCCGCTTCTGCTGGCCACGGGGCTGGGCGCCAACCGGCGATGGGTCCCGGACGGGCTGTGCCGGATGCTGGCCGCGCAGGGCTTCGCCGTGGCCCGGTACGACCAGCGCGACGGCGGGGAGTCGACCCACCTGCCACCCGCCCCCACCGGCAACCCCATCGCCGCGCTCTTCGCCAAGCGCGGGCAGGCCTACACGGCCGAGGACATGGCGGATGACACCGCTGCCGTCCTGGACGCCCTGGGGTGGCGATCGGCGCACCTGATGGGCGTCTCCCTCGGCGGGGCCATCGCGCAGCGCGTGGCGCTGCGGCACCCGGGTCGCGTCCGGACCCTCACCTCCATGGCGGCCGTACCCGGAGACACCTCGGGGCTGCGGACCATGCGGTACATCAGGCTGCGGACCCTGGCGAACTTCGCCCGCCTGCGGTTTCCCGATACGCCCGACGGGGCCGTCGAGGCCGGCGTCGCCGTCTCCCGCCTCCTCGCCTCGCCCCACCGGCCCTTCGACGAGCCGGCCGCCCGGGAAGCCGCCGAGCGCAACGCCGACCGCGGCGTGTACGACCAGCAGGCGCAGAGCCGTCAGATCGGCGCCCAATGGCACGGCCCGCCGATCAGCGCCGTCACCCAGCCCACGCTCGTCCTCCACGGGGCGGACGACCCCCTCATCAAGCCCAGCGCGGCACGGGCGATCGCCTCCCGGATCCGTGGCTCGCGCCTGGTCCTCCTGCCCCGAGTCGGCCATGAACTCCCCGAATGCGCCTGGGCCGGCGTCGCCGCCGAACTCCGCGCGGTGGCCGACGCCGGTCGCCCCCTGCCCCGGCCGGCCGCCGGCTGAAGTGCTCAGCGCTCGGCTCGGCGGGCGCCGCGGGACCGGGTCTCCGTAGCGGACTGCGGCGTCCCGGTGCGCGGCGTCCAGCGCAGTGCCGCCCAGGCGAGGGTGCCGAGCGCGAATCCGTATACGGCGACGAGGCCGTGGCCGTTGTCCTGGGCGCACCACATCAGCAGGCCGAGTGCCGGGACGCCGAGCGCGAGAGCCTGCTCCTTCCTGATCCGACTGCGCGTCAGGAGGGCGGCGGCCAGGGTCGCCCCCAGGAAGTAGGTGGCGCCGGAACTGCCCGCGAAGTTGCGGGGGTCGGTGCTGGGGCCGCCGCCCAGGCCGAGCAAAGCGTCGATCCGCTCCGGCAGGAGGATGCCGGCGACGAAGAGCAGCGCCGTCAGCCGGCCGCCCCACAGCCACTGCGCGAGCGCCGCCACGAGGGCCAGGGTGGCGATGTTCCAGACCGCACCGCCGACGCCGCCGTTCTGCAGGAAGGTCGAGGTGAACACCCGCCACCAGCCGCTCTTGGCCGGATCGTTGTCGAGTGCGGCCATCGCCCCCGCCCAGCACAGCTGGAGGACGACACCGGCCACCGCCACCACGGTCAGCCCGACCGCGACCCACGGGACGGGCCGCCCGCGCAGCGAGTCCCGGCCCACCGCGCCGAGCCCACTATTGATCATCATCACCATCAACGCGGCCGTGCTCGCGCTGAACAGCAGTCCACCCATGTCCCCCGGACCCTCTTCCAACAGTGTTCGAAATCGGTCGGTCGTGACGCTAGCACAACTTTTCAAACGGCGTTCGAAAAAGTTGCTACGGTGGATCCATGAAGCTCACCAAGGAGCGGATCGTCGACGCCGGCATGGCCACGTTCGCCGAGACCGGGTACCACGGCCTGTCCATGCGCCAAGTGGCCGAGCGACTCGGCGCCCACGCGGGCAGCCTCTACTACCACGTGCGCGGCAAGGACGAACTGCTCGCCCTGATGGCCGACCGCGTCTGCCGGCACGCGTACGACGCCGGCAGCACCGCCCTGGCCGCGCTCCCGCCCGAGGCGACATGGCAGGAAGAGGTCGAGGCGCAGACCGCGGCGCTGCGCCGGAGCCTGAAGCGGCACCCGGGCGGCGCGCTCCTGCTCGCCGACAGCCCCAGCGCGCTGAGCCCGGGCGGCCTGTCCCTGATGGAGCGTCTCCTGCGGACCCTGCTCGACGCCGGCGTCCCCGCCGAGCACAGCGGCATCGCGGCCGACACCCTCCTCAGCCACGTCACGGGATTCGTACTCCAGGAGCAGACCGAGCCCCAGACGCCGACCGTCACCGCGGAGACCTACGCCGCCCTGCGTGCCCGCTTCCCCCTCGTCATGGAGCAGTTGCCCCGCCTCGGCCAGGACGAGAAGTTCCGGCGAAGCGTCGGGCTCCTGTGCGCGGGATTCGAGACCCTCAGAGGCGCATGACGGCTCGATGCTCCCGATCGCGCCGATGGTGCGGCCGCGGCCCGCCGGCTGCCGCCGACACCGTCAACTCCCGTGCCGGCCGCCGGCCTCCAGCACCCGATCCCGCGTCCCCTCGCCGGCGCGAGCCGGCGTACGCCCGTGACCCACATGTGATCAACGCCCCGTAATCTCCACCGGAGAAGGGGAATCACGGGGTACGTGAGCAAAACGGGGGCAGCGGATGACATACCGGCGTGCGGCGATACCGGCACTGGCCGGAGGGGTACTCCTGACGGCGCTTCTGTGGTGGGCGGGGGCGAGCGCGCAGGCACTCCACCTGCGGGGCGCCGGCGATGTGCTCGGCATCCCGGCCACCGCCGAACTCGAGCGCTGGCTCACCCCCTGGTCGTACGACCCGCCGTCCTCGGCCGGGCTCGGCACCGAGGGGTCCGGCGGGATCGGGGGCCCGGCCGAGGCCGAGAGCATCCGCTATCTCGCGCTGTACACCACCGCGTTGCAGATCCGGTTCGGCGCGGTCTTCGCCTTCTTCGTGCCCGGGGCGCTTCTCCTGGTCCGCAGGCTGCCGCCGGTGCGCGGCCGGATCCCGGTCTCGCTGCTCATGGTGTGGGCCTGGGGCGTGGTGGCCGGGACCCTGGCGGTCACCCTTTCCGCGCCGTGGCTGATCGCCTCGGGAGGGCACGGCAGTTACCGGCTTCTGCCCCAGCTGGCGAGCGTGATCTCCTCCGGGCGGCAGATCCTGGTGGTCACCGCCCTGGTCGCGGCGGCGGTGACGGTGCTCATCGCGCGGGTCACCGCCAAGGGGGCCGATCCGCTGCCGCGGGAGGCGGCGGTCGTCCCGGCGCGCCCGGCCCGCCTCGCCGCCACCGCGGGGACCGTGGTGATCGCCCTGTCCCTGGTGGTCCTCTCGTACCAGCCGGTCGCGGCCGCCCTCCAGGGGGTCTCTCCGGCCATCGGGATGCTGTCCGAACCGGGCGACCTCCTGCGCCAGTGGCTGCTGCTCGGCGCCTGGGACGGCCCCGCGGGCGCGCCGCTCGGCGGCTGGCTCCTGTATCGCGCGGCCGACGTGCTGCTGCTCGCCGTGGTGTGGTGGGTGCTGCGGCGGTTGCCCGGACTGCTCACCCGGGTCACCGTCCCGGCGATGGCGGCCGGCGCGGTGTGTGCGACCGTCCTCGGGCTGCTGGCGAGCCAGTTGCTGCGGATGGTGCTGGAGGGGGCGGAGGGGCTGCGCTGGGAGCTGCCGCAGCTGTCCGCCGGTATCGGTGGCGGCGTCCCGGCCGCCCTGACGTGCGGCCTGGTGGCGGGCGTCGCCGCTGCCGTGACACTGCGGATGGCCATGGGTCGCGCGGAGGCCGCCGACGCCACGGCCTCCCTCGACAGTGACCCATCGGACAGGCCCTAGCTAGGCTGCGTCGATGACAGACACGCAGCCGCGTCGTGATGTGGGCCCACCGGACAGCGACTCCGACGAGAAGTCGACCCTGCTCTCGTTCCTGAACTACGTCCGGGAGGCCATGGCCGCCAAGGCGCAAGGCCTTGCGGAGGAGCAGGGACGCACTGCCGGAGTGCCTTCCGGCACCAGCCTGTTCGGGCTGGTCAAGCACCTGACGGCGGCGGAGCGCTACTGGTTCCTCTGGGCCTTCGAAGGCGCCGACGTCGAGCATCCGGACTTCGGCATGGCACTCGCCGAGGACGACACCGCGGACAGCCTGCTGGCCGCCTATCGCGACACCATCGCGCAATCCAACGAGATCATCGAGCGTTGCCACGACTTGAGCCGCCCGTCCGCTCGGGCGGCAGGCAAGGCCGACGCGAGGAGATCGATGCGCTGGGTGCTGATCCACATGATCGAAGAGACCGCCCGCCACGCCGGCCACGCCGACATTCTCCGTGAACAGGCGGACGGCTCCGTCGGAAGGTGACGGGAGTGCGCCGCCAGTACTCCACGTCCGGGCGGGAGTCGGTGTCGGCGATGCGGATGCCGGGTCGGTGCCCCCGGTTCAGCGTCCGGGAGCGCCCGCGCGCAGGCCGTCCATGACGAGGTCCAGCAGGCGGTCCGCGCGGGAGTGCCAGTCGCCGTGCGGGTCGATCTGCCAGAGGCCGGCGATGGCCAGGAGGAAGTCGTCGGGGGTCAGTCCCGGGCGGATGGTGCCGGCTTCCTCGTTCGCCTTCAGCAGGGCGGCGACGGCTGTGGTCACCGGGCCGTGCCCGAGGCCGGCCAGGGTGCTGTGCGCGGTGGCCTTGCGCATGGCGTCGCGCAGGCCGGCCTTGGTCATGGCGTACTGGGCGAGGCGGTCCATCCACTCCCGCAGCGCCTGGTCGGGGGCGCGGGTCTCCAGGAGCTGGCAGGCGGTGTCCGAGACCTGCTGGACCTCGTAGCGGTAGACCTCCAGGACGAGAGACTCGCGGTTGGGGAAGTTGCGGTAGAACGTCCCCTGGCCGACGCCCGCCTTCTTCGCGATCGCGCTCAGCGGGGCGTCGGCGGAGTGGGTCAACTCCTCCAGCGCGACTTCCAGGATGCGCTCGCGATTGCGTTGTGCGTCCGAGCGCAGCGGTGCCTCTTTCGCCGGGGTGCTCGTCCCCGGTGTGTCCTCTGCGTGCTGCACTCGTCCCCCTTTCGGGAATCACCGACGGCCGACTCTTGTTAACCGGACAAGTGTCCGGTAGATTCGATCGGTAACCGGACAACTGTCCGCTAGGTTCACCATAGCTTATGTCGCTCCGCGCAGAACTCCATGCGCAGAGCCGTGCCACGACCTTTTGAACCGCTCACGGGGGCAGCTCGACTTGCAGCTCGACTTCCCGGCCGGCCGGACCGGCCCCAGCGCCCGCGCCCCGATGCCCGCCGCGCCTCATTTACGCGAAAGAAGGCTGATCATGGCCCTGTCGACGTCCAGCGCCATCACCCTGAACATCAACGGCGGAAAGCACACGCTGCCCGTCGACCACCGCACCACCCTGCTCGACGCGCTGCGCGAGCGTCTCGATCTGACCGGGACCAAGAAGGGCTGCGACCAAGGCCAGTGCGGTGCTTGTACGGTGCTGATCGACGGGCGCCGGGCCGTCTCCTGCCTGCAGCTCGCGGTCGCCGCCGAGGGGCGTGCGATCACCACCATCGAAGGTGTGGCGGACGGTGAGCGGCTCCATCCGGTGCAGCAGGCGTTCCTCGACCTCGACGGCTATCAGTGCGGCTACTGCACGCCGGGGCAGATCTGTTCGGCACTGGCGGTGATCGAGGAGCACGCGGCCGGCTGGCCCAGTGCCGTCACCGAGGACATACGGCCCGAAGCGGGGGCACCGCCGCTGACCGCAGACGAGATCCGGGAGCGGATGAGCGGCAATCTGTGCCGCTGCGGCGCGTATGTGTCGATCGTGCAGGCGGTCGCGCGGGCGGCGGAGGCGGACGTGGACATGGAGGCGGGGGCATGAGGGAGTTCGGCTATCAGCGGGTGTTCGACGTGACCGGTGCGGTCGCCCTCCTCGGCGCCGACCCCGACGCGCGCTACCTCGGCGGCGGCACCAATCTCGTCGACCTGATGAAGGCCGGTGTGGAGCGGCCCGCGCTCCTCGTCGACGTGCGCGAACTGCCCCTCGACCGGATCGAGACCACGGCCGACGGCGGTCTGCACATCGGCGCGACCGTCACCAACAGCGATCTCGCCGCCCATCCCGAAGTGCGGCGCCGCTACCCGGCGTTGGCGCAAGCCGTGCTGGCCGGCGCCTCCGGTCAGCTGCGCAACATGGCCACGGTCGGCGGGAACCTCCTCCAGCGCACCCGCTGCGGCTACTACGCCGACCTGGCCAAACCGTGCAACAAGCGGGTCCCCGGAAGCGGTTGCCCCGCCATCGCGGGCGAGCACCGCAACCACGCGATCCTCGGCGCCTCCGCGCAGTGTGTGGCCGTTCACCCCTCGGACATGGGGGTGGCGCTCGCCGCCTTCGACGCCGTCGTCACCTACGAAACGGCCGACGGGCCGGGCGAGTTGCCGCTCGCGGAGTTCTACCTTCCCGTGGGGGACAGCCCGCATCTGGAGACGGCGCTGCCGGCCGGGGCGCTGATCACCGGCGTCACTCTGCCGCCGGCCCCGGTCGCCGCGCACTCCCGCTACCGCAAGGTGCGCGAGCGTGCGTCCTACGCGTTCGCCATCGGCTCGGTCGCCGCCGCCCTGGACGTCCGGGACGGTGCGGTGCGCGAAGTACGCCTCGCCTTCGGGGCGGTTGCGTCCCGGCCGTGGCGGGCCCGGGAGGCCGAGCGCCTGCTGACCGGGGGGCCGGCGGACGCCGCCGCGTTCGCCGCCGCCGCGGACGCCGAACTGGCCGCCGCCGAAGCACTTCCCCATAACGGATACAAGGTGACGCTGATGCGCAACCTCGTCGTCGCCGAACTGACCGAGCTCGCCGAGGAGGTCGCGCGATGACCACGACGACACAGGCCACGGCCGCGCGGGGAGCCGTCGGCGCCGCGCACTCCCGCGTGGAGGGCCGCGACAAGGTCACCGGCGCGGCCCGCTACGCGGGAGAGATCCCCTTCGCCGAACTCGCCCACGGCTGGCTGGTGTTGTCCACCGTCGCCCGCGGCCGCATCCGCTCGGTCGAGTCGGCCCCCGTTCTCGCGATGCCCGGCGTCCTGGCCGTCCTGCACCACGGGAACGCGCCGCGCGTCGACGGCGACTACCTGGGCATGCTGGGGCGGCCCGACCCGATCGTCGAGGTCTTCCAGCACGACCGGGTGCCGTTCATGGGCTGGCCGGTGGCGCTGGTCGTCGCCGAGACGTCCGAGCAGGCGCGGGAGGCGGCCGAGGCGCTGGTCGTCCACTACGACGCGGAGTCGCACGACGTGGCGTTCTTCGCCGGACGTCCCGGCACCTACACGCCGGACGCCGCGGGCATGCAAACGGAGAAGGGCGACCTGGAGGCCGAACTCGCCGCGTCCACCCACGTCGTGGACGCGGAGTACACCACGCCCGAAGAGCACCACAGCCCGATGGAACCGCACGCGGCGACCGCGCGCTGGGACAGCGGCCGTCTCGAAGTCTTCGACTCCAACCAGGGCAGCACCTGGGTCGCGGACGAGCTGGCGAAGCTGTTCTCCCTCGACCCGGCCTCGGTCCGGGTGCGGTCCGAACACGTCGGCGGGGCCTTCGGGGCCAAGGGCATACGCGTACACCAGATCCTCGCCGCGATGGCGGCGACGGTCCTGGACCGCCCCGTCAGAGTCGTCATGACGCGCCGTCAGATGTTCTCGCTGGTCGGCTACCGCAGCCCCACCGCGCAGCGCGTCAGGCTCGGCGCCGACAGCGACGGACGGCTGCGCGCCTTCGACCACCAGGGGCAGAGCCTGACGTCGACCATCCATGAATTCGTCGAGCCGAGCGCCGGGTTCGGACGTCCGCTGTACGACGCCGACGCGCACCACACCGTCAACCGCGTCGTGCCTCTCGACGTGCCGACACCGACCTTTATGCGCGCGCCCGGTGAGGCTCCGGGCTCGTTCGCGCTGGAGTCCGCGCTCGACGAACTCGCCGAGAAGTGCGGCATGGACCCGATCGCGCTGCGGGCCCGCAACGAACCGGACGTGGGGCCCGTCTCCGGCCTCCCGTTCAGCAGCCGCAATCTCCTGTCCTGCTTCCAGGAAGGTTCCCGCAGGTTCGGCTGGGTGGACCGGGATCCGCGTCCCGGACTGCGCCGTGAAGGGCGCTGGCTGCTCGGGACCGGCACCGCCGCGGCCACCTTCCCCGTGCTCGTCGGCCCGTCCACGGCGGCCGTGACGGCGGAGGCCGACGGCACCTTCACCGTACGGATCACCGCGGCGGACGTCGGGACCGGAGCGCGGACCGCGCTGACCCTGATCGCCGCGGACGCCCTCAAGGTGGCACCGGAGCGCGTCCAGGTACGCATTGCGGACAGCGACTTCGGCCCAGCGATGCTTGCGGGCGGCTCGATGGGCACCCGCTCCTGGGGCTGGGCGGTCACGGCCGCGGTGCGCGAACTGCGGGAGCAACTGGCCCTCGGCATCGACATTCCGGAGCAGGGCATCACGGCACGGTCCGACACTACCGAGGCCCTCGGCACGCTCACGCAGAAGGAACGGCACTCCTTCGGAGCGCAGTTCGCCGAGGTCGCCGTGGACGTCACCAGCGGCGAGGTCCGGGTGCGGCGGATGCTCGGCATCTTCGCCGCGGGCCGGATCATCAACCCGCTGACCGCACGCAGCCAGTTCATCGGCGGTATGACCTGGGGTATTTCGATGGCGCTGCACGAGGAGGCCGTCAGGGACCCGGCGTCGGGCGGCCATGTGGGCGCCGACCTCGCCGGCTATCACGTCGCCGCGAACGCCGATGTCCCGCGCATCGAGGCGGACTGGGTCGACGACCCCGATCCGGAGGACCCGGTCGGGATCAAGGGCATCGGCGAAATAGGCATCGTGGGCGCCGCGGCGGCGATCGCCAACGCGGTCTGGCACGCGACCGGAGTACGCCACCGACACCTGCCGATCCGCCCCGACCGCGTGCTGCTGGCGGGTGCGCCGACCGGGACCCGACATGCTTGATATCGCCGCGGAATTGAACCGCTGGGCCGAGGAGGGACGGTCCTTCGCCGTCGCCTCCGTCGTGGCGGTGGGCGGCAGCGCACCGCGCGGCCCCGGCGCCGCCCTCGCCGTCGACGCCGAGGGCACGGCCATCGGGTCGGTCTCCGGCGGCTGCGTCGAGGCGGCGGTGTACGACCTGTGCGTTCAGGCGCTCAAGGACGGCGCGACCGTGCGCGAGCGGTTCGGCTACAGCGACGAGGACGCCTTCGCGGTGGGACTGACCTGCGGCGGGGTCGTCGAGGTCCTGGTCACGCCGATGGGCGCCGGCGCGCCGGTCAGGAAGGTGGGTGCAGCGGCGCTGTCGGCCGCCGCCCGCGGGGAGACCGCGGCGCTGGCCCGTGTGGCCCAGGGGCCGGATCGGCTCCTGGGCCGGGCGCTGCTGGTGCGCCCCGACGGATCGTTCGAGGGCAGTCTGGGCGGCAGTCCGGATCTCGACCGGGCGGCGGCCGGCGAGGCCCGTGCCCTGCTCGACGCGGGCCGCACCGGCACGGTCGCCCTCTCGGAGAGCGGCTCGCGCTGCGATCCGGCCGGCCTGTCGCTGTTCGTCGAGTCGAGCGTGCCGCCGCCCCGCATGATCGTCTTCGGTGCCGTCGACGTCGCCGCGGCGCTGGTGCGTACGGGCAAGTTCCTCGGCTATCACGTGACCGTGTGCGACGCCCGACCGGTCTTCGCCACCCGCGCCCGCTTCCCCGAGGCCGACGACCTCGTCGTCGACTGGCCGCACCGCTACCTCCAGCGCACCGCGACCGATGCCCGTACGGTCTTGTGCGTGCTCACCCACGACGCCAAGTTCGACGTTCCCCTGCTGACGGCGGCGCTGCGGCTGCCGGTCGCGTTCGTCGGCGCGATGGGCTCCCGCCGCACCCATGAGGACCGCGATCGCCGGCTTCGCGAAGCCGGTGTCACCGAGCGGGAGTTGGCCCGGCTGCGGTCCCCGATAGGCCTGGACCTCGGAGCCCGTACGCCCGAGGAGACCGCGCTGTCCATCGCGGCGGAGATCGTCGCGGCCCGGCGGGGCGGCACGGGCGTTCCGCTGACCGGCTCGGCGACTCCGATCCACCATGACCCGGACGACGGCGCGGACGGGCTGGGCGTTGCCGCCGGCGCGGACGGCCGGGGAGCCGGTGCGGCCGGGAGGCATGCGGCGGCCTGACGCGGCCTGATGCTGCATGACGCGGCCGGGAACACGGAGGGTCGTCGAGGTCCGGGTCACGGACGATCGCCGAGGTCCGGGTCACGGACGGTCGCCGGACGCCGACCCGGGGACCGGCGCCGAGGCATTCACCCGTGGCCCGGAGCCCCGGCCGGGCCGCTCGCGCCGGTAGCGCCGGGCCGCGAGACCCCAGCAGAGGCCGAAGACCAGCCAGTACGGCGACCACAGCAGCAGATCCCAACCGGCCTCGTAGCGCGCGAGATCCGCGGCGGACGCGGGGACGGAAACCGCGCCGGTCAGCAGCCCCAGGTCGGGGAGGAACCCGTAGCCCAGCAGTCCGATCGCGCGCGACACCATGAACAGGCACCCCGCCCAGGAACCGGCGAGCAGCGCCCCGCGGCGGATCCTCCCGTGCGGCCGGAAGCGGCCGGACAGATGGAGCGCCGCCGCCATGCCGGCCACCGCCGGCGCCACGGACATCCAGTGCCCGAGGACCGCGTCCGCCGTGCGGTTCAGCAGGTCGTCCCGGGCGGCACGGGGCAGCGGAGTCTGCCGCATCAGGAACGTGCCGCCCAGTGCCCAGTCCAGCTTCATCGCACCGTAGGCGAACGCACAGCCGAAGGCCACGCCGGCCGCCGTCCCCCGCCCCCGGCCGCCGTTCAACGCCCCGCCCCGGCTGCCAGCCGGTCCCGGGGCGGGCGGGTACGCAGCCCGTACGACATCGCCACCACGAGCCACGCCCCGAACTGGGCGCCTTCCCGCACGAATTCCAAGGCCTCGCCCCAGCCGAGGTGGCCCCACGCGAAGTCCGTACGCCCGAGGGTCGCCACCGCCCCCAGCGACAGCATCACCAGCGAGAGCGCCAGTGCGCAGCACAGTGCCCAGCGCGGGATCCGGGCCCCCCACCGCGTGACGGACGCCAGTGCTACCAGCGCCGCGAGCGCACCGAGCGCGGCGTTGCCCGCCTGGGCGAGCCCGGCGTGGGCGAACTGCGCCTGTACGGCTGCGGGGGCGGGATGACCGGGCATGCCGATCTCACCGCGCACCGCCATGTACACCTTCTGCGCCGAGTACACCAGCATCTCCGCCACCGCCACGCATGCGGCCAGCCGGACGAAGGGTCCCGCGGGCACCGGCCGGGCGGGTCCGAGCAGCTTGCGGCGGAACAGGCCACCGCACATCTCCAGGGTCATGAACCCCATGCTGTCCGGCGCCGGTTCCGCCCACTTCCTGCCGAGGAACCATCGCGCTCCGCCGTGCGGGCGAGGACCGGCTCCGCCCGGCGGATTACGGGCGCCGCACTACGGGCCGGCCCTCGCCAGCGCCCGGCCGTACCTCACAGCAGGTCTTCGAGGGTGAGGGGCAGCTTGCGGATACGGCGTCCGGTGGCGTGGTGGACGGCGTTGGCGATGGCCGCGGCGGCGCCCACCTGACCGACCTCTCCGACGCCCTTGACACCGAGCGGGTTGACGATCTCGTCCGCCACCTCGACGAGTTCGACCTCCACCGACGGCGCGTCGGCATGGACCGGAACGAGGTAGTCGCCCAGGCTGGAGGCGACCCAGCGGCCGCGGCGCGGATCCATGTAGTTGGCTTCCAGGAGCGCCTGGCCCAGTCCCCAGAGCATCCCGCCCATGAGCTGGCTGCGGGCCGTCTTGGGATTGAGGACCCGGCCGGGCGCGAAGGCGCCGACCATCCGGCGGACCCGGGCGACCCCGAGGCCGGGGTCCACGGCGACCTCGGCGAACTGGGCACCGAAAGTCATCATCCCGTAGCGGGTGCTCTCGGCCGACGGGGACCAGGAGCCGCCCGCCTCGACGTCAGGGAGGAAGTTGCGGTGCAGCAGATCGGCGTAGCTCTCGCCGGTCCCGGCATCCGCATGCGGCATCATCCGGCCGTCCCGTACGACGACGGCGCCGGGGTCCGCACCGTGCAGGGGCGACTGGGTGTCCGCGACGGCCAGCGCGACGAGCTGGTCGCGCAGGCGGGTCGCCGCGGTGTGGACGGCCGCGCTGATCATGCCCGCGCCCGAGGAGCCGACGGCGGCGGCGATGGTGGGCAGGGTGGTGTCACCGCCCTCGAAGCGGCACCGCTCGACGGGCAGGCCGAGGGCGTCGGCGGCCACCTGCGTCATCACGGTGGCGACACCCGTGCCGAAGTCGGGCGTCGCGGCCTGCACCACGGCGGTGCCGTCGGAGTACAGGCGGGCCCGGGCGCGCTGCGGGTTGTTCGGACCGTAGACGGGGTATCCGGCGGTCGCCATGCCGTAGCCGATGAGCCACTTGCCGTCGCGGTGGGACCGGGGTTCGGGGTTGCGCCGGTGCCAGCCGAAGCGCTCGGCCCCGCGGGCGTAGCACTCCTTGAGCCCGCAGCTGGACCAGGGGTTGCCGGTGGTGGGGTCGGTGTCGCTGTAGTTGCGCAGGCGCAGCTCCACCGGATCGATGCCCAACCGGTGGGCGAGGTCGTCCATCGTGCTCTCCAGCGCGAACATGCCGGAGGCCTCACCGGGGGCCCGCATGAAGGTCGGCGTCATGGTGTTGGCGCGGATCAGCCGGTAGACGCCCTCGTAGTTCGGGCAGGCGTAGATCTGGGAGGCGACGCCGAGGGAGGGCTCCGCCCAGTCGTCGAAGTGCGAGGTGGGCGAGAGCTTGTGATGGCGCAGCGCGGTGAGCCGGCCCTCCTTGTCCGCGCCCAGCGTGATGCGCTGCTCCTGTTCCTCCCGGTGGCCGACCGACGTGAACATCTGCTCCCGGTTGAGGGTGAGTCTGACGGGGCGTCCGACCTGGCGGGCGGCGAACGCGGCCAGCGCCGGGTGCGCCCAGATCATCGCCTTGCAGCCGAAGCTGCCGCCGACGTAGTGCGAGACGACGCGCACCTTCGAGGGGGTCAGACCGAGCAGCGCCGCGACCGTGAGCTGGGTGGCCGTCACCCCCTGGGTGGCGTCGTAGAGGGTGAGCTGGTCGCCGTCCCAGGCCGCGGTGGTGGCCGAGGGCTCGATGGGGTTGTGGTTGTTCGCGGCGTAGGTGTACGTGGCGTCGATGCGCACCTCGGCCCGCGCAAGCCCGCTCTCCACGTCGCCGCGCCCGCTGCGGCCCGGGATGAAGCCGGCGAAGATCGCCTCGGGCTCGTACGCCTCGTCGCGCCCCTGGTCCAGGGTGGTGACCGACGGCGTCTCCTCGTAGGAGAAGCGGATCAGCGCGCCCGCGTGCTGGGCCCGTTCGAGGGTGTCGGCGACGACGACGGCCACGGGTTGCCCCGTGTAGTGCACCACCTCGTCCTGGAGCGGGAAGAAGGTCTGTCCCGGAGCGGGCATCCCGGCGAGCGAGGGGATCAGCGGGGGCTGTCCGGCGGCCTTGGGCAGGTTCTCGTGGGTGAGGATGCTGAGCACCCCTTCGGCCTGCAGCGCCTCGGAGGTGTCGATCGCGGTGATCCGGCCGCTCGGTACGCGCGCGCCGACCAGGACGGCGTACGCCATGCCGGCCAGCAGCACGTCTCCGGAGTAGCGCGCGCCGCCGGTGACCTTGTGGCGGCCGTCGACGCGGTCGGTGGGCTGTCCGATCGCGAGGGTCGGTGTGCTCATGACGGGCTCTCCGCTCGGGTGAGGTGCTCCAGGACGCGGACGACGGTCCGCTGGGCCAGCTCGGCCTTGAAGGCGTTGAGCGGCACGGTGCGGGCGGCGGCGAGCTCCTCGCGGGCGGCCCGTGCGAAGACCTCGGTGCGGGCGGGGGCGCCGCGCAGCATCTCCTCCGCGCGACGGGCGCGCCAGGGCTTGGTGGCCACGCCGCCCAGCGCCAGCCGCACCTCGCCGAGCACGCCGTCGTCCACGGTCACCGTGGCGGCGACGGAGGCCAGGGCGAACTCGTACGACTCGCGGTCGCGGACCTTCGTGTACAGGGAGGTGCGCGCCGCGGGCAGACCGGGAACCTCGATGCCCACCACCAGTTCGCCGTGCTCCAGCGGGTGTTCCAGGTGCGGGGTGTCGCCGGGCAGCAGGAAGAAGTCGTCGATCGGGTAGACCCGCCGGCCGCGCGGGCCCTCCGTATGGATGCGGGCGTCCAGAGCCACCAGCGGCACGGCGACGTCCGACGGGTGGGTGGCGATGCAGTGGTCGCTGACGCCGAGCACCGCGTGCCCGCGGTTGAAGCCGTCGAGGGCGCTGCAGCCACTGCCCGGATCGCGCTTGTTGCAGGGGGACGTCGCGTCGCGGAAGTAGCCGCAGCGCACGCGCTGCATCATGTTGCCGCCCATGCTGGCCATATGGCGCAGCTGCGCGGAGGCACCAAGTTCCAGCGCCTGCGCCACCATCGGGTAGCGCTCCCGTACGGCGGGCGCCGCGGCCACCTCGCTCATACGGGCCAGCGCGCCGATGTACAGGCCGCCGTCCGGTCGGTCCTCGATCTGGGTGAGCGGCAGATCGTTGATGTCCACGAGCCGGCGCGGCAGCAGCACGTTCTGCCGCAGCAGGTCGACCTCGGTGGTGCCGCCGGCCAGGAAGTCGCTGGTGGGGTCCGCGGCGACGGCGGCCACCGCGTCGGCGACGGCGGTGGCGCGGGAGTAGCTGATGGGCCGCACGGAGGTCTCCTCAGGTCTGGTCGCGGACCGCGCAGATGGCGGCCCGGATGTGCGGATAGGCGGCGCAGCGGCAGATGTTGCCGCTCATCCACTCGCGGATCTCGGCGTCGTCCGAGGCGTGGCCCTCCTTGAGCAGCGCGATCGCCGACATGATCTGGCCGGGCGTGCAGTAACCGCACTGGAAGGCGTCCTGCTCGATGAAGGCGCGCTGCATGGCGTGCAGCTCGTCGCCCTCGGCCAGGCCTTCGACGGTCGACACCGCGCGGCCCTCGCAGGCGATCGCCAGCGTGAGGCAGGACAGCACCCGGCGCCCGTCGACCCACACCGTGCAGGCGCCACAGGTGCCCTGGTCACAGCCCTTTTTCGCACCCGTCAGGGCCAGCCGCTCACGCAGTGCGTCCAGGAGACTGACCCTGGGTTCGACCTCGCAGGTCCGGTCCTCGCCGTTGACGTTCAGGGTGATCTTGACTGGGTCGGGGCCGCGTTCCGGGAGTACGGCGGCCGCGGGGGCCCGGGACGGGCGGTGGGGAGCGGACACGGGCAGACCTCCTCTGGCTGGATCTTTCATCCTGTTTCATCCGATTCGGGGTCGCGACCTGACGCCCGTGGTCGGGGGGGCGACCACCGTCACCAAAAGCCGGCGCGGTGGGGGAGAGGCAGAATCGAAGCAAGGGCAGCCGCGAGTGTCCGGCGCGTGCCTGTCCGAGCCGGGAAGCGACGCATGATGCCCGCAAGCCGTCGCCCCCTCCCGGGCCCCCTCGCCACGGGGAGGTCCGGCGATGACCGCCGCCGACCCGTTCGGCCCAGGGCGACCAGCCGACTCCTGTGGCGGCGCAGCCGAGCGGGCTGCGCTGGTGGAGTTCCGCAACATGCGGCTGCTGGACGACCGGGGGACTTCTACGCTCTCGGGATCGCCACCGTCAAGGCCGCCTACCCCACCGAGGCGGTCCGCGCCGCCGACCCTCCGGGCCACTTCGCCGGCTACGGACCCGACCGGCTGGTCACCCGCTGCGTACGGACCGGCCGCCCCATCCTGATCCCCCACGTCGACGACCGGGAGCTGTCACACATCGCCCGGGCCCGGCCCTGACCCGGCCCCGCTCCACCGGCTGCCGACCCGCGGATCACCCGGGGGGCCGGGCGTGCCGGGACGCGTCCTCGGGCACACCGAGGCGTTCGAGCAGCAGCCCCTCCCGCGTGGACCAGGGGCAGATCTCGACGCTCGACACCCCGCACGCCTCCATGAGGCTCTCGGCGATCAGTGCACCCGCCAGGGACTGCTCGGCGCGGTGCCGGGAGATGCCGGGCAGGGTGCCGCGCCGGTCCGGGGCGACCTCGGCCAGCAGGCGGGTCGCTCCGCGCAGCTGGGACAGGGTCAGCTGCCGCCCCGTTCGCGGCGGTTCGCCGCGTGCGGCGCCGGCGAACCGTGCGAGCTGCTCGAAGGTCTTCGAGCAGGCGAGCACGCGCTCCCCTGGCGCCGCCCGCGGCACCCCGGGCTCCAGACTCAGGCAGTGCCGCAGATGCCGGCGGACCTCGGCCAGCCGCCGCCCGGAGGAGGCGATCCCGCCGGGCAGCAAGTCCCGGGTGATCCGGCGGGCGCCCAGCGGCAGCGAGCGGACCATACGGGGCTGGGCGTCCGTTCCCGAGGCGATCTCGACGGTGCCGCCGCCGATGTCCAGGACCAGCAAGGGGCCCACTGCGCAGTGGGTCCACTGGCGGGCCGCCACATAGGCCAGCCGTGCCTCCTCCTCGCCGGGCAGCACCCGCAGCCAGGTGCCGGTCGTGCGGGCCACCCGCGCGATGACCTCCTCGCGGTTCGGGGCGTCCCGGATGACGGAGGTGGCGAACGCGAACACCTCCGGCAGGCGCAGATGCGGGTGCGCGGTGGTCGCCTCGGCCACCGCGCGCTGCACGCTTTTGACCCCGGCCTTGCCCAGCCGCCCCTTCCGGTCGAGGGTCTCGTGGAGTCTGAGCCGCACCTTGTGGGAGAAGACCGGTTCCAGCACCGCCCCCGTTCGCCACCGCACCACGGTGAGCAGCGCACTGTGGCACCCGACGTCCAGCACACCCGCCTGCCGCATCCAGCCGCCTTTCCGGAAATCCCCGCTTTGACCCCGCTCCGTAATAATGATGTCACTCATTGTGCCCGCATGTGCCCATGGCGCCGGATATTGATGAGCCGCACTGAATATCGATAAAGCGCGCCCACGGCAGCTCGCAGGTAAATCGCAGGCGGGCCGCAAGCAACCTGCAGGTCTGCGGGTTCTTGGCCAGTGCTGTTTTCGGACAACTTTGCGCGCGATGCGATCGCGGCGCGAAGAAGCATTTCCAGGCCGCGATCGACGAGCCGGCCGAAGCAATTCCGGATCTGGTAAGTGCGCCGGGTAGTGCCCGCGGTAATTGGCGGGTTTGTGTCTTTCCTTTTCCTCTCCCCCCGATGCGCCCGACGGGATCGGACATGCGGGGATGCATGATGATGATCATGTTGGGTACTCGGCTGCCAATGCGGCCCGTGGGAGAGGGCAAGGACGCATGAAAGAACAATCACCGATATCGCTGACGGCATATCAGCGGGACATCTGGGTCGCTGGTCGCCAGGAACCGGAATCACCCCAGTTCAATTGTGTACTCCATGAGCGACTACAAGGTGACGTGGACCACGAAGTTCTTGTCGGCTGTGTTGAGCGCGCATTATCCCGCCACGAGAGTTTCCGGCTGCGCTTCGGCGAAAACGCCGGCACGCCCCATCAGTGGGCCGCGCCCGAAGGCGTCCGGGTCGAGCGGCTCGACCTGACGCAAGAGCGCGAACCGGCCGCGGCGTGCGACGCGTGGATGCGGCGATCGCTGTCCCGCGCCCTGCCGCTCATCGACCGGCCGATGGTCGAGGCGACCCTGCTCCTGCAGAGCCCGACCGTCACCCACCTGCACATCAAGGCGCACCACATCGTCGCCGACGGCTGGGCGGTCAACCTGCTGAGCCGGGAAATCCTGGAGGACTACGCGCGGGTGACCGGCGGCCGCGAGGACGCCGGCCCCGCCCCGTCCACCTACCTCGCCTTCGTCGAGGAGGAGGCCGCCTACCGGGCCGGCGCCGAAGCCGACCGCGACCGGGCCTTCCACCGCGAGGCCCTGGCCGGCGTGGAGCCCGCGCTGTTCACCCGTTCCGGACGCACCGGCGAGCGCTCCCGGCACTCCTTCGTGATCGAAGGCGCGCTCGTCGAGCGGATCCGCGCCGCCGGCTTCTCACCGTTCACCTACCTGGCCGCCATGTTCGGCAGCTATCTGACGCGGGTGCACCGCAGCGCGGAGGCCGTCCTCGGCATCCCCTTCCTCAACCGGCCCGACGAGCGGCACCGGGCGGTGCCCGGCCACTTCGCCAACACCCTGCCGCTGCGGGTCGCCGCACACGGCGGCCGGACCGTGCGGGAGGTGGTCACCGAGACCCAGCGCGCGACCCGCGACCTGCAGCGCCACGAACGCCTCTCGCTCGGCGACGTACTGCGCGAGCTGCCCACGTCCGCCGAGGGCCCGCGCCGGCTCTTCGACGTGCAGATCTCCTATATGCGCTGGCCGCGCCCGGACCAGATACCCGGCGTCGACCGCCAGACGGCCATGATGGCCCCCTCGCACGAGCAGGACGCGCTCAGCGTCGTCGTCTCCGCCTTCGACGACACCGCCGACCTCCACATCGACCTGGAGTACGCCTGCGACGTCTTCGACGAGGACCTCCCGATCACCTCGGTCGCCGGTCACCTCAAGACGCTCGTCGCACAGGGCCTGACCGACCTGGACCGTCCGCTGTCCGACGTCGGAATGCTGGCGCCCGCCGAGTACGACGACCTCACCGCCGTACGCAGCCACGGCCCGCGGGTGCCCTACGCCCACCACGCCACCCTCCACGCGCTGTTCGAGGCGCAGGCCGCCCGGCGCCCCCGGCAGACCGCCGTCATCGGGGCCGCGGGGGAGACCCTGACCTACGCCGAACTCGACGAGCGGGCCAACCAGGTCGCACGCGCCCTGCGGGCCGAGGGCGTCGGCCCCGACGACCGGGTCGCCCTCATGCTGGAGCGGGGGCCCAAGCTTCTGGCCGCCCTCCTCGGCGTCCTGAAGTCCGGTGGCGCCTATGTGCCCGTGGACCGCGGCTACCCTGCCGAACGCGTGGCGTTCCTGCTGGCGGACAGCCGAGCCAAGGTCGTGATCGTCGACGGCGACAGCCCCGTCACCGAGGCCGCCGAGGGGATGACCGTACGGCGCGTCGACGACCTGCTGCAGGGCAGCGGCGCCCCGCTGGAACCGGTCGCCACCTCCCGCGACCTGGCCTACGTCATCTACACCTCCGGTTCGACCGGCCGCCCCAAGGGCGTGATGGTGGAACACCACAGCGTCGTCAACCGGCTCGCGTGGATGCAGCGCCGCTACCCGCTCGGCGAGCACGACGTCCTGCTGCAGAAGACGCCGGTCTCCTTCGACGTCTCCGTGTGGGAGCTGTTCTGGTGGGCGATCGAGGGCGCGAGCGTGGCGCTGCTGCCGCCCGGCGGCCAGCAGGACCCGCGCGAGATCCTGCGCACCATCCGTGAACAGCGGGTCAGCGTCGCACACTTCGTCCCCTCGATGCTCGGCCCCTTCCTCGACCTCTTGCAGGAATCGCCCGAGGCTCGCGCGGGCGCCCGTTCCCTGCGCCAGGTCTTCTGCAGCGGTGAGGCCCTGCCGCCCGCCCGCGTCGAGCAGTTCCAGCGCGTCTTCGGCCCGGACCATCCCGCGCGGCTGGCGAACCTCTACGGCCCGACCGAGGCGACCGTGGACGTCTCGTACCACGACTGCCCATCCGATCCCGCCCGGCCCGTCACCCGGGTGCCCATCGGCCGGCCGATCGACAACACCCAGCTGTACGTGCTGGACACCGACGGCCGGCCACAGCCGGCGGGGGTCGCCGGTGAGCTGTGCATCGGCGGCGTCGGCGTGGCCCGGGGCTATCTGGACCGCCCCGAACTGACCGCCGAGAAGTTCCTGCGCGACCCGTTCGTGCCGGAGGGCCGCATGTACCGCACCGGCGACCTCGCGCGGTGGCTGGCGGACGGCACCCTGGAGTACCTCGGACGGATGGACGGCCAGGTCAAGATCCGCGGCAACCGCGTGGAGCTGGGCGAGGTGGCGGCCGCCCTCGGCTCGGTCCCCGGCATCCGCGACGCCCTCGTCGTGGACCGCACCACCGCCCGCGGCACACACCTGGTCGGCTACTACGTCGCCGACACCGCGCACGACCCGGTCCGGCTGCGCGAGCAACTCGCCCGCACCCTGCCCGGCTTCATGGTCCCGGCCTACTTCCTGCCGATCGACGCCGTTCCGCTCACGCCCAACGGCAAGGCCGACCGCCGGGCACTGCCCGCGCCTGAAGACGGCCCGCACCCCGGGGACCCCGCGGCGCGCGAGACGGCCCGTACCCCCGTCGAGGCCGCGCTGGCCCGGATCTGGGCCGAGGTACTGGGCCGGGAGACCGTCGGGGTGCACGACGACTACTTCGCGCTCGGCGGCGACTCGATCCTGATGCTCAAGGTGCGTGCCGCGGCCGAGGCCGAGGGCCTGCGCTTCTCGCTCACCGACCTCGTCCGCAACCCGACGGTCGCGCAACTGGCCGCCAAGACGGGCGACGCCACCGGGCACCGGGGCGACGCCGCCCCCGCACCCTTCGCCCTCGTCTCGCACGTGGACCGGGCCGGCCTCGAAGGCGCCGAGGACGCCTTCCCGCTGACCCGGCTCCAGCTCGGCCTGCTCTACCACAGCCGCCGCCACGAGACCTCCGCCACCTACAAGGACGTCTTCCAGTACACCCTCGAACTCCCCTGGGACGAGGACGCGTTCCGCGCGGCGTTCCAGCGGCTGGTGGCGCGGCACCCGGCGCTGCGCTCCGCCTTCGCCCTGGCGGGCTGCTCCGAGCCGCTCCAGGTCGTCCACCCCGAGGCGCACGGCGGCCTGGACGTCGCGGACCTGCGCTCCCTCGAACCCGGCGCCGCCGACGCCGAGATCCGCCGGCACATCGAGGAACGCCGCCGGCACCCCTATGTCTTCGACCGGGCGCCGCTGTACCTCTTCCGGGCCCATGTCCGGCCCGAATCCGTCGACCTGGTCCTCAGCTTCCACCACGCGCTCCTCGACGGCGGCAGCGTGGCCACCCTCGTCGGCGAACTCCTCCAGGACTACGCGCACGGCCTCGGCCTGGGCACCGGCCCCGTCGACACCCCCCGACTGCCCTCACCCGCCGCCCACGTACGCGACGAGCAGGAGGCCCTGCGCTCGGAGGAGACCCGGCGCTACTGGCGGCAGAAGCTGGCCGGCAGCGAGCCCCTGCAGATCGAGGCGTTCGGCCCGCACCTGACGGGCGGCGAGGGCGCCGAGCCCTCCGCGCGCCGGGTCGAGCTGCCCGACGCGCTCACGGCGCGGGTGCGGCACTTCGCGGCCGAGCACACCGTGCCGGTCAAGTCCGTGCTCTTCGCCGCGCACTGCCTGACGCTGGCGATGCTCGCCGGCACCCGCGACATCACCACCGGACTGGTCACCCACGGGCGGCCCGAACTGGCGCACGCGGAGCGGATCGCCGGCCTCTTCCTCAACACCGTGCCGCTGCGCCTCGACGCGGACCACGACAGCTGGCTCGACGTGGTGCGCGAGGCCTTCCGGCAGGAGCAGGACGGTCACGACCACCGCCGGTACCCGCTCAGCGCCATCCAGGAGGACCACGGCGGCCCGGTCCTGGACACCGCCTTCAACTACGTCCACTTCCACCAGCTCGCCGAGATCCTCCACCTGCCGGGCCTGCGCCTGCGGGACTTCCGGACCTGGGAGGAGACCAACTTCCGCCTCCTGGTCAACGCGGTCACCGAACCGGACGGCGGGCGGGTGTGGCTGCGCATCGACTGCGACGGCGGCACGTTCTCCGCCGACCAGGCCGACCTCTTCGCCGACGGGTATCTGAAGATCCTTCGGCAGCTGGTGGAAGAGCCGTACGCCGAACCCGACTTCGCCTTTCTCGCCCGGCCCGCGGCCCTCGCCCGGCCCACCACCGCGCCCACCGTCGTGACCCGCTTCGCCGACCAGGCCGCGCGCACCCCGCAGGCGACCGCCCTGGCCGTGGGCGAGGAGCGGTGGAGCTACCAGCGGCTCGCCGAAGCCGCCGGGCACGTGGCCGGCCGGCTGCGCGCACTGGGCGCCCCGCGCGAGGCCCGGATCGGCATCGCCATGGACCGGTCGCCGCAGACGATCGCCGTGATCCTGGGCGTCATGCGGGCCGGCTGCGCGGTGCTGCCGCTCGACGTCGGCTACCCCGCGCACCGACTGGCCGCGATGCTGGAGCAGGCCGAGCCGTTCCGCGTCATCGCCCACGCCCCCTACGCCCACCTCGCGGGCGACCCCGCACTGGTACTGCCCGCCGAATCGGTGACCGAGCCGTCCCCGGAGTCCGAGGGCGAGCCGGCGGATGCCGCCCCGGGCCGGGACCTCACGCCGGACCACACCGCGTATGTGCTGTTCACCTCCGGCTCCACGGGCCGGCCCAAGGGCGTCGCGATGCCGCACCGCTCGCTGGCCGCCCTGGTGGACTGGCAGATACAGGCCCCCAGTTCGGCCGCCGGCGGCGCGACGCTCCAGTACGCCCCGCTGAGCTTCGACGTCTCCTTCCAGGAGATCTTCTCCACCCTGTGCTCGGGCGGTGCGCTGCACCTGGTGAGCGACGGCGAGCGGCGCGACATGCCCGCACTGCTGCGCCGGATCGACACCGAGCGCATCGAGCGGGTCTTCCTTCCCTATGTGGCGCTCCAGCAACTCGCCGAGACCGCAGACGCGTTGGGCATCACCCCGCGCGCCCTGCGGGTGCTGATCTCGTCCGGCGAGCAGCTGCGGGTGACCGGAGAGATCCGCCGGCTGTGCGCCGCACTCCCGGGCGCCGTGTTGGAGAACCAGTACGGGCCGACCGAGACCCATGTCGCCACCGCCTTCACCATGGCCGGGGACCCGGCCGCGTTCCCGGCGCTGCCGCCCATCGGGTACCCCATCGACGGTGCCGAGGTGCACGTCCTGGACGACCGCCTGCGCCCGGTTCCCGCCGGTGCGCGCGGTGAGGTCTACCTCGGCGGCGCCTGCCTGGCCCACGGCTACGAAGGCCGCCCCGACCTGACCAAGGAGCGCTTCGTCCCGCACCCGTTCGCCGGCGAGGGGCAGGTCCTCTACCACACCGGCGACCTCGGCCTGGTGCTGTCCGGCGGCGCCGTGGTCTACGCGGGACGCGCCGACGCGCAGGTCAAGGTCCGCGGCTTCCGCGTCGAGCCCGCCGAGGTGGAACTGGCCCTCACCGCCCTCGCCGAGCACTACCCGCAGCTGCGTGACGCCGCGGTCGTGGCACGTCAGCGCGAGAACGGCGACACCTTCCTCGCGGCGTTCCTCGTCGGCGACGGCGCCGAGGAGGACCTGCCCGGCATCCGGGAGCGGCTGCAGTCCACGCTGCCCGAGCACATGGTGCCCTCGCATCTGCAGTGGACCCCGCGGCTGCCGCTGACGCCCAGCGGCAAACGGGACGACGCCGCGCTGCGCAAGGCACCGCTGACCACGGCCGCCGGTCCCGACGAGGTCGCCCCCCGCGACGACTACGAACGCGCGCTCGCCGAGATGATGGCGGACCTGCTGCACCTGCCGTCGGTCGGCATCCACACCGGCCTGTTCGACCTGGGCGGCACCTCGCTGACCGCGATGCGGCTGGTGGTGCAGATCGAGCAGCGCTACGGGGTGACCATCGCCCTGTCCGAGTTCATCGCGGCGCCGACCGTGGCCGGACTCGCCGCCCGGCTCCGCAACGGTGACGCGGTCGCCGCCTTCGACCCCCTGGTGCCGATCCGCCCGAACGGCAGCCGCCCGCCGCTGTTCATGGTCCACCCCATGGGCGGCAACGTGCTGTGCTACGTCCGCTTCGCCCGCCATCTCCCGGCCGACCAGCCGCTGTACGCACTCCAGGCGGCGGGCGCGGACCCTGGCACCACGCCGCTGCTCAGCGTCCAGGAGCTCGCCGCCAGCTATGTCACCGCACTGCGCAAGGTGCAGCCGCACGGCCCGTACAACATCGGCGGCTGGTCCTTCGGCGGCTTCGTGGCCTTCGAGATCGCCCGCCGGCTGCGCGCGGCGGGGGAGGAGATCAACCAGCTGGTCCTGCTGGACACCACCGCGCTGAGCCCGGGGCCCCGTACGCAGCACGACGACGACGCCCTGCTGGGCTGGTTCTTCTGGGAACTGCTGTGGCTGGAGCGCGGCGGCGGCTCACCGGTGGAGGCGATCCCGGCGGAACTGACCACCGTCGAGGAGAAGTTCGACTTCATCGCCCGGCTCGCCGGCGAGGCCGGTGTGCTGCCGGCCGGCAGCTCGGGCGCCGTCATCCGCCGCCTCTTCCACGTCTACCAGGCGAACTGGCAGGCGGCCCTGGACTACCGGCCCCGCGACGAGCACCTGGAGCCCACCCTGATCCGCGCCATGGAGCCGCTGCCGGACGTCCTCGCCGAGATGCACGGCGCCGCCCGGACCCGCCACCAGGACGCCCGCAACGGCTGGAGCACGATGACCGACGGCCCCATCAACGTCGTCAGCGTCCCCGGCGACCACCTGACGATCATGGAGGAGCCGTACGTGGAACACGTGGCGAAGACCGTCGCCGACCTGATCCGGACCGACCGGTCCGCAGCCCGTGAGGAGAACTGACCAGATGTCCCACAACCGTGTGAAGGCCCTCGTCGCCGGAGCCGGCATAGGCGGCCTCACCTGCGCCGTCGCGCTGCGGCGAGCCGGCCTCGACGTGGAGGTGTTCGAACGGGCCGGCGAGCTGCGCGCCGCCGGATCCGGACTGTCGGTGATGAGCAACGCCATCGCCGCGCTCGCCACCCTCGACATCGACCTCGGACTCGCCAAGCGCGGCCGGATCGTCGAGTCGTTCACCATCCTGGACCACCGCGGCGAGCTCATCAGGGATCTGCCGTTCAAGGAGGCCTGCGACAAGGTGGGCGAGCCCAGCGTCTGCCTGAGCCGCTCGGACCTGCAGGAAGCCCTGCTCGACCAGGTGGCGGACCCGATCCACCTCGGCGCGGCGGTCACCGGCTTCGACTCCGACGACACCGGCGTCACGGTCCGGCTGGACGACGGGCGCGAGGTACGCGGCGACCTTCTCATCGGCGCCGACGGCTTCCACTCGGCCGTCCGCCGGCAACTCGTGGGACCGGGGGAGGCCTCCCAGGACAGCGGTTACGTCTGCTGGCTGGGCATCGTCCCCTTCCAGCACCCCGTCATGGCCCCGGGCGCCGTGCACCACTACTGGGGCAGCGGACAGCGTTTCGGCCTCATCGACATCGGCCACGGCCGCTACTACTGGTGGGGCACGAAGGAGATGCCCGCCTCCGAGTCCCACGACTGGAACGGCACCAAGGACGACATCACCCTGGCCTACGCGGACTGGGCCGAGGAGGTCCGGGCGGTGATCGATGCCACCCCGCGCGAGGACATCCTCGCCTTGCCCTCCCGCGACCGCGCCTTCCTGGAGCGGTGGGGAGCGGGCCGGGTCACCCTGCTCGGCGACGCGGCCCACCCCATGCTGACCACGCTGGGGCAGGGATCGTGCATGGCCATCGAGGACGCCGTCGTCCTGGCGCACACCCTCGCCGAGCCGGGTGCCGCCGCGGACCTGCCGGGCGCCCTGCGCAGGTACGAGGACCGGCGGCGCGACCGCACCCGGATGATGGTCGACGCCTCCCGCTCGCTGAGCGACATCGAACAGGCGGCCACCCCCGCCGAACGGCAGGCCCGTGACGACTACTTCCGGCTGACCTCCCGCGAGGAACTCGCCCGCCGGAACGAGGAGGCCATGACCTTCCCCGGCGTCTAGCCGACCGGACCGCATCGTGCGACGGCACCGGGGGGGGGGACGGGGGGGGGGGGGGGGGGGGGGGGTGGTTGGGGTGGGGGGGGGGGGGGGGGGGGGGGCAGGGGGGGGAAGAAGAGAAAAG
>NZ_JBVIRA010000026.1:33802-146048 GCF_055576575.1 Streptomyces sp. NPDC033270
ACAAGGCCCCCCCCCCCCCCCCCCCCTCCCCCCCCCCCCCCCCCCCCTCTCCCCCCCCCCCCCCCCCCCCCCCCTCCCCCCCCCCCCGGTGCCGTCTACGGCGCGTACGGGGCCCGGGGCCGATATCGTCCCCGACCGACGCCAGAAACCGTCCACGCCGAACGCCCGCCGACGTCTGTGAGGAGCGCGCCATGAACAGGCCATCGACCGGGTCCGGTGCCCCGGAGGAACTGCAGCGGCGGCTGGGTCTCTTCGACGCGGTGGTGATCGGCCTGGGGGCGATGATCGGTGCCGGGATCTTCGCCGCCCTGGCACCGGCGGCGCACGCGGCCGGGTCGGGGGTGCTGCTCGCGCTCGCCGTGGCGGCGGTGGTCGCGTACTGCAACGCCACCTCCTCGGCGCGGCTGGCGGCGCGGTACCCGGCGTCCGGCGGCACCTACGTCTACGGCCGCGAACGGCTGGGGGACTTCTGGGGGTACCTGGCCGGGTGGGCGTTCGTGGTCGGCAAGACCGCCTCCTGCGCGGCGATGGCACTGACCGTCGGCTCCTACGTATGGCCGTCCCAGGCGCACCCGGTCGCGGTGGCCGCCGTGGTGGCGCTGACCGCCGTCAACTACGCCGGGGTGCACAAGTCCGCCTGGCTCACCCGCGCGATCGTCGCCGTCGTGCTGGCCGTGCTCGCCGCGGTGGTGGGCACCGCCCTCACCTCCGGCGCCGCGGACCCCGGCCGGCTGGACATCGGCGGCGACGCCACGTTCGGTGGGCTGTTGCAGGCGGCGGGCCTGCTGTTCTTCGCGTTCGCCGGGTACGCGCGGATCGCCACCCTCGGCGAGGAGGTGCGCGACCCGGCCCGCACCATTCCCCGCGCCGTGCCCCTCGCCCTGTGCCTCACACTGATCGTCTACGCCGCCGTCGCGGTGGCGGCGCTGACCGTACTGGGGAGTCAGGGGCTGGCGGCGGCCCCCGCCCCGCTCGCCGACACGGTCCGCGCCGCGGGCCTGCCCGGCCTGGCTCCGGTGGTCCGCGCCGGTGCCGCGGTCGCCGCGCTCGGCTCGCTGCTGGCGCTGATCCTGGGCGTCTCGCGCACCACGCTGGCGATGGCCCGGGACCGCCACCTCCCCTCCGCCCTGGCCGCCGTCCACCCGCGCTACAAGGTGCCGCACCGCGCCGAACTGGCCGTCGGCGTGGTCGTGGCGGCCCTTGCGGCGACGGCGGACGTGCGCGGGGCGATCGGGTTCTCCTCCTTCGGAGTGCTGGCCTACTACGCCGTGGCCAACGCCAGCGCCTGGACCCTGGACCCGGACCGGGGACCTCTCCGGCGCGCGGTGCCGGTGCTCGGCCTGGCGGGCTGTCTGCTGCTGGCCTTCGCCCTGCCGCTGTCCTCGGTGCTCTCCGGGGCCGCGGTCCTGGCCGTCGGCGCGCTCGCCTACGGCCTGCGCCGTAAGGCCACCGTCTAGGGGGAGTGGGCAACACCACTGCCGGAGAGGCGCAGTTCGGATGCGGGGGGTGTGATAACCGTCTCAGCCCGTACCGCGAGTAGTGGGGCCATCGTGACTGGTGATCAATTCTGGTTACACTGTTACCAGTTGCGTACAACGGAGAGCGGCGATTCTCCTTGTATTCAACTAATGGTTTTGTTACCGCCTTGAGTGGGTCAGGTAGGCCCGACACCGTCGTCACCGCCGCGCCGCCCCCACGCGCCTTGCAGTTCCCCACGATTGAGGATGTTGATGGTTCGCACTGCGTCGTCACCCGGAGGATCTCATTCCGGCTCGGTTGCGGCGTGGTCGGCACCCGCTGTCGTGGCGGCCGCGGCGACGGTGGCCACCGCGGTGCTGGTACCGCCCGCGGCCACCTGGGCGGTGATCTGGTGCGGTGTGGTCGCCACGGCGGCCGTCGCCGTCCTCTCGGCGGCGGTGCTACGCCGCGGCCGGGCCCTGACCGAGCTGCACGCCACGGCACTTGAGCGGGAATCGCTCCTCGCCCAGCACCTGCGGCAGCAGGAGGCGGCGACGATCCGGCTGGCCGAGCAGCAGCTCCCGGTGGCCGTCAGCAGGCTCCAGGAAGGCGAGTTCGCCGAGGACGTGCTGCTGTCCCTCACCGTCGAGGACAACGGCCTCAGCCCGCAGTTCCGGGCGGCACACGAGGCGCTGCTGCGCTCGGTGGTCGAGGCGGTGCAGGCCGAGGAGTCCATGCGCGACTCCGCACAGCGCGGTGTGGTCAACGTCGCCCGCCGCGTCCAGGCCATCGTCCACCAGCAGGCGACGGACCTGCGCGCGATGGAGGACCGGCACGGCCAGGAGCCGGCGTTCTTCGCCGACCTGCTCAGGCTCGACCACGGCACGGCCCTGATCGGCCGCCTGGCCGACAGCATCGCCGTCCTCAGTGGCGCCCGGCCCGGACGCCAGTGGAGCAAGCCGGTGCCGCTCTACAGCGTGCTGCGCGGTGCGATGTCCCGGATCCTGGACTACCAGCGCGTCGAACTGCACTCCGTCGCCGAGGTCGCCGTCGTCGGCCCGGCCGTCGAGCCGCTCATCCACGCGCTGGCCGAGCTGCTGGACAACGCCACCCGGTACTCGCCGCCCAAGACCCGCGTCCATCTGACGGCGGTGGAAGTGCACATGGGCATCGCCATCGAGATCGAGGACGGCGGCATCGGCCTCAGCGAGGAGGCCCGCGCCCGGGCCGAGCGGATGCTGACCGAGGCCCGGGCCGGGATCGACCTCAAGGACCTCGGCGAGTCGCCGCGGCTGGGCCTCGCGGTCGTCGGCCGCCTGGCGCGGGCCTACGACTTCCAGGTGTCGCTGCCGCCCTCCGCCTACGGGGGAGTGCGCGCCGTACTGACCGTCCCGAAGGCGTCCATCACCACCGCGCCCGCACCGGGCAGGGCGCACGGCATCGGCGCCGCCTCCGGTCCGCGTACGGCACCGTCCCGCGGCTCGGCCCGGCCCGCCGCGCCGGCACCCGAGCAGACACCGAGCACACTTCCCGCGCCCCGGTCCATCACGGAGGCCCCCGGCGCAGTCGCTGCGGCCGCCCCCCTGGACCGTGCCGAGGAGCAACCCACCGGGACCGAGGTGACGGCCAGCGGCCTGCCGCAGCGGCGTCGGCGCTCTCCGAACCCTGCCCGCAGGACAGCCTCCGCCCGGCCGGGCCCGGCGGCGACGGCGCACGAGGAGCCGGCGCCCGGCGTCTGGATGGCCGAGCTGCGCAGTGGCCTCGCCGGCGAAAGGCCGACGTCGGCACCCGCCCGGACCAGCAACGACACGTCAGACAAGGGTGAGTAACCGATGTATCAGCGCGCGGACATGGACTGGATGCTCAAGGACCTCGCGGAGAGCGTCCCCCAGACCCGCCATATCGTGGTGCTGTCGTCGGACGGCCTGTGCATGGCCCGGTACGACACCTCCCCGGACACCGCCGACCGCCTCGCCGCCATCGGTTCGGGACTGCAGAGCCTCTCCGTGGCGGTGGCCTCCGAATTCCCGCACAGCGACGGCCGGATGAGAATGGTCGTCATCGAGGTCAGCGGCGGCTTCATGTACCTGATGGCCGCCGGTGCCGGTGCGCACCTGGCGGTGCTCGCCGACGAGGGCGTGGACGCGGGGCTCGTCGGACAGTGCATGCGCGACCTGGTGGCCCGTATAGGCGCCCATCTCACCAGCCCGCCGCGCACCGACGGGCGGACGGCGTGAGCGAATCCGATCGGGACTGGGCCCAGGGCGGTCCTGAGCGGTTGTACGTGATCACCGGGGGCCGGACCGGAAATGAGGAACAGGCCGAGCTCGACCTCGTCACGCTGATCGTCGCCCTGGAGGAATCGCAGCCGGGTATGCAGCCCGAGCACGCCGCGATCCTCCGGGTCTGCCGGTCGCCGCTGTCCGTGGCCGAGATCTCCGCGCATTTAGCGCTGCCCGCCAGTGTGGTCGGCGTGCTCCTCACCGACCTCCTGACCGACGGGCGGGTGGAGGCCCGTGCACCGGTCTCCACACTCCCCGACATAGCACTGATTGAGGCGGTTATCGATGGTCTCCAGAAGCTCTGACACCGTCACGGAGCCTCGGCGCGAGGACCAGCTGCCGTCGTCGGCCTCCGCGGCGGTCAAGATCGTGGTCGTGGGCGGCTTCGGCGTCGGCAAGACCACCCTCGTCCGCTCGGTGAGCGAGATCAGGCCGCTGACGACCGAGGAGACGATGACGGAGGCCAGCACCGACGTCGACGACGTCTCGGGTGTGGAGCGCAAGACCGCGACCACCGTGGCCATGGACTTCGGCAGGATCAGCCTCAACGAGGAGCTGGTGCTCTACCTGTTCGGCACGCCCGGCCAGCAGCGGTTCTGGTTCCTGTGGAACGGCCTGTTCGAAGGAGCGCTGGGCGCCGTCGTCCTGGTCGACACCCGGCGCCTCGAAGTCAGCTTCGATGTGATCGGCCGCCTGGAAGAGGCCGAAGTGCCCTTCGTGATCGCCGTCAACGCCTTCCCCGACGCGAACTCGTACGACACCGAGGAGCTGCGCGGTGCGCTGGACCTGCCGGAACAGGTGCCGATCGTGGTGTGTGACGCCCGCCAGCGGTCGTCGAGCCGGGACGTCCTGATCACACTGATGCGCTACCTGCGCTCCTTCGCCCAGACTTCGGAGCCCAATTGACCGCCGCCGACTTCCCCGCGCACGCCTCCGTCGCTCACCTCGCGCCGCCGCCGGGCTGCCCGGCGCACGGCCGTGCGCCCGAGACCCTGTACCGGCTGCACGACGCCGACGTCCAGGCCGACCTCGTGGGCGTGCAGGAGACCTTGCGCGCCGAGTACGGCCCGGTCGCACCGGTACTCGTCCACGGCGACCTCCCGGCCTGGCTGGTCCTCGGGCACCGCGAGAACCTGGAGATCCTGCGCACCCCGAGCGTCTTCTCCCGCGACTCCCGCCACTGGCGGGACATGGCCGAGGGAAGGGTGCCGCCCCACCACCCGCTGGCACCGATCACGACCTGGCAGCCGCTGTGCGTCTTCGTCGACGGCGAGGAGCACAAGCGGCTCCGCGGCGCCGTCACCGACAGCCTCGGGCGCTTCGAGTCCCGCGGCATCCGGCGCCACGTCACCCGCTTCACCGACCAGCTGGTCGACCGCTTCGCCGCGACGGGACAGGCCGACCTGGTGGGCCAGTTCGCCGCCGAACTCCCGCTGCTCGTCATGACGCAGCTGTTCGGCATGCCCGACGAGCACGGACCGAGTCTGGCGGCCGCCGTCCAGGACGTGCTCAACGGTACGCAGACCGCCGTGGCCAGCAACGACTTCATCACCCGCACCCTTCAGCAGCTGGTCGAACGCAAGCGTGCCGACCCCGGCCACGACTTCCCGTCCAAGCTGATCGAGCACTCCGCGGGCCTCGGCGACGACGAGATCCGCGAACATCTGCGGCTCATCCTCACCGCGGCGAACGAGACCACCGTCAACCTCATCGCGAACGCGCTGCGCATGGTGCTCACCGACCCGCGCTTCCGCGCGCATCTCACCGGCGGCCACATGACGCTGCCCGATGCGCTGGAGCAGGTCATGTGGGACGAGCCGCCGATGATGACGCTGCTGGGGCGCTGGGCGACCAGTGACACCCGGCTCGGCGAACAGACCATCAGGGCCGGCGACATGCTGCTGCTCGGCCTGCGGGCGGCGAACGCGGACCCCGCGATCCGCCCCGACCTGTCGGCACCGGTGCACGGCAACCGCTCGCACCTCGCCTTCAGCAGCGGTCCGCACGAGTGCCCGGGCCAGCACATCGGCAGGGCCATCGCCGACACCGCCGTCGACACCCTGCTCACCCGCCTGCCCGACCTCCGACTGGCCGTACCCGAGACCGAACTGGAGTGGTCCACCTCGCTGATGTACCGCCACCTCGTCGCGCTGCCGGTGCAGTTCACACCGAGCCGCCGGTAGCCGCGACCGGTCGCCTTCCCCGAGCCCCGTGAGCGGGCCCTCGTCAGCCATGCACCCCGGATGCGGAACGAGGCCCGCCCCCGGGGCATTTGGCGTGTTCCGGCAAGAGAAGACCTGGTCAAGGGTGAGCTTTATTACGCCACGGCTTGACGGCGATCCTGTCTTAAAGTGATGCCGATGTGGGAAGTGATGCCGCGGAGCACAGATGGGGCTTAAGAGCAAGACGGCTCGCCGAGGCTCCCGTAGAGGAAGGCGTCATGTGCCCTGGCAGGACGAAGAGCACCTGGACCGAGTCTGCGGACATCCCCCGATGGTGCCCCTGAGCTCCTTTCACGCGTTACGGACGGCGGATGCGGAACTGCGCGCCGCCGGCCCCCTGCGCCGGTCCCGAAAGCGTCGCGCGAGAGCGAACTGACCCCCGCCCACGGCCCGGCCACAAGGGCGCGCCGTTCGTCCCCGGGCGGAACACCGCCCCACGGCCGGCGGCACCCGTCCGCCCTCGCAGCCCTCCGGCGCACCGCACACCCCGCCCCGGCGCTCCGCTGCCGCCCGCATCACCCCATTCCCCCGTGTGGAGCTTTGATGAACACCAGCACGCCCGTCGCCGCCACCCGGCACCGCTCCCAGGCCCCCTCGGGCGCCTCCCTGCCCGTCCTCCTGGCCCGCCGGACCGCTCTGGCCCCCAAGAGTCCCGCCGTACGGGACGGCGACCGAACCTATGCGTACCGGGAGTTGGACGACTGGTCGCAGTCCATATCAAGGGCCCTGTACGACCTCGGCATACGCAGAGGCGACGCCGTCGCCGTCCTGGGCGTCCGCTCATGGGAGGCGACGGTCACCATGGCCGGCATCCTGAAGGCGGGCGCCGTATGCGTCCCCGTGGACGCCCAGTACCCCTCGGCCCGTTCGGCACAGATGCTCAACGACGCCCGCGCACGACTGGCCGTCGTCCTTCCCGGGCACGCCGCCGCGATGCCGGCGGACGGCGGCCCGGTCGAGTGGGTCGACTTCAACACCCTGATGGACACCCGCCCCGGCCCGTTGGGCGACAGCCCGACCGCCGTCGAGCGCGCTCCCGACGACAGCGCGTACATCCTGTTCACCTCCGGCACCACCGGACGCCCCAAGCCGGTGGTGTTCCCGCACCGCGCCGTGGCCCGGCTCGCAGCCGGGGCGCACCCCTGGTGCGCCGGCCCGGGCAAGCGCGTGCTGCAGACCTTCGGCCTCTCCTTCGACGGCGCCCTCTTCGAGACCTGGGCCACCCTGGTCAACGGGGGCTGCCTCGTCGTGGCCGAACGGGACGTACTGCTGGACACCGACCGGCTGCAGTCACTGATCCGTACGGAAGACATCACCCACGCCTTCCTGACCACCAGCCTGTTCCACCACACGGTGCGCACCCGCCCCGCGATCTTCGCCTCCCTGGACATGGTGCTGATCGGCGGTGAGGCGATGAACCCCGACCTGACGGCCGCGGTGTGCGCGGCCGGGCGCCCCCGCCACCTCATCAACGGCTACGGGCCGACCGAGGGCGGCATCATGGCCACGGCGTACGACGTCGACCACGTGCCGCCCGGTACGTCCGCCATCCCGATCGGGCGCCCGGTGGCCGGCAGCAGCTGCCATCTGCTGCGCGCCGACGGGACGTGGGCCGGCCCCGGCGAACAAGGGGAGATCTGCATCGGCGGCCAGGGCCTGGCCCTGGAGTACCTCGACCGGCCGGCCGAGACCGCCCGCGCCTTCCTCACCCGACGAACCCCCTCGGGTGAGACGCTCCGCCTCTACCGCAGCGGCGATCTGGGACGCCGGCGCCCGGACGGCACCCTCGAATTCCTGGGCCGGGCCGACCGGCAGGTCAAGATCCGCGGCTTCCGCGTCGAACTGGAGCCGGTGGAGGCCCTGCTGCGCGGGCACCCCGAGGTCGCCGAGGCCGCGGTGCTGGTCAGCGACCACGACGGGATAGGCAAGGGGCTCACCGCCTTCGTCACCCCGGCGCGCCCCGACTGCCCCCCGGACCCGGCGGCCCTGCGCACCCATCTCTCGGCGCAGCTGCCCCCGCACGCGCTCCCCACCCCCATCACCCCGTTGGAACGCCTCCCCCTCACGGCCAATGGGAAGATCGACTACCCGGCACTGCGCACCGCCGCGGCGTCGGGCACCACCCCGGGCGGCACCGGCGAGGGCGCCGACCACCACAGTGGCGACGTCGTCGCGGACATCTGGGCCGAGGTGCTCGGCACACCCGTGTCCGACTCCACCGACTTCTTCGCCGCCGGCGGCAACTCGCTGCTGGCCGCCCACACGGTCACCCGCACCCTCGCCCGGCTCGGTCTCCCCGCGGAGCGCTTCACGCCGCTGCTGCAGGGCCTGCTCGCCGACCCCGCGCTCGCGGCGTTCCGCTCGGCGACCTGCTGCCCGCCCGCCCCCCAGGGCGACTGCGCGGAGCCGGACTACGAGGCCGAAGCCCTTCTGCAGCCCCTTCCGCCCGCCACCGCCGGCCCCGCGCCCACGCCGACCCGGGCCCGACACATCCTGCTCACCGGGGCCACCGGATTCGTCGGCGCGTTCCTGCTCGAACGGCTGCTGAGGGACACCGACGCCACCGTCCACTGCCCGGTGCGGGCGGCGGACGAACCGCAGGCGAGGCGGCGGATACACGAGGCGCTGGCGCGCTACGGCGTCCGGCCCACCGACCCCGGACGCATCCGCCCGATACCCGCCGACCTGGCCCGCCCCGCACTGGGCCTGGCCACCGCCACCTTCGACCGGCTCGCGGACACCGTCGACCTGGTGGTGCACAACGCGGCGCATGTCAACTTCCTCTACCCCTACCGCCGGTTGCGGGGGGCCAACGTGGCGGCCGTCCGCACCCTCGTCCAGCTGGCGGGGCCGCGACGCGTCCCCCTCCACTACGTCTCCACCACGGCCGTGCTCGCCGGAAGCGGCGTCGGCGGCGTACGGCACGTCGACGAGGCCACCCCGCTCAGCCACCCCGAACTGCTCAGCATGGGCTACCCCGAGACCAAGTGGGTGGCCGAGCGCATGCTCGGCCACGCCGCCGGCGCCGGGCTGCCGGTCACCATCCACCGCCCCTACGAGATCACCGGTCACAGCCGCACCGGTGCCTGGAACACCACCAGCGCCATCTGCGCCGTCTTCGACGCCATCGTGGAGATGGGGGTGGCGCCCGCGGTGCCGCTCCCGCTCGACCTCGTGCCGGTGGACGCGGTCACCGACGCCATCGTCGGCATCGCCACCCGGCTCCCGCACCTCGGCGGCGTCGTCCATCTGACCAACCCCCGACCGGGGTTCCTCAGCGACATGGTCGACCGGATGCGCGCCGCCGGGCACCGCATCGACGACGTGAGTTACAAGGAGTGGACCGACGCGCTCGTCGCCCACGTCCACGCCCGTCCCACCGCGCCCGTGGCCCCGTTCACCCCGCTCTTCCTCACCCCGGCCAAGCAGGCCGGCTTCAGCGTCAAGGAGATGTACCTCGACACCGTCTTCCCCGAAGTGCGGCGCACCCGCACCGACGAGGTGTGGCCCTCGTGGACCGCGTCCTGCCCACCGGTGGACGACGCGCTGCTGGACCACTACCTCGCCTCCCTCAAGCGCGACGGCCTCCTTGGGGGCCGCGGCTGAGGTTCCCGTTCCCGGGACCGGGCGCCCTCCGCTGCAGGTTCCCGGTCCCGGGCCGGCTCACGACGTGACGACGTCCCGCAGCGGCTTGCCCGCCAGATGGCCCGTCACGTTCTCCACGGCGGCCAGCGCGATGCGGACCAGCGTCTCGCGGGTGACCCCCGCGACATGCGGGGAGAGGACCACGTTCGGGGCCTTGAGCAGGCGCAGGGCCGCCGTGGGCGGCTCGGGGTCGAAGACGTCGATCCCGGCGCCGGCCAGCGCGCCGGCCGTGAGCGCGTCGGCGAGGGCGTCCTGGTCGATCAGAGCGCCGCGCGCGGTGTTGACGACGAACGCGGTGGGCTTGAGCAGGGCGAGGCGCTCGGCGTCCAGGAGGTGGCGGGTCGCCTCGGTGAGCGGGGCGTGCAGGGTGACGTAGTCCGACGAGCGCAGCAGCTCGTCCAGGCCCAGATGGCGGGCGCCGCCGAGCCGGGCCTCGGTCTCCGGGGCGGCGCGCCTCGGTCCGGTGTAGACGACGGTCATGTCGAACGCGACGGCCCGGCGCGCCACTTCCGCACCGATATGGCCGAGGCCCACGATGCCCAGGGTCTTGCCGGACAGCTCGGTCAGGGACCGCTGCAGCCGCGGCAGTGCCCAGTCGGCCTCGACCAGGGCCGTGTGGGCCGGCACGAGTTGCTTGGCGAGGGCGAGCATGAGGGCGAAGGTCTGCTCGGCCACGTTCTGCTTCTCCGCGCCGCTGGAGCCGATGGTGCAGACCGGGACGCCCCGCTCGCGGGCGGCGGCCAGATCGACGTAGTCGAAGCCGTGGCTGGCGCACTGGACGAGCTCCAGGTCCGGTGCGGCGGCGAGGTGTTCGGCGGTGACCGGGCCCAGCCCGGTGATGATGACGTGGGCCGCGCGCAGCGCCGCGGGGTCCTCGTCCGTCGTCTCGACGACGGTGACGCGGGCCCGGCCGGGGAAGACCTCGGCGAGCGCGGCACCGGCGGCGCGGCCGCCCACATGCGGCGAGATGACGGCGAGGACGTTCTTCAGGGCCGTGGCGGTCGTGGGCTCGGCGGTCATCGGGCTTCCTCGGTGAGGTCGTCGGCGGACGGTGTGGTGGGGCGGGAGTGGCCGGACAGGGCCAGGGTCAGGTCGAACTCGGCGAGCAGGCAGCGGATGACGTGCTCGACGCCCGCCTGGCCGTCCAGCCCGAGTCCGTACGCGTATGGGCGCCCCACCAGCACCGCACGCGCGCCCAGCGCGAGGGCCTTGAAGATGTCGTCGCCGGTGCGGATGCCGCTGTCGAAGAGGACGGTGAGCCGGTCGCCGGCCGCGTCGACGACCCGGGGCAGCGCGTCCGCGGCGGCGACGGCGCCCGCCACCTGGCGCCCGCCGTGGTTGGAGACGACCACACCGTCCACGCCGGCCTCGGCGGCACGCCGCGCGTCATCCGGGTGCAGGACGCCCTTGAGCACGATCGGCCCGTCCCAGTTCTCCCGCAGGAACGCCAGGTCCGGCCAGGTCTTGGCGGGGTCGGCGAACATCCCCACGAAGTGCCGCACGGCCGCCTGCGGATCCTCGTGCACCGGCTTGGCCAGGCCCGCCCGGAACGCGGGGTCGCTGAAGTAGTTGGCGGTGCCCACGCCGTGCAGGAACGGCAGATACGCCCGGTCCAGGTCACGCGGACGCCAGCCCAGGAGCGGAGTGTCGAGCGTGACGAACAGCGTGCTGTAGCCGGCCGCTTTGGCCCTGGTCAGAAAGCTCGCGGTGACCTCGCGGTCCTTCGCCCAGTACAGCTGGAACCACCGTTCGCCGTCGCCCATCGCCTCGGCGACCGCCTCCATGGGAGTGCTGGAGGCGGAGGAGAGGATGTAGGGCACGCCCTGTGCCGCGGCGGCCCGTGCGGCCGCGGACTCGGCCTCCGGGTGCATGATCGACAGCACGCCCAGCGGCGCGAGGGCGAGCGGCGCCGGCAGCGACCGGCCCAGCACCTCCACGGACAGGTCGCGTTGCTGCACATCGCGCAGGACGCGCGGCACGATCCGCCGGCGGTCCAGTGCGGCACGGTTGGCGGCCGCGGTGCTGCCGGTGCCCGCGCTGCCCGCCACATAGCCGACCGGGCCGTGGCCCAGGCGCTGCTCGGTGAGCTCCTCCAGCCGGGTCAGATCCGTCGGCAGCCGGGGAACGGAGCCGGTCATGCCCTGGAGATAGATCTCGTACTGGAAGTCCGCCCAGTGCTTCGCCATCCGTACGTCCCGCCTCTCTTCTCTGAGAACGCGTGTTCCACCGAGATCCTGGCGAGGGCGATGCGATCCGTCCACTGCGCGGAGCACCACGCGGGGAGCCGGCGGAGAATTCGCCACTCCGCCACGAGGGGACGCGCGGCCCCTACGCCCGGTCGCGGGAGAGCGCCGGGAGCCGCAGCCGCCGCGCGATGTCGTCGTCGAAGTCCGCGCAGAACGCGCCGAGGAGGTCTTCGAGGTGCTCCATGGAGCGGGCGGCGTACAGGACGGGCTGGTAGCCGGAGATCCGGTACGCGGTGCCGGCCGCGGCAAGGAGGTCCAGCTCGCGTACCTCCCGGCTGTCGTGGGCGGCGATCTCGCCGTACGACGACAACAGGGCCGCGCCGAAGGCCTTGGGCGTGCCGGATTCCGTGATCAGCCCGTATTCGAGGGTGAACCAGTACACCCGGCTGAGAACGTCGAGGGCCTCCTCGGTACGGACGTGGTTGGCCGCCTCGCCGATGAGGCGGTAGAGGTGGGCGACGCGCGGGTCGGACAGATGGATGCCGTGGCCGAACACGTCGTGCAGCACGTCGGGTTCGGGGGTGTAGAGCGGGACGGCGGGGTGCCGGACGAACTGCACGGCGTGGAAGTAGCCGTACTCCATCGCTCCCAGGAACCGCTCGTTGGGCACCACCCCGCCGGCCAGCGTTAAGGCGAAGCCCGTACGGGGCGTGAGACGGGCACTGACCTCCGCGTGCTGCGGAATCCGCTCGGCGGGGATGGCCGCGTCCTCGCCGGCGTCGAGCACCGCGCGGCACGCGTGGGCGCGGTGCGCGGAGCCGAGCGCCTCGTGCACCACCCGCCAGGTGCGGTGCTCCGCCTCGGTGTAGTCGACGGATGCGTAGGGCGCCCCGACGCGGTGCCCGTCGGCCGGGGCGGCGAGTGCGGCGCGGCGCCGCAGATAGGCCGGGTCGCGGCGGCCGGGGTGCTGGGACGGGCCGCCCAGCCGGCCGTCGGCGGAAATGGGGGTGTGACTCCGCGCCGTACTCATGACGATGACATTCCGGCGGCCTGTACAGAGCGCTCGGCGGTCGGCGGACCGCCGCTTCCGGCGCGGGCCCGGCCGGCCGGCGCCAGGCCTCGATCAAGTTTCCCATGAGCGGTCGAAGGGTGCATCCGCGGAGAGAACAGGCAAGGCGGTGAGAACGTGAAATACGGCCGGAAAGGAACGTTCCGGAAGGCTCTGTGAGTGAACGTCGTTCAGAGATCCAACTCATGCCTCACTTTTGTATCGTTATTGCCTCGATTCTTGACGATGGGGTGGAGGGTGACGTTCACTTCAGCCGTTCTGGGCCGGGTCAGGCGGCCCCATGGGAGGTACCGAAAAAATGAATGCAATAATGCGGCGTGCCGTCACCGGCGCAGTGGCCCTTTCGCTGGCGGCGCCCTTGGCGGCCTGCGGGAAGGAACAGCAGGACGCCGGGGCCGGCAAGGATGCCATTGGTCTGCTCCTCCCGGAGAACAAAGCGGACCGCTACGAGAAGTTCGACCGCCGCATCATTACGTCCCGGATAGCCTCGCTCTGCCTTGAATGCAAGGTGGAATACGGGAATGCCGAGCAGCAGGTCGACACGCAGAAGAGACAGTTCGACGCCCTGGTGAAGAAGGGTGTCAAGGTCATCATTCTGGACCCGGTCGACTCCCAGGCGGTCAAGGGCTGGGTGAGCTCCGCGGCCAAGAAGGGCGTCCAGGTCATCGCGTACGACCGGCTCGCCGAGGGTGATGTCGCCGCTTACGTGTCCTACGACAACGAGAAGATCGGCCAGCTCCAGGGCAAGGGCATGCTGACCGCTCTCGGCTCGGGGGCGGCCTCCGCCGATGTCGTCATGATGAACGGCTCGCCGACCGACCCGAACGCGCCGGCCTACAAGAAGGGCGCCCATTCCGTCCTCGACGGCAAGGTGCACAAGATCATCTTCGAGAAGGACATCCCCGACTGGTCCGCCGCGACGGCCAAGCAGAAGATGACCGACGTCATCAACGCGCATGGCGCACAAGGATTTGACGCCGTTTACTCGGCCAATGACGGTATGGCGGGCGGTATCGCCGCGGCGCTCAAGTCGGCCGGCATCAAGGATGTTCCGGTCGGCGGCCAGGACGCCGAACTCCCCGCGCTCCAGCGGCTGGTCACCGGCACCCAGTCCTTCACCATTTACAAGGACGTCCGGCCGGAGGCCGAAACCGCCGCAGAAATCGCGTTCCGTCTGCTGCGCGGGAAGAGCATCAGCTCCCTGACGACCACCACGGCCGGCAACAGCACCAAGTCCGGTATCCCGGCCCGGCTGTTCGACGCGAGGATCGTCACCAGGAAGAACCTCAAGGACACCGTCGTCCGCGACGGCGTCGTCCGGACCGACCTGCTCTGCGCCGATCTCGCCGACGCGTGCAAGTCGCTGGGCATGGAGTGAGCACCCGGTTAGCCGGTACGGCACGGTCATCACCCGTTGCCGGACAACGGCGGACACCCGACGGCCACCTCCGCGCAGGACAGCGGAGGTGGCCGTCCGGCGTTCGGTCCCTGCCCCGGGACGGGCCGCCGTCCGGCCCCGCCCTGGGACGGGTCGGCGTCCGGCCCGGCCCCGACGGCCGGTGACCGCCACCGGTGAGACCAGTCAGGCAGACCGCACCGGCTGCTCCAGCCAGTCGTACGCGGCCCGTGCCGTGAACTCCCCCTGACCGCCCCTGAACAGCAGCCCGGCCCGCGCGAAGGCCGGGTCGTCGGCGGTGGCGGCCACATACGGGACGGCGATGCACCGCATACCCGCCCGGTGAGCCGCGTGCGCACCGGGCGCCGCGTCCTCCAGCACCACACACTCCGCCGGCTCGACACCGAGCCGGCGCGCGGCCTCCAGGAACACATCCGGCGCGGGCTTGCCGTGCGCCACCTCCTCGGCCGATACCAGCGTGGTCAGCAGCGCGTCGAGCCCCGTACCGGTCAGCACCGCCTCGATCGCGGCCCGCGACGAACCGGACGCCACCGCCATCGGGTGCCCGGCCGCGGCCAGGTGCTCGACGAACGCGCGCATCTCCGGGAAGACCTCGGTGTGCGCCCGCGCCAGCTCCAGATACGTGCGGTTCGCGCCGGCCAGCAGCTCCTCGACCGGCGCGTCGATACCCAGCTCCCGGCTGAGGATCTCCAGGGTCTCGCGGGTGCCGATGCCGATGAAGCGGGTGTGCTGCTCCCAGCTGAAGTCCGCCCGGCCGTAGCCGGCCAGCAGCCGGCGCCCCGCCTCGTAGTAGTTCGGCTCGCTGTCCACCAGCGTGCCGTCGAGATCGAAGATCACCGGAGTGCGCCGGGCGACGGTGCCGGGTGGGACCTGGGAGGCGGGGGAGGCGCTCATGCCCTCCAGCATGCCAAGGCGCGCCGCGGCCCGGCGCCCCGCCTCAGCGCTGCTTGGCCGCTCCCCCCACCGCTTCGACCAGCGGCAGCATCCGATGCGGCACCCGCTCGCGCAGCGCCATCTCCGTACGGGTGCGGACCACGCCCGGCAGGCTGATCAGCCGCTGGATCACATCCTCCAGGTGCGCCGCGTCCCGGGCCACCACCCGGGTGAGCAGGTCCCCGCCACCGGTCGTCGAGAACGCCTCGATGATCTGTGGCACCTCGGCCAGCGCGGCGGCGACCTCCTCCAGACGCCCCTGGGTGACCTCGATGTGGACGAAGGCCAGCACCGGGTGGCCCAGCGCGGCGGGAGAGAGCCGGGGGCCGTAGGCGGTGATCACACCCTCCCGTTCGAGCCGGTCCAGCCGGGCCTGGACGGTGCCCCTGGCCACCCCGAGCAGCCGGGCGTACTCCCGCACGCTGGTACGCGGCTGCTCCAGCAGCAGCCGGAGGATCTTGGCATCCAGGGCGTCCACGGGCATGGTCCAACGGCCCCCTCTCGGTCGACGAAGTCTCCTGCCGAATGTACCAATGGCCCAGTCAACACAGCGACGGTTGAGCCAGCTGCCCTGTCGGTGCTTACCTCTTCCACAGATGGCGTTGCAGGGCTGCGCCCGACCGGCAAGGGAGCCGGTCCGGACCCCCGCAGCGCCTTTGTCCTGTCCGCCGGCAGGTGTGTGTGCGGCGGCGCGTCGAATCGGGCCGGATCGGGCCGGAGCAGAAGGGGGCGGTTTCCGCACGTGAAGAGGATCTTTGTGGCACCGGACCCGGGCCGGCTGCGCCTGCGTACGTCCCTGCGGGCCGTCCTGGGGGTCGCGCTCGCCGTCACCGCCGCCGAACTGGCCGGGCTCCCGCTGCCGGCCTCGATCCTCGGCGGTCTCACGGCGCTCCTGGCCCTCTTCACCGTCGGCGACCCGACCGTCCGCGGCCAGGCCGGCACCACCGCCCTGCTGCCGGTCGTCGGGCTGCCCGTCCTCGCCCTCGCCACCGCCCTGCACGAGCTGCCGACGGCGCGTGACGCGGTCTTCCTGCTCGTGGTCTTCTGCGGGGTCTACGCCCGCCGCTGGGGGCCGCGCGGCCAGGCACTGGGCATCTTCGCGTTCATGATGATCTTCGCGGCGCAGTTTCTGCACGCCGTTCCCGCGCAGCTCCCGCAGCTCGCCGCGGCGGTGGCGCTGGCGCTCGTCGCGAGCAGCACGGTCCGCTTCGGCATCTGGTGCCTGGAGCGGCGCACCCCGCCGCCGGCCGCCCCCGCCCCGCTCGTGAGCCGCGGTCTCGCCCGCCCCACCACCCGGCTCGCCGTCCAGAACACCCTGGCCTGCGCGCTCGCCCTCGCGGTCGGCCAGGCGGTCTCCAGCGAACGCTGGTACTGGGCCGTGGGCACCGCCTGGTGGATCTTCGTCAACACCTCCTCCCGTGGGGAGACGCTGGTCCGCGGCTTCCGCCGGGTGGTGGGCACCGTCGTCGGCATCGCGGCCGGCTTGGTGGTCGCCGTCCCGCTGCACGGCGCCGCAGCCCCCACCGCCGCCCTGGTCGCCGTCTGCGTGTTCGGCATCTTCTACACCGCGGGCCCCTCGTACAGCTGGATGATGTTCTTCGTCACCGTCATGGCCGGGCTGCTGTACGGCCTGCTGGGCGTGCTGCACCCCGGACTCCTCGCGCTGCGCTTCGAGCAGACCCTCGTCGGCGCGCTGGGCGCGGTACTGGCCGTCGCGCTGGTGCTGCCGGTCACCACGCACGCCGCGACCGACGCCTGGATCCAGCGCGCCGTGACATGTGTCCGCGACTGCACCGCCGCCTCCGCCCGCCGGCTGGCCGGTGATCTGCACGCCGACCCGTCCCCGCACGTCGCCGAGCTCGAACTGCTGCTGGCACGGGTGCGGCTCTCGCTCGCCCCGCTGCTGCATCCGCTGAACCCGCTGCGGCACCGCAAGGCCCGGGCCCGCCAGGTCATGACCCACCTCGACGACTGCGCCGCGCAGGTCCGGGGCCTGGCCGAGGTGGCCGCCGACCCGGCCGCCTCGCACGACGCCCGGCTGACCGCCGCCTGCCAGCGCGTCGAGGCCGTCGTCGGCACCCTCTTCGCACCCGGCGCCGAGCCCGCCGCCACCCCCGAGACCCCCGCCGCCACCGCGCACCACCACCCCGGCGCCGAACGCGCCCTGGCGCATCTGCACAGCCTGGAGTCCGCCCTCACCGCCCTCGCCCATCCGGTGCGCAGCTCACCGAGGGCACCGTTCGCGGCGTCCTGAGGCCGCGCCGGGACTCCTCGCCGCCGCGTTCCGGCCACCGCCCAGGACACCCCGGCCGCGGCTGTTAGCGTCGCCGGAGCACCTCAGGCGGGCAGGCGGACGAAGGGTGGACCAGTGGGGACCAGCGACAGCGGCCGAGTGGAGACCAGCGACAGCGGCCCGCGGGCGTACATCGGATCCTTCACCACCGCCGGCGGCGCCGGGATCACCACCGCGGCCGTCGACCCGGAGTCCGGGGCACTCACCCCGCTGCACTCCACCGACGCCCTCGCCAACCCCTCCTACCTGGCCCCGAGCCCCGACGGCCGCCACCTCTACGCGGTCAGCGAGACCACCGACGGCGCCGTGGCGGCCTTCGCCCTCACGCCCCGAGGGCCCGAGCTGCTCGCGCCCGCCGTCCCCGTGGACGGCGCCGACCCCACCCACCTCACCCTGGTCGCCGGCCACCTCGTCACCGCCAACTACAGCTCCGGCAGCGTCAGCACGCTCCCCGTCCGGGCCGACGGCTCGCTCGGCGGCCCGGCCACCGTGCTCTCCCACCAGGGCAGCGGCCCGCGGGCCGACCGCCAGGAGGGCCCGCACGCGCACGCCGTGCAGCCCGCCCCCGGGGCACGCCGGCTGCTCAGCGTAGACCTGGGCACCGACTCGATCCGGATCTGCGCGCTCGGCACCGACGGGGCCCTGGCCCTGCACGACGAGGTACGGCTGCGGCCCGGCAGCGGCCCGCGTCACCTCGCCTTCCACCCGCGCGGCGACCGCGCCTACGTCATCAACGAACTCGACCCGACGGTGACGGTCTGCCGGTGGGACGCCGAGGGCGCCGCGCTGACGCCGCTGGGGGAGACCGGTCTCCTCCCGGACGGGGCCGAGGCGGCGGGCACCTTCCCCTCCGCGCTCGTGCTCTCCGCGGACGGCCGGTTCGCCTGGGCCGCCAACCGGGGCCACGACAGCATCTCGGTCCTCTCCCTCGACGCCTCCGGCGACACCGCGACTCTCGTCACCACCGTTGCCTGCGGCGGCCATTGGCCCCGCGATCTGGCGCTCGCGCCCGACGGCCGGCACCTCTACGCGGCCAACGAGCGCTCCGGCGACGTCACCTGGTTCACCGTCGACCCGCGGACCGGTATCCCGGTCCGCGGCGGCGCCGTCCGGGCACCGGCCGCCTCCTGCGTCGTCTTCGTCTGACCGGACACGAGGCGGCTCACCCCTCGGGGAAACGGCCGCCGAAGTACACCTGGACCTCGGTGATCCGGCCGTCGCGCACCGTCTGCACCTCGACGTTGCGATGGCGCTCACCGGTCGTCAGCTCGTACGCGTAGCGGACGTAGACCTGGTGGTCGTCGATGGCCACCGCGTCGAGGATCTCCTGTCGGCGCAGCCGGTCCGCGGTCGGGAAGCAGACCCGGAGGAAGGCGGCCTTGTCGAGGTGGTCGTCCTGCGGGCTGGTGAAGACGAAGTCGTCGGCGAGCAGCCGGTCGATGGCTTCGCGGTCCTGGGCGAGGTAGGCGGCGAAAGCCGCGCGGACGATGTCGATGTTCGTCATGAACGTCCTTCCCAAGGCTCTGTGGGGCTCTCTGGCGAGCGTAGAGCCGCTCGCCCGCCCGAAGCGCGACCGATGCGCTCGCGGGCCGTCTGGCGCCCGCCTGCGCCGCTCGGAGGGGAGTCGGGGCGCCCACCGCCGGCCGGGAAACGCGCAGGGCCGCCCCGCGCACTGCGCGAAGACGGCCCTGACGAGACGATCGTTGCCCCTGGCGGCGTCCGCCCTAGCGGACCGGCGCCCCCTGCGCCTGCGTCGGCAGGGTGATGCCCACCGCCGCCGCGTAGTTCGACAGCACCAGCCGGCCCACCGCGCCGTAGGCGCCCAGCGCCTCGGCCGACGCGCAGCCCGCCTCCGCCGCGGCCGCCCCCACAAGGCCGTCGGCGATCTCCGGGCCGATCAGGTACGGGGCCAGCGCCAGCTGCTGCGAACCGGAGCCGCGCAGCTGCTCGGCCGTACGGGAGATGGCGCCCTCCTCGTCCAGCGCGGCGGCCAGCACGGGCACCGCGAGCCGGGCGGAGAGCAGCATGCCGGTGATCCCCGCGGCCTGCACGGCCTCCTCGCCGCCCACGGTGGCCAGGATGATGCCGTCCGCGGCCGTGGCGACCGTGAACAGCCGGGCGCGGTCGGCGCGCGCCAGACCGGCCTCGGACAGCCGGACGTGCAGCGCCTCGGCGAGCAGCGGGTGCGGGCCCAGGACGTCGGTCAGCTCGGCGCCGGAACCGCTGTTCATCATCGCCTGGCGTATCCGGCGCAGCAGGGCGCTGTCCGGCCCGGCCAGCAGCGGCACGACCACCGCGGCGGGACCCGGGTCGGGCTGCCCGGCGGCGTCGGCACGGGCCTTCTGCTCGGCGGCGGCGTGCGCCAGCACGGCCTCCAGGGACGGGAACTCGTCGTCGCCGCCGTCCACGTAGCCGATCCGGGCGTCGAGACCCGGCAGTTCGGACCGGGCGATGCTGGAGACCTCTTCCGCCAGGCCGCGGGAGGCGGAGGTGGGGGTGCCGGGCACGGCCAGCACCAGGGCGGGTGCGCCCTCGGGTGCGGCGAGCGGCTCCGGCTTGCGGTGGCGGCCGGACTGCCGCGCGCGCGGCATTCGTACAGGCAGGCCGGGTGCGGCTCCAGGGCTCGGGGGTGCGGCGTCAAAATCGTGCGAGCCAGGTGCGGGCCCAGTGGGGGAACTCATGGCGCCGCATGCTAACGCCTCGGACCGCCCCCGCGCGGAGGGAGGGTTCGGTGCCGAGGTATCCGTCCCGTTTTATCCCGCGCGTCCTGGTGGTGCTACCCCGGCGCAGGCCGTGTGATCTGCAACAACTTCACATCCGCGGGCAGCAGCAGGCGGTCGCCGGCCAGCGCGGCGGCGACCACCAGCGCCCCGTCGAGCGGGCTCCCGGCGGCGTCCGCGAGGCGGGCGCCCGGGAGCCGGTCGGCGAGCGCCGTGCGCAACGGAGCCAGCAGTGGCGCGCCGATCCCGAACAGCCCACCGGTGCAGGCCACCACGCGGCCGGCGCCCGGCGGGCAGACCGCGGCCGCGGCGTCGGCGAGGTGGCCGGCGGCGGCCCGCAGGATGCCGGACGCCACCGCGTCGTCCTCCCCGGAGCAGCGGGCCACCTCGGGGGCGAACGAGGCCAGTACGGCCGGCCGGTCCGGGCGCGGGTAGAGCGCGCCGGGCAGCCCGTCGACCGGCCCGAACACCTCTTCGGCGCGCGCCAGTAGGGCGGCCGAGCCGCCGGGCCGTCCGTCGTGGGCGCGCAGCGCGGCCTCCAGACCGGCACGGCCGATCCAGGCGCCGCTACCGCAGTCGCCCAGCAGATGGCCCCAGCCGTCCGCGCGCCGCCACCCGCCCGCCGCGGTCAGGTCGGTGCCCAGGGCGATCACGCCGGTCCCCGCGGCGACCACGGCGCCCGGCCGCTGGCCCAGCGCCCCCGCGTACGCGGTCACCGCGTCCGCCGCGAGCGCGAGCGAGCGCACCCCGAACCCGGTGGCCAGCGCGGCCGGCAGCCGAGCGCGCAGCTCGTCGCCCAGCGACGCCATACCGGCCGCGCCCACACATGCCGCCGTGAACCCGTCCGCGCCCACTTCGTGCGCCAACTTCTCAGCGGCGGGCAGGAGTTGGGACAGCAGGTGCGCGGCGTCGATACCGGCGGGGCCGGTGTGCACCGGCTCGTTGGAGGTGTACGAGGCCAGCGGCCGCGCCGCGGCGTCGTCGGCGCGGGCCACGGCGATCCGCAGCCCCGAGCCGCCCGAGTCGACGCCGAGGACATGGCCCCGCCCGGTCCCGATCGCGTCCGGGCCGCGGCCCTGGGGCTCAGCCAAAGCCGCGGGCGTCCTGCTTGAGGGCGGTGTCGACGGTCAGGGCCGTGGCGACGACCAGGCTCAGCAGCGGGTCGGGCAGCTGATGGTGGATCTGCAGGACGTAGTTGTCCGCGGTCGTGAACATCGTCTTGGCCAGGCCCTCCCAGGTCTTGGTGATCCGGGCGACCTCGGTGTCGGCGTGGTCCACGATCGCGAAGTTCCAGGCGCGCCAGTTCTCGGCCTTGATGGCGCCGATCTGCTGGCCGTTGACCACCATCGCGAAGTTGATCTTCCCGATGGCGTTCTGCTGCACGATCTCGCCCACCGGCGAGCCGTCCGGACGCTCGACGATCACCTTGGACTTGATGAACTTCGCGGGCCGGGTCAGCACCAGCTGCGGCCGGCCGTAGCCGTCCCGGATCTCCAGCTTGTGGGTCATGTACTGATCGAGGCTGGAGACGACCCGCAGGACCTTCTTGGCCGTGCTCTGGCCGACCTGGACGACCGTGCCGATGGTGTTGCCGTGCTGGTCGAAGACGCTGTACTCGTTGGTGACCTCGATCAGCTTGGCCTTCTGGTTGACCACCAGCACCGGCTCGGTGAACAGCGTGCCGCCGCCCGGACCGGTGGGCGCCACCCCGGCCTGCTGCTGTACCTGCTGCTGCACGGCGCCCGGGTGCGCGCCCTGCGCTCCCGGCATCGGCTGCTGACCGTAGGGCTGCTGCGCCGGCACGCCGGGCGCCTGCTGGCCCGGCATCTGCTGGCCCGGCATCTGCTGGGGGTGGCCGTGGCCCTGCTGGCCGTACGGCGCGCCGCCCTGCTGCTGACCGGGATACGGGGCGGGCTGGGCCTGCGCCGCCGGCTGCTGCTGCGGCGCGAACTGCGCGGGCGCCTGCTGCCCGGCCGGCTGCTGTTGCGCGGGCTGCTGTGGGCCGGGCTGCTGGGGACCGGGCTGAGCGGCCTGGGCCTGGGCCGGGGCGGCGGCCTGCTGCCCCGGGTGTGTGTGCTCCGTCCACTGGGACCCGTCCCACCAGCGAAGTTGGTGGGGGGTGCCCTGCGGGTCGGCATACCAACCCGCAGGGATGTTCGCATTCGTCATGCGGGGAACACTATCGTCGCCCGCTGTCAGGGCAGCCTCCAGTCGACGGGCTGCGCGCCCTGCCGGGCCAGCAGGTCGTTCACCCGGCTGAAGGGCCGCGAGCCGAAGAAGCCCCGGTCGGCCGACATGGGGGAGGGGTGCGCGGACTCGACGGCCGGCAGATCGCCCAGCAGCGGCCGCAGATTGCGCGCATCGCGCCCCCACAGCACCGACACCAGCGGACGGTCGCGGGCCACCAGCGCCCGGATGGCCTGCTCGGTGACCTCCTCCCAGCCCTTGCCGCGGTGTGCGGCGGGCTTGCGGGGCGCGGTGGTCAGCGCCCTGTTCAGCAGCAGTACGCCCTGGCGTGTCCACGGGGTCAGATCGCCGTTCGACGGCCGGGGCAGGCCGAGGTCGGAGTGCAGCTCGCGGAAGATGTTCTCCAGGCTCCCGGGCAGCGGGCGGACGTCGGGCGCCACCGAGAAGCTGAGCCCGACCGCATGCCCCGGTGTGGGGTAGGGGTCCTGTCCGACGATCAGTACCCGCACCTCGTCGAAGGGCTGTTGGAAGGCGCGTAGCACGTTGTTGCCGGCCGGCAGATAGGTCCGTCCTGCGGCGATCTCCGCCCGCAGGAAGTCGCCCATCGCGGCGATTCGGTCGGCTACGGGCTCAAGTGCCTTGGCCCAGCCTGGTTCGACGATGTCTTGGAGAGGTCGTGCAGCCACGGGATCACCCTACTGGCCGTGGGCCGCTCCCCCTTAATCGATGGCCTGTGCTTGTGCGGGGCGGGCCGCGGAACTCCTCGTCCGCCCGGTCGCGTTGTCCGCTCATGCGAGGGCTGCCGCCCGCACACACAGCACATCCGGCAGATGGGCGGCGAGCTTCTGCCAGCTGTCGCCGTCGTCCGCGCTGGCGTAGACCTCGCCGTTGCGATTGCCGAAATACACTCCCGCGGGGTCGTTGTCGTCGACCGACAGTGCGTCCCTGAGCACCGTGCCGTAATGCTCCTCGGTCGGCAGGCCCGCGCTGAGGGGCTCCCAGCTCCGGCCGGCGTCGGTCGTGCGGAAGACCCGGCAGCGGTGCTCGGCGGGCACCCGGTCGATGTCCGCGGTGATCGGGAAGAGGTAGGCGACATCGCCTCGGTGCGGATGCGCGGCCACGGCGAAGCCGAAGTCCGAGGGCAGGCCGCCGCCGATGTCCGTCCACTGCGCGCCGGCGTCGTCGCTGCGGTAGACGCCCCAGTGGTTCTGCAGATACAGGCGGTCGCGGTTCACCGGGTCCTGCGCGATCTTGTGGACGCACTGGCCGAACTCGGGGTGGTGGTCCGGCAGGAAGACCGCCTGGACGCCCTTGTTCGACGGCGCCCAGCTGGCGCCGCCGTCGAGGGTGCGGAAGGCGCCGGCCGCGGAGACCGCGACCGTGACCGCGTCGGCGTCCCGGGGGTCGGTGATCACCGTGTGGACCGCCAGGCCACCGCCGCCGGGCACCCATTTCTCGCGGCTGGGGTGGTCCCACAGCGCCCGGACGAGCGCGAAGGTCTCGCCGCCGTCCTCGGAGCGGAACAGGCCGCCGGGCTCGGTGCCCGCGTACACCACGTCCGGGGCGGCCGGGCCCGCCGGATGCAGCTGCCACACCCGCTCCAGTGAAGTGCCGGTGTGCTTGGGGTACTTGATCGCGGGGCGGGAGGGCTCCTGCCAGGTAGCGCCCAGGTCGTCGGAGTGGAAGACGGACGGGCCCCAATGGGCGCTGTCGGCGCCGGCCAGCAGCCGGGGCGTCGCACGGCGGCTGTCGATCCCGAGGGAGTACACCGCCTGTGAGGGGAAATGGGGGCCGCTGAATTCCCAGTCGCCGTGCCGCCGCCGGCCGGTGAAGAGCCCTTTGCGGGTGCCCACCGCGAGTAGTACGTCGGTCATTGCCGGAACACCTCCGGGACGCCGTTGTCTCAGACAGTGGCAAGTCTGCACCCGGCCACTGACAACGCCGTCCCGGCGGCTGTTCGCGCAGGTCACACGGTGCGGTGCGGCATCGGCTCACGGTGCGGTGCGGCACCGCCCGCGCCGTGGCGCACCGGCGTCCGCACCGTCCCCGCGCCGCGTCAGACGGCGCGGTGGTACTGCTGCGGAACCCGGATCTCCGCGCCCAGCTCCCGCGCCGCGTGCTGCGCGAAGCTGGGGGTGCGCAGCAGTTCGCGGCCCAGCAGTACGGCGTCGGCCTGGCCGTCCGCGATGATCTTCTCGGCCTGCCGCGCCTCGGTGATCAGCCCCACGGCGCCCACGGCCAGACCGGCCTCCTTCTTGACCCGCTCGGCGAACGGCACCTGGTAGCCCGGCCCCGTGGTGATCTTCGCGTCCGGTGCGTTGCCGCCCGTGGAGGTGTCCAGCAGGTCGACGCCGTGCTCCTTGAGGTCGCGGGCGAAGCGCACGGTGTCGTCGGCGGTCCAGCCCTCGCGGTCGTCGCTCTCGTCCTCGGTGAGCCAGTCGGTCGCCGAGATCCGGAAGAAGACCGGCAGCTCGTCGGGCCAGACCTCGCGCACCGCATCCACGACCTCCAGCGCGAACCGCGTCCGGTTCTCGTAGGAGCCGCCGTACTCGTCGGTGCGCCGGTTGGTGAACGGCGAGAGGAACTGATTGATCAAGTAGCCGTGGGCGCCGTGGATCTCGGCCACCTCGAAGCCGGCGTCCAGCGCCCGCCGGGCCGTCGCCCCGAACCGCGCGACGAGCTCGCGGATCTGCTCCACGGACAGCGCGGAAGGAGTGGCGAACCCCTCGCCGAACGGCAGCGGGCTCGGCCCGACCGGCTCCCAGCCGTGTCGTTGGCCGGGGAGGAGCGGGGCGCCGCGGTCGACCCAGGTGCGCTCGGTGGACGCCTTGCGGCCGGCGTGGGCGATCTGGATTCCCGCGACGGTCCCCTGCGCCTTGAGGAAGTCGGTGATGCGTCGGAAGGCCTCGGTCTGGGCGTCGTTCCACAGTCCGAGGTCGTACGGGCTGATCCGCCCTTCGGGGCTCACCGCGGTCGCCTCGGTGAGGATCAGGCCGGTCCCGCCCGCGGCCCGTGCCGCCAGGTGCTGGAAGTGCCAGTCGCCGGGCACGCCCTGCGCCGGGCCCTCGGGATCCGCGGAGTACTGGCACATGGGCGCCATCCAGAGGCGGTTCGGGATGGTCAGCGAGCGAAGGGTGAGGGGCTCGAACAGTGCGCTCACGGGGGGCTCCTGTGCGTGGAGAGGAGCGGGCTCCGGTTGGACCCGCACTCATACGATAAGCGTCGTACTACGGTGGATGTCAAACTACGACGCTTCTCGTACAATGGGCGGGCGGACAATGAACGCACGGGAAGGGCACCGCGCCGATCCGAGTCCCGCAGACCAGTCAGGAGCCGTCATGCCGACCGATACGACGCCGCCGGGCGCCCCGCCGGGCTCTCGTTCGCTGGAGCACCCGGCCCGCGAGGACATCAGGCTCACCGACGTCCTGCACGCCCTCGCCGACCCGATGCGGCTGCGCATCGTGTGCACCCTGGCCGCCGCCGACGGCGAGCTGAACTGCGCGGACATCGAGCTCCCGGTGAGCAAGTCGACCTGCACCCACCACTACCGGGTGCTGCGCGAGCACGGCGTCATCCAGCAGCTCTACCGCGGCACCGCCAAGATGAACCGGCTGCGCGAGGCCGACCTGGAGGCGCTCTTCCCCGGCCTGCTCGACGGCGTCCTGCGGGCGGCGGAACTGCAGTCCCGCCGCCTCGGCTAGCCTCCCGCCGGCCGGAACGGTCAGCCGGTCACGTCCGCCGCGTGGGCCGCCTCCAGCAGCCCTTGCCAGTCCGGGAGTTTGACGGTGCCGCGCCCCAGGCCGCGTCCCCACTCCGCCTCCGCCGCCTCGATGGCCAGCCAGCCCGGCCACGGGACCGGCCGCTGTCCCGCCCGGGTGAGCGCGGCCACGGGGTCCTCGGCCGTCGCGCGCTCCGCCAGCGTCGCGGCGTCCGCCAGGAGCGACAGCGCGGTCTCCTTCGCGCACGGCCGGTTGGTGCCGATCACCCCCGTGGGGCCCCGCTTGATCCAGCCCGCCACATACACGCCGGGCAGCGGCGTCCCGTTGCGCAGCACCCGTCCTTCCTTGTGCGGCACCGTCCCGGTCGCCTCGTCGAACGGCAGGCCCGGCTGCGGCGTTCCCCGATAGCCGACCGAGCGCAGCACCAACTGGCCCTCGATCTCCTCGAATTCACCGGTGCCCGTGACGCCGCCGTGGCCGTCCGGCACGGTCCGCTCGAACCGCACCGCGCGCACCCCGGTGGTGTCCCCGAGCACCTCCACGGGGCGGAGGAAGAACCGCAGATGGATCCGCCGCCCGTGCTCCTGCGCGGGGGCCTGCGCGGCCGGGCGCTCCGCCCAGCCGCGCAGCACCTCGACGTTGCGCCGGCCCACCGCGGGCAGCTCTGCGGGGTCGTGGTACGCCGGATCCAGCGCCAGTTCGTCGGGCCAGACGAGCACCTGCGTGCCCGGAAGCGAGCCCAGCTCCCGCAGCTCCTTGGTGGTGAACTTGGCCTGCGAGGGCCCGCGTCTGCCGATCATCCAGACGTCCTCGACGCGGCTGTCCGCGAGCGCGCCGAGCGGCCCCTGCGGCATGTCGGTGGTCGCGAGTTCGGTGGCCCGGCGCGAGAGCATCCGGGCCACGTCCACCGCCACGTTCCCCACGCCGATCACGATGGCGGACCGTGCCGCGAGGGCGAAGCGGGTCGAGGCCGCGTCCGGATGCGCGCTGTACCAGGCGACGAACTCGGTCGCCGGATGGCTGCCGGGCAGGTCCTCACCGGGGATGCCCAGGTGCCGGTCGGTGGCGGCGCCGACGCAGAACACCACCGCGTCGAAGATCTCCCGCAACTCCTGGACGCCCAGTCCCGGTGCCCCCACCTCCACATTGCCCAGGAAGTGCACCCCGGGGTGCTCCAACACCGTACGCAGATTGTTCTGCAGCGATTTGATCTTCTCGTGGTCCGGTGCGACGCCGTAGCGCACCAGACCGTACGGGCAGGGCAGCCGGTCCAGGACGTACACCTCGATGTCCGGTACGGTCTGCTGCTCGATCAGGGACTGGGCGGTGTAGACACCGCTGGGCCCGGAACCGATCACTGCGACACGAAGCACGAGTGGCCCCTTCCGCGGGTTACCCCCAGGATCGCACCGGCGGGCGCGCGACGGGAGATGCGCTATCGGGGTTGCTCCCGTTGGGATGAGCGTGCCGCGCCACTGGCCCGGGTGGGCTGGAGGCTAGGTTTTCAAATGTGTCGGAAAGTGACTTTTATACCGTTAATCACCGATATGAAGCCCAGGGCGCGCCACAGGAGTGGCCCACGTGGGAGCTGCGGGGGCATGGCACGGCCGCGCCCGTTCCCGGGCCCGCCGCCCCGGACGAGGCGACCGGAACCGACGGCCGCGGGTGTCCGCCGCCCCGGCTCGATCCCCTGGGCCCCTGGTGCAGTGCCCGGCTGACCTTCGCCGACGGTGCGCGGATCGATGTCCTTGTGACGGTCTCCGACGACCACATCACCGTCGAGGACGTACGGGCCGACCCGCCGCTGACCCCGGACGGCCTCGCCGACCTGGCCCGCTGGATCGAGGGCCCCCTGGACGACGCCTTCCGGACGGCTACCGGACGGCCGCAGAAGAACCGGCCCGCGCCCCGGCAGCCCGGCCCGGTGGCCACCTCGCCGGAGCGGGCGGGCGGGACGCCGTCCGGGTCCGCGGACGAGCCGGCGGCCGGTCCGGCGCGCGCGACGGTGACGGGCGTGGCACACGGGGCGGTGACCGGCGGCCCGGCGCCGGAGCCGCCGAACGGGGCGGCGCCGCAGGAGGAGCCGGCGGAGCCGATGCCGGAGGCGGCACGGGAGCCGGCGGGCGAGTCGGCGTACGATCCGGCCCCGGAGCCCGCGGGCGCCGGAGCCAAGGGGGCGCAGGGCGCCGCCGCGGACGGCGCGGTGCGGCCGGCGGCCGAGGCGCCGGGGCCGGGGGAGGGGCCCGAGGAGCATGCCCGCTCCGCCCTGCTCGCCCGGTCGCGGGCCGCCGAGCGCCGCAGGCTCGCCGCGGACGCCTACCGCCAGGCCCAGCGGGAGGGGCGCGATCCGGTGCTGGCGGTCATGCTGGCCACCGGCCGCAACCGCCGAAGATCGCTGCGGCTGATCGCCGGCGCCCGCGACGAAGGCCTGCTGACGCCGCGTCACAACAAGCGCTGACCCTCCCACCCACCCACCCGGACGTCCGGCACACCGCATCCCGCCCGCGCGGCCGCCCTGCGTCCGTCGCGACGCCGCCCGCCCCGGCCGCGCGCCCCGCCGCGCCTACCGCGGCGCCGCCCGCATCCGCTCCATCCGTCCGATCTCGGCGCTCTGCTGCGCGATGACATCGTCGGCCATCTCTTCGACGAGCGTGTTCCGGCCCGCGGAGAGCACCTCGGTGGCCATGGTGACCGCGCCCCGGTGGTGGGCGATCATCAACGTCAGGAAGAGCGCGTCGAACTTCGCTCCGCGCGCCGCCCGCAGCCGTTCGAGCTGAGCGGCACCGGCCATTCCGGGCATGTCCCCGTGGTGGTGGCCGCCCTCCGCGCGCGGCCCGCCATGGCCGCTCAGCCAGCCCTTCATCGCGCCGATCTCCGGCCCCTGGGCGGCGGCGATCCGCGCCGCCAGCCGCTCGACCCGCGCATCGGCGGCGTACCGCTCGGCCAGGGCCGTCATCACCAGCGCCTGCTGATGGTGCGGGATCATCATCTGGACGTAGCCGAAGTCGGCGGAGTTGGGGGCGTCGTCGCCGCGCGCCTTCCTGGCCTCGTCGGCGGTGAGCACCTTCGCCGGCTCCCCCGGTTTGCCCGGTGCCACCACCTGGGGGCCACGGTTCCGGCTCGCCTTGGTGGCGCCGCCGTCGGCCGAACAGCCGCTCAGTACAAGGTAGACGGCCAGCGCCGAGCCGGCCGCGGCGAGGCCGGGCACTCTCCTGGGGCGCTCTCTCCTGGGACGCGTCAACGCACACTCCTGTCCGTCGGACCATCCAAAGGGCCCTGGCCGCCCCGCCCTTGCCGGAAGAGCCACCAGCCCCACTAGGCCCTGACCCATCGGACAGGCCCTAGGGCATTACATGTCCATTTCCTTCTATTGATATGTACATGAGCAGCGCGATACTACCGGGGCCAAGAACCGTTCACATCGGAACGGACTCCAAGGGAGGACCCTGTGACGTCGTTGCACAGACCCCTCGTGCGGCGCAGATCCCTCGGCGCGGCGGCCGCGACCCTCGGGCTCGTGGCCGCCCTCTTCATGGCCCAACCCGCGGCCGCGACCCCCGACCCGGGGGACCACCCCGCCGCGGCCAAGGAGGTCGGCCCCGACCGGGCGGCGGACACCCGGGCCGCGATCAGGAACGGCGAGATCCCCGGCAAGGACGAGGTCGTGCACAGCGACAACGTCCGCCATCTGACCAACATCCCCAAGCAGGCGCTCCAGGGCACCAATTCCGACCTCGCCTTCCAGGGGAAGTACGCCTTCGCCGGCAACTACGACGGCTTCGTCGTCTACGACATCTCCCGACCCGAGGCGCCCAGGACCGTGAGCCAGGTGCTCTGCCCCGGATCGCAGAACGACATCTCGGTCTCCGGAGACCTGCTCTTCCTGTCCACGGACTCCTCGCGCACCGACGACTCCTGCAGCAGCACGCCGCAGCCCGCGACACAGAAGTCCTCCTGGGAGGGCATGAAGGTCTTCGACATCAGCGACAAGGCGCACCCCAGGTACGTCGCCGCCGTCGAGACCTCCTGCGGTTCGCACACCCACACGCTGGTCCCCGAGCGCCGGAACGTCTACCTCTACGTCTCGTCGTACGCGCCCAGCGCGACCTTCCCCGACTGCCAGCCGCCGCACGACGGGATCTCCGTCATCAAGGTGCCGCGCGCCGCCCCCGAAAAGGCCGCCGTCGTCGACTTCCCCGTCCTCTTCCCGGACGGCGGCAACCCCGGCGGACCGACCAACCCCGGCGTGTCGCAGACCACCGGCTGCCATGACATCACCACCTTCCCGAAGCTGAAGCTGGCCGCGGGCGCCTGCATGGGCGACGGCGTGCTCATCGACATCGCGGACCCGGCCGCGCCCAAGGTGATCGACCGGGTCCAGGACAACGTCAACTTCGCCTTTTGGCACTCGGCCACCTTCAACGAGCGGGGAAACAAGGTGGTGTTCACCGACGAGCTGGGCGGTGGCCGCGCGGCCACCTGCAACGCGCAGGTCGGTCCGGACCGCGGTGCCGACGGCATCTACGACATCACCGGCAAGGGCACCCACCGCAAGCTGGTCTTCAAGAGCTACTACAAGATCCCGCGCCACCAGGCCGACACCGAGAACTGCGTGGCCCACAACGGTTCGCTGATCCCCGCCAAGAACCGCGACATCATGGTCCAGGCGTGGTACCAAGGCGGCGTCTCCGTCTGGGACTTCACCGACTCCGCTCACCCCAAGGAGATCGGCTACTTCGAACGCGGCCCGATCTCCACCGACTCACTCGTCTCCGGCGGCGCGTGGTCCGCGTACTACTACAACGGCCACATCTACTCCAACGACATCGCCAAGGGCTTCGACGTCCTCGCGATCGACGACCGCCTGACGGACAGCGCCAAGTCGGTCCGCATGAGGGAGCTCAACGTCCAGACCCAGCCCGACTACCGCTGACGCGCCCGGGCACCGCGTCCGCGCCCCGCCGGGCGGCGGCTCAGTCGTCCGGCGGGAAGCCCGACTCCCAGTCCAGCCCGTAGCGCTGGAACAGCTCGGCCCGCAACCGGGCCCGCGGCATCGGCGCCCCCGGCAGCAGCATCGGCACCACCGAACCCATCAGCAGCGCCCGCAGCAGCGGATAGTCGGCGTCGGGGTCCGCCGATCCGTACGCCACGACCGTCTCGCGCAGCAACTGGGCCAGCCGCTGCTGCTCGGGGCACTGGATGAACCCCTCGGCCGTCAGTATCCCCGCCATGTGCGTACGCATCAGCAGCGGGCGATCGTGCGCGAGCCCCAGGATCGCGTCGATGGCCCGCGCCAGCAGCTCCCGCCCCGCGTCCGGCCCGCTCGGCCGGGGCTCGCGCTCCAGCGCGGCCTGCAGCGTCAGATGCATCAGCCGGTGCACGGCGGACTGCAGCAGCTGGCGCTTACCGGGGAAGTAGTACGAGGCCAGCCCGCGTGCAGCCCCGGCCCGCTGTGCGATGTCCCCGAGCGTGGTCGCCTCGTACCCGCGTTCCCCGACCAGCTCGACCGCCGCCTGCAGCAGACGCTCGCGGGAGCGCCGCCGCAATTCTTCATTGACCGATGCGCTGCGGGGGGACATCCTGTAACTCCTGCGTTGACTGGCTGAGAGCCAATATACTCAGCGCGGCTCCGGATGTCCGTTCTCGGGCGGATTCCGGTCAGACTGCCTGATTCGGGCGAAACGGGGGATCGTCCGAATCGGGCGCGGGCGTGGCTGGGGCCGTCCTCGTGGCCTGTGGGTTGACCAGGCGCGAGGCCGGTCCCGGCGCATGAGGTGACCCCGGCTGTCGGGACGGGTATCCGTCCGCGACGCGATCGATGCGAAGGTAAGGTGACCCTAAGTCGATCGCTCGTGGTTCGGAGTTCGCCCGTATGTCAGCACCCGTGCCGCCCCAGGGCACCCCACAGCACCCACCCCGGCTGGCACGCCCGCACGCGCTTGCGCGCCTGGCGCGGCCCGGCTTCCTGCCGACGTCGCCGGGGGACACCGAGGAGTTCTGGGCCGGCGTGTGTCGCCGTGGCACTCCGGTCGTCACGCCCGACCCCGCGGGGAGCGAGGAGCACGCGGCCGTGACGTACCTCTGGCGCGGTACGCCCGCCACCCGCCGGGTGCAGGTGATGCCGAACAAGCTGGCCGACCCCCGGGCGCCCGAGGGCAATCTCATGGAGCGCCTCCCGGGTACCGACGTCTGGCACTGGACGGTCCGGCTGCGCCGCGACTGGCGCGGCACCTACGACCTCCATGTCGACGAGGGCGGCGGTCCCGGCCCGGACGACCCCGCCTACTGGCAGTGGCTGCGCACCCAGCGCCGTGCCGATCCGTACAACTCCCGTACGCTGCCGCGTCGGTGGAGCGGGGATCCGGTCGCGTACGCCGAGCTTCCGGGTGCGCCGGACGCGGTGGACTGGGAGCCGAGGGAGGGTGTGGCGCGGGGCACGGTGCGGGACTTCCAGGTGCCGAGCCGGCATTTGGGCGGGCCGCGTCGGGTGTGGTTGTACCGGCCGGCGCTCGAACAGCCCGAGTCGGCGGAGCTGCCGGTTCTCGTGCTGCTCGACGGTGAGCACTGGCAGCCGCGGCTCGGTGTCGCGCACCTGCTGGACAACCTCATCGCCGACGGCCGGATCCCGCCGCTCGCCGCCGTCCTGCCGGAGTCCGTGGACGCGTCCACCCGCTGGGCGGAGCTGACCTGCCGTCCGGAGTTCGTGGCCTTCCTCGCGGACGAACTGCTGCCCTGGGCGGCCGGGCGGCTGCCGATCACCCAGGACCCCGCGCGGACGGTGGTCGCCGGACAGAGCCTCGGCGGGCTCACCGCCGCCTACGCGGCGTTCACCGCCCCGCACCGCTTCGGCAACGCCCTCGCCCAGTCCGGCTCGTTCTGGTGGCCCGACGGCCCGGAAGCGGAGTGGCTGACCGGGCGCCTCGCCGCCTCGCCGCGGCTGCCCGTGCGCTTCTGGCTCTCCTTCGGCGAGCAGGAATGGGTGGCCCTGCCCGCCGCCCGGCGGCTGCGGGACACCCTCGCCGCCGCCGGCTACGAGGACGCCGTCTACCGCGAGTTCAACGGCGGCCACGACTACCTGTGCTGGCGCACCGAGCTGGCCGACGGCCTGGTCGGGTTGCTGTCCGGCAAGAGGTGAGCGGGCCCGTGACGGGGCGGTACGGCCGCCCCGCCACGGGCCCGCGGTCACTCCGTGACGCGGCCGTCGGGCACCGGGCCGAACGGAGCGGAGCGACCGGACGGCGGCGTCATGCGTCCAGCTCCTTCAGGTGCGCCGCCAGCACGGCGGCGATCTCGTCGAGCTGCCGGTCCTGCATCAGCTGCGGATGGGTGCAGTCCAGATCCCGGTTGGTGATCGTGCCGCTCACATGCGGCCGCCACGCCTCGTAGGTCAGCCAGTCCTCGGCGCGCGGGGCGGCGGCCGTGAAGAACAGCAGGTCGCCCCGGTAGGCCCGGTGCCGGTGCGCGCGCATCATGCGCGCGTGGTTCGGCACGATGTCGACGATCTTCGACAGGGTGTGGTCGGTGAGGCCGGCGAGCGGGCTGCCCGCGCGGCGCAGGGTGGCCAGCACATCGTCGCGGGTGCGTTCGTCGGTACGGTCGAAGCCCGCCATCCGCAGCACCGCGGTGAGCGCGTCGCCCTCCTCGGGCGCGGGCCGCTCGCGCCACTGCTCGGCCGGGAACGCGTCCAGCAGCGCGAGCAGGGCGACCTCCTCCCCGGCCTCCTGGAGCAGCACGGCGACGGTGTGCGCGAGGACGCCGCCGACGGACCAGCCCAGGAGGCGATACGGGCCGTGCGGCTGGACGGTGCGCAGGTGCCGCACATAGTCGGCGGCCTGCTCCTCCAGGGCGTCTGGCAGCGGCTCGTCGTGGACCAGGCCGCGCGCCTGGACGCCGTAGACGGGCTGATCCGGGCCGAGACGGGCGGACAGGCCCGCGTAGCACCAGGCGATGCCGCCGGCGGGGTGGAAGGCGAACAGCGGGGGCCGCGCGCCCGCGCCGCGCAGCGGCAGCAGCACATCCAGGGCGTCCTCGGCCGCCGGACCCGAGCCGTCGAGCCGGGCGGCGAGCGCGGCCGGCGTCGGTGCCTCGAACAGCGAGCCGATCGTCAGCTCGGTGCCCAGCGCCTCGCGCACCCGCGCCACCAGCCGCACGGCGAGCAGGGACGTGCCGCCCAGGTCGAAGAACGCGTCGTCGGGACCGGCCCGTTCGACCCTGAGCACCTCGGCGAACAGACGCGTCAGGGCCTCCTCGCGCGGACCCGACGGGCGCCGCGCGCCCGCGCCGCCGGTGAAGACCGGGGCGGGCAGGGCGCGGCGGTCCAGCTTGCCGTTGGGGCTCAGCGGGAAGGCGTCGAGGGCGACGACGGCCGCCGGAACCATGTGCTCGGGCAGCACGCGGGCCAGCCCGGCCCGTACGGCCGTGGGGTCCGCGCCGCCGGTCACATAGCCCACGAGCCGCTGGCCGGCCGATCCGCTGCCGTCCCCGTCGTCCTCGCGCACCAGCGCGCAGGCGCCGTCCACACCGTCCTGGGCCGCCAGCGCGGCCTCGATCTCGCCGAGTTCGATGCGCTGGCCGCGCAGCTTGACCTGGTCGTCGGTGCGGCCGAGGTACTCGACCTCGCCCTGCTCCGTCCAGCGCGCCAGGTCGCCCGTGCGGTACATCCGTCCGCCGGGCGGCCCGAACGGGTCGGCGACGAACCGGGAGGCGGTCAGCTCGGGACGGTGCAGATAGCCGTCGGCGAGCTGCCGCCCGGCCAGGTACAGCTCGCCGGGGACACCCGGCGGACAGGGCCGCAGCGCCGCGTCGAGCACGTACAGGCGGGTGTTCCACACCGGCTTGCCGATCGGCACCGGACCGTCGCCGTTGGGCGCGCACGTGTGGTGGGTGACGTCGACGGCGGCCTCCGTCGGCCCGTAGAGGTTGTGCAGCGCGACCCCGGGCAGCGTGCGGGCGAAGGCGTTCGCGGTCTCGCGGGGCAGGGCCTCGCCGCTGGCGAAGACCCGACGCAGCCCCCGGCACCCGGCCGCGTCCGGCCCGGCCAGGAAGGCCTGGAGCATCGACGGCACGAAGTGGCAGGTGGTGACGGCCTGTTCGCGGATGAGGCGGGCCAGGTAGGCCGGGTCCCGGTGGCCGCCGGGCTCGGCGACGACCAGCGCCGCGCCCTCGCGCAGCGGCCAGAAGAACTCCCACACCGACACGTCGAACGACGACGGCGTCTTCTGCAGCACCCGGTCGGCGGCCGTCAGGCCGTACTCGGCCTGCATCCACCGCAGCCGGTTGTCGATCGCGCCGTGCGGGACGACCACGCCCTTGGGGCGGCCGGTCGAACCGGAGGTGTAGATGACGTACGCGGGGTGCGCGGGCGTCAGCGGGCGCCCCGGGTTGATGGCGAGGTACCCGCTCAGATCGAGGCCTTCCAGGGCGACCAGGGGTGTTCCGGGGCGGTCGGGAAGCCGTCCGGGGCGGTCGGTGACGGCGCACACGGGCGCGGCGTCGTCGAGCATGTACGCCAGCCGCTCCGCCGGATAGTCCGGGTCGAGCGGCAGGTACGCGGCACCGACCTTCAGCACCGCGAGCAGGGCGACGACGAGTTCCACCGAGCGCGGCAACGACACCGCCACCACCGCACCGGGCCGGGCACCGAGGGTCTGCAGATGCCGGGCCAGACGGTTGGCGCGGGCGTCGAGCTGCCCGTAGGTGAGCGAGGTCGCCCCGTACACCAGGGCGGTCGCGCCGGGTGTGCTGGCGGCCCGGGCCTCGATGGGCCCGATCAGCGTCGTCGGCGGCAGCTGCCGGTCCGTGCGGTTGAACTCCTCGACGACCAGGGCGTGTTCGGCGGGCGTGGCGATCCCGTGCGCGGCCAGCGGCAGGTGCGGGTCGGCGGCGGCGAGCCGGTCCAGCAGGTGCAGGAACCGCTCCTGGTGGGCGGCGAGTCCGGCGTCCTCGTACAGCGCCGGATTGCCGTCGTGATCGATGCGCAGGCCGCGCCCGTCGGCGCGGTCGTAGATGTTGACGGTCAGGTCGTCGACGGGCCCGGCCGAGAGGTTCCCCGCCCGCGCCGGCGCGCCGGCGAACTCCACGCCGTAGTCGAAGGGCATGACGTTGACGAGCGGGCCGACCAGGGCGCGGCCCTCACCGAGCAGTCCCAGGTCGCGGCGGATGTCCTCGTAGCGGTAGCGCTGGTGGCGGCGGACCTGCCGGATGCCGAGCACGACCTGCCGGACGAGTTCGGCGAAGGTCGCGTCGGGGGAGACGGTCAGCCGCAGCGGCAGGATGTTCATGACCATGCCGGGCACGCGCAGGGCGGCCGAGCCCAGCCGACCCATCATCGGCAGCCCCAGCACGACGTCGGACCGGTCGCTCGCCCGGGAGGTGTAGAGGGCCTGGGCGGCGATCAGGACGTCCGGCCAGGTCGCACGGAGCCGGTCGGCCAGCTTCCGGACACCCTCGGTGGTCGCCGCGGGCAGGTGGGCGGTGCGGCGGCGGAACGTCCGCGCGGGCGGCGCGCCGCGGCCGGCCAGCCGCGGCACCTCGGGCCGGTCGGCGAAGGCGGTGGACCAGTGGGCGCGGTCGGCCGCGAAGTCCGCCGAGGAGCGGTACTCCCGGTCCTGGGCGACGAGGTCCGCCAGGGCGCCGAAGGGGCTCGGGCCCGGCTCCTGACCGCGCGCCAGTGCGCCGTACACCTCGGCGGTGCGGCGGACCAGGAGGGAGTAGCCGAAGCCGTCCATGACGAGATGGTGGATGCACTGGTACCACAGCCACCGTTCCTCGCCGACGCGGAACAGGGCGTGCCGGAACAGCGGGCCGTCCGTCAGGTCGAACGGCTCGGCGAGGTCGGCGCGCAGCCACGCCCCGGCCGCCTCCTCGGCATCGTCCGCGGCACGCAGATCGCGTACGGTCAGCGGCGGTTCGACCTCGTCCAGGACCCACTGGCGCGGCCCCTCCGGCGTGTCCTCGATACGCACCACCCGCAAGGCGTCGGCCTCGGCGGTGACGCGGCGCAGGGCCCGGGCGAAGAGGTCCGCATCGAGCGGTCCGTCGATCTCCAGGCACTCCGCGGTGTTCTGCGCGGGGCTGAGCGGATCGAGGGCCTGGGCGTACCACATGCCCGACTGGGCCGCCGTCAGCGGCAGCACGGTGCCCGGGGCGCCGGCCGGCTTCGGCCGGGCGCCACCGGTGAGCAGGGCCGTCACGCCGTGACCCCCAGCAGCGGTGCCCAGGCGTCGATGGCGGGCCGCTCGGCGAGGTCCACGAACCCGGCCTCGACGCCGTGTTCCCGGCGCCAGCGCTCGACCAGCGACATGATCCTTATGGAGTCCAGCCCGTAGTCCACGAGGTTCTCGTCCAGGGGGATGTCGGCGGGCTCCTCGCCGAGGCAGTCGGCGACGTCCCTGCGGATCCGGTCCAAAGTCAGGGCCATGGCGGCTCAGACCTCCTTGAAGAGCGCGTCGGTGGTGGTGACGACCGCGCAGCGGCCGGCGGCCCAGCGCAGCGCCATGTCGTGGTCGTCGCGGGAGAAGTCGGCGACGGCGTCGGCGACGACGAACGCCTGGATGTCGCGCATCCACGCGTCGCAGGCGCTCATCAGCACCCCGATGTGCGCGTACACGCCGACGATCACGAGCTGGTCGCGGCCCGCGTCGCGCAGCAGCCCTTCCAGTTCGGTGCGGACGAACGCGCTGTACTTCCACTTGGTCAGGACCGTGTCACCGGGCTCGGGCGCGACGGCCTCGGGCAGGGCGAGGGCGCGGGGGTCGTCCGCGACGCCGGGGCCCCAGAAGTCGAGCTGCAGACCGCGTTCCTCGGGCGTCTGGCCGCCCCGCTGCGCCGAGTAGACGACGGGTACGCCGCGGCGGCGGCACTCCCGCACCAGGCGCGCCGTGTTGTCCAGCATCCCGGTCACCGGCTGCTCGCCGGCCGGGAAGGCGTCGAGGAAGTGCTGCTGCAGGTCGTGGACGAGCAGCACGGCGCGGGCCGGGTCCACGGTCCAGGCGACGCGGTTCGCGGGCAGCTCCTGCGCGGTCGGCAGCGGGTAGGGAGCGATCGTGGGAAGTGCCATGGAGGCGGGGGCCTTTCGGTGCTGCTGGGCGGTGGCCGCGGTGGACCGCAGGCCCTTCTTGCTGACCTTGCCGATCCCGGTCTGCGGGAAGGCGTCGACGAACTCGACGAGGTCGGGGACCTTGTAGTCGGCGATCCCGCGCCCGCGCACGAAGCGCTTGACGGCGGCCGGCCGCAGCGGCTCGGCGCCCTCGCGCAGGATGACGTAGGCGAGGGTGCGCTCGCCGAGGTAGTCGTCGGCCACGGCGACGACGGACACGTCGTGCACGGACGGGTGGCCGAGGATGAGGTTCTCGACCTCCTCCGGTGCGACCTTCTCCCCGCCCCGGTTGATCTGGTCCTTGGCCCGGCCCTCGACGACGAGGTGCCCCGTCGGGGTGCGGCGCACGATGTCCCCCGTGCGGTAGAAGCCGTCGTCGGTGAAGGCCGTCGCGTTGTGCTCCGGCGCGCGCCAGTAGCCGCGGATGGTGTACGGGCCGCGGGTGAGCAGATGCCCGAACGCGCCCTCGGGGACCTCGTGGCCGGCGTCGTCGACGATGCGGATCTCGTCGTCCGGGGAGATCGGCCGCCCCTGGGTCGTCACGGTCGTCTCGTGGTCGTCGTCGAGACGGGTGTAGTTGACCAGCCCCTCGGCCATGCCGAAGACCTGCATCAGCCGGCAGCCCAGCGCGGGCTGAAGCCGGCGGGCCGCCTCCTGGCTGTACTTGGCACCGCCCACCAGCACCAGCTCCAGGCTCGACAGATCGTGTTCCGCCTTCGGGCCGGCCTCCGTCCACACCAGGGCGAGCGGCGGCACCAGACCCGTCATGGTGATCCGCTCCTGTTCGACGAGCGGGAAGGCGGTCGCCGGGTCGGGCCGGGGGCACAGGACCGCGGTGCCTCCGGCGTGCAGCACGCCGAGCCAACCGGGCGAACTCATCGGGAAGTTGTGTGCCGCGGGCAGTACGACCAGGAAGCGGGTGTCCCCGTCCACGCCGCAGATCTCGTTGGAGCCCCACAGCGAGTACAGATAGTCGTCGTGGGTGCGCGGGATGAGCTTGGGCACCCCCGTCGTCCCGCCCGACAACTGCAGGAACGCCAGCTCGTGCGGCTCCGGCCCGTCGGGCGGCCGGACCGGGTCGCACGGAACGTCGGACAGCGCGGTGTGCTCACCGGGGTCGCCGACGACGAAGACATGACGCAGGCTCGGCGTGCGCGCCTTGATCTTCGACGCCAGCGCGCGGTGGTCGAAGCCCGCGTGCCGGTCGGGGACGACGTACGCGGTGGCCTCGGTGAAGGAGCAGAAGTAGCCGATCTCCGTCTCGCGGTGCGCGGGCAGCGCGTAGACGGGCAGCGCGCCGAGCCGGAACAGCGCGAAGACCACCTCGATGAACTCACCGACGTTGGGCAGCTGCACCACGACCCGGTCGCCCTTGGCGATCCCGCGCGCCGCGAAGCCGGCGGCCAGCCGGTCGGCGCGCTCGTCGAGCTCCCGGTACGTCCAGGCGCGGCGCTCGGGCGCGGGGTCGACGAGGGCGGTCCGGTCGGGGTGGGCGGCGGCCCGCTCGCGCAGCATCCGCCCGAAGGTCTCCCCGCGCCAGTACCCGGCGGCGCGGTAGCGCTCGGCGAACTCGGCGGGCCAGGTGGGGGCGTCCAGGCCCGCGGTGGTGGCCAGGGCGCGTGCTTCGGTGCTCACAGGGAGGCTCCCACGGCGCTGAGGAAGGTACGGAACTTGGCGGCGGTCTCGGCGGTCTCGGCCTGCGGTGTGGAGGCGGCCACCACACCGGCACCCGCGAACAGCCGCAGTGTGCGGCCCTCGGCCTCGGCGCAGCGGATCGTCACGACCCACTCGCCGTCGCCGTCCGCGTCCTGCCAGCCGACCATCCCGGTGTACGGGCCCCGGTCGAAGGGCTCCGACACGGCGATGACGCTGCGCGCCAGGTCGGTCGGCGTACCGCAGACGGCCGGGGTCGGATGCAGGGCGGCCGCCAACTCCAGTGCCGTGGCGGCGGGTTGTGCCAGCTCGCCGGTCACGGTCGTCGACAGGTGCCACATGGTGGCGGTACGCACCAGCGTCGGCCGCGCCGGCACCTCCAGGCGTGTGCAGTACGGCGCGAGCGCCTCGCGTACGGCGTCGACGACGACCGCGTGCTCATGGAGGTCCTTGGACGACTGAAGCAGCGCGGCCGCGGCGCGCACGTCCTCGGCAAGGTCGGTGCTGCGCGGCGCCGAGCCGGCCAGCGGGTTGGCGGTGAGCCGGCCGCCCTGGCGGGCGACCAGCAGTTCGGGGCTGGCGCCGATCAGCGTGCGGCCCGGACCGCTGGGGACGGCGAAGGTGTAGCCGCCCGGATCGCGGCCGGCCAGGTGCCGCAGCATCGCCGACAGGTCGGGTTCGCGCTCCGCGGTCAGCTCCAGGGTGCGGGCGAGGACGACCTTGTCCAGCTCCCCGGCCCGCATCCGCGCGACCGCGGCGGCGACCGCCTCCCCGTACCGCGCGGACGACGGCACCTCGCGCACCTGCCAGTGCGCGGCGGCGGGCACCGCGGTCAGCGGGCCCCGGCCCGCGGCGGCGGGGAGCGCGAGGAGCGGGTCCTCGTGCAGCGGCGGTGCCCACCGCGCGGACTCGGGGACGGCGAGCGCGGGCGGCGCGTCCGGGGCGAAGGGCAGTGAGCCGACGACGATCGGCGCCGGCTCGCCCACGTGCCGCCGGGCGTCGAGGGCTTCTTGCACCCGTCTGGTCAACGGCCGTTCGTCGTGGGGGATCTCGGCGGCGGTTCCCCGGGCGAGCAGGGTGTGCCGGGGAGTGGCGAGGAAGCGGTCCTCTCCGGGGCGGCAGGCGCTGAGCAGGGCGGTCGCCGCGCCAGGGGAGAGCATCGAGGTCAGGGCGGGGTCCGGGACGGGGGAGGTGGGTTCGCACAGTGAGGCGGACATGGGTGTCTCCAGTGGGAAGGGCACGGGCCCGAGTCGGAAAGGGTGCGGGCGGTCCGCGGCCGGTTCAGGCCCGCAGCGTCGCGCCGCCGTCGACGTACAGGTCGTGCAGGGTGATGTGCCGGGCGCGGTCGGAGACGAGGAAGGCGACGGCCTCGGCGATGTCGGCCGGGTCGGCGATCCGGCCGAGCGGGATACCGGTGCGGTACGCCGCCGGGTCTCCTTCGATGACGCGCCGTACGGCGGCCGCCTCGTCGTCCTCGCCGGAGGCCGCCCACATCGCGCGCTGCATCTCGGTGCGGGTCGAGCCGGGGGAGACGGTGTTGCAGCGGACGCCCCGCGCGGCCACCTCCAGGCCCAGGCACTTGGTGAACATGACGGCCGCGGCCTTCGAGGCGGCGTAGGCGGACATGCCCGCGCGGGGGATGCCGGCCGCGTTGGAGGCGACGGTGACGATGCTGCCGGAGCCGCGCTCGGCCATGCGGCGGGCGGCGGCCCGCGAGACGTGGAAGACGCCGTCGGTGTTGACGGCGAAGGTGGCCGCCCAGTCCTCGTCGGCCAGGTCCACGGCGGGTGAACTCCGCAGGATTCCCGCGACGTTGACGGCGATGTCCAGCGGGCCGAGCGTGTCCTCGGCCTCGGCGACGAGGGCCTCCACGGCCGTGGCGTCGGTGACGTCGAGCGGCCGGGCGGTGACGTGGTCGGCGTACCGCTCCGCGAGGCGCTCGGCGCCCTCGGGCACCAGGTCGGTGGCCAGGACGCGGGCGCCGCGTTCGACGAGCGCGTGGACCACCGCCTCGCCGATGCCCCGGCCCGCGCCCGTCACGAGGGCGAGCCGCCCGGTGAGTTCCCCCTCGGCGCTCACTTGACCATGGCCTTCCGGATGTCGTCGAGCACCGACAGCGCCGCCTCGGCGCCGCCCAGACTCGTCCACTTGGAGCCGTCGACGGTGGTCACATGCCGGTTGTGCACGGCCTTCAGCTGCCGGTAGGCGGGCTTCTTGGTGAGCTGGTCCAACAGGTCCGCGTCCGGGCCGGCGGCGGCGAGGGTGCCGATGAACAGCCAGTCGCCGTCCACCTCCTTGAGGTTCTCGTCGCTGATCGGCGTCGAGTGCCCCTCGCCCCTGTCGTTCTGCACGCCCGGCCGGCGGAAGCCCAGGTCCTTGAGCACGTCGCTGATGAACACGCCCTGCTGCATGACGGCCGTGCCCTTCGCCGAGTAGCGGGCCACCGACACCTGCGCGCCGGCCTGTGCGCCGAGGTCCTTCTTGAGGGCGGCGGCCTTGGTGTCGTAGCCGGCGAGGAACTTCTCGGCCGCGTTGGCCTTGCCGAGTACCTTGCCGGTGAGTTGGAGGGACTTCTTCCAGTCCTTGCCGCCGTCGATCGTCACGACGGTCGGGGCGATGTCCCGCAGCTGCTTGAGGACCTGGGCGTCGGCGGTCTGCCCGGCCAGGATGACATCGGGTCTGGCCCGTATGACCTTCTCGATGTCCGGGCCGGTCACCGCGCCCACGACCGGTATGCCCTTGGCCCGTTCGGCGAGGTATCCGGGGGCGCCCTGCTGGCCGCGGCCGGCGGCCAGGCCCACCGGCTTGACGCCGAGCGCGAGCGCCGAGTCCAGGTCCATCTCGCTGAGCGCCACGACGCGCCGGGGTGCGGCCGGCACCTCGACCTTCGTGCCGGTCGCGTCGGTGATCCGGACCGCGCGGCTCCCGCTGCCGGAGCCGGCGTGCTGTCCGCCGGATCCGCAGGCGCTCAGGGCCGGCGCACAGGCGGCGAGGAGGGCGGCCGCGACGACGGGGCGGGCCACGCCACGGGAAGAGAGGGACATCATGACCTGAAATCTCCGTTGTTCGATGGGGGGTTGGTCCCGGAAGAGCGCATTCCGGCGCTGTTACCGGGGAGCTGGACGTCACGAAAAATGAGGTCATTCCGGGCATTCGGGTGTACTGCGCAGTGCCCGTACCGGCCAACTGGACTTAGGTTAGGCTAACCATATGTCAATAACGCAACGAGAGCGGCCGAATACGACCGGATACGGTCGTCGCGAGCGCCCGCCGACTCCGGCGCGCCCTCCCCTCGGGGCGGCCGCCGCACTCGCCGTCCTCCTGCTGGGCCTGGCGCTGCTCTCGCTGCTCATCGGCACCGGATCCAGCTCGCCCGCCCGCGCCTGGGACTACCTCGTGGGCGACCCCGCCGCCCGCGCCGACGCCCAACTCCGGCTCGCGGTCCTGGACGTACGCCTGCCGCGCACGCTCGCCGCCGTGCTCGTCGGCGTCTGCCTCGGCACCGCCGGCTGCCTGCTGCAGACCGCGACCCGCAACCCGCTCGCCGAGACCGGACTGCTCGGCGTCAACTCCGGCGCCGCCTTCGCCGTCGTCGTCGGTCTGACCTTCTTCGGTGCCGCGTCCTCCTTCGCACTGCTGCTGTGGGCCCTGCTCGGCGGGATGGCCGCGAGCGCGGTCGTGCTGCTGCTCGCCGGGTCCGGACGCGCCGCCGGCTCCCCGCTGCGGCTCGTCCTCGCCGGCTCCGCGCTCGGCGCGACCTTCCACGGCATGACCTCGTATGTGCTGCTGGGCACCCAGGCGACCTTCGACACCTACCGCTACTGGACGATCGGCTCCCTCGCCGGGGTGGAGATCTCCGACCTCGTGCCGCTGCTGCCGCTGGTCGCTGTCGGCCTGCTCACCGCGCTCGGCTGCGCCCGCCCGCTGTCGGCACTCGGTCTCGGCGACGACGGCGCCCGCTCGCTCGGCCACCATCCCGGCCGGATCCGGCTCGTGGTCGCCGCGGCCGTCTCGCTGCTGGCCGGCTGCGCGGTCGCGGTGGCCGGGCCCATCGCCTTCCTCGGCCTGCTCGCCCCCTATGCCGCCCGGACGCTGGCCGGGGCGCGGACGACCGCCCAACTCGCCCTGTCCGCGCTGATCGCGGCCGATGTCATGATCCTCGCCGACATCCTCGCCCGGATCGTCATCCGGCCCTGGGAGACACCGGTCAGCGTGCTGCTCGCGTTCGTGGGCGGACCGCTGCTCGTGTGGATCGCCCGTTCGTCCCGCCTGTCGACCGCAGGAGCCTCGGCATGACCCCTTCCGGCAGGGAACCGGACGTCACCCCGCCCGACAGCACGGTCCTGCGCACCACGACCCTCTCCTGGCTCTTCCCCCGCCGCAGCGCGCTTGCCGCGGCGCTCCTCGTGCCGCTGCTCCTCGTCCTCATCGCCCTCGCCGTCATGGCGAGTTCGACCGGGATGAGTCCGGCGCAGACCCTCTCCGGGCTGCTCGGCACCGGAGATCCCGGGAGCGTCATGATCGTGCGGGACTTCCGGCTGCCCCGCGTCCTCGTCGGCCTCATGGTCGGTGCCGCCCTCGGCGTCTCCGGCTGCCTCACCCAGACCCTCGCCGGCAACCGCCTGGCCACCCCCGACCTCCTCGGCGTCAACGAGGGGGCCACCGCCGCGGTCGTCGCCTCCGCGGCCGGCTCCGCGACCGGCATGGTCGGCGGCTGGTGGCTCGGCCCGCTCGGCGCCGTCGCCGCGGCGGCGCTCGTCGTGCTGTGCGCGGGCGGTGCGGGCCGCCGCGGCTACCGCGTCCTCGTCGTCGGCATCGGCGTCTCCACCTTCATCGGCGCGGTCGGCGACCTCGTCATGTCCCGCCAGAACGACAACACCGCGGGCGGCGTGTTCCTCTGGGCCGTCGGCAGCCTCAACGGGCGGGACGGGAGCGTCGGTACGCCGCTGCTGATCGCCCTGCTGTTCCTGCTGCCGCTCTCCCTCGCCGCCGGGCACCGCCTGCAACTCCTGCGCTTCGACGACGACATGGCCGCGAGTATCGGCGTCGACCTGAGACGCCTGCGGGCCGCCGCACTCGCCCTCGCCGTGGCGCTCGCCGGGATCGCGGTCGGCGTCGGCGGCCCCATCGCCTTCGTCGCGCTCGCCGCCCCGGTCCTCGCCCAGCGGCTCAGCGGCCCCACCCGCGTCCCGGTGCTCGGCTCCGCGCTGACCGGTGCCGCGCTCATCGTCGCCGCCGACGCGCTGGGACGCGTCGCCGCGCCCGTCGAACTCCCGGTCGGCGTCGTCACCAGCGTCCTGGGCGGGCCCTTCCTCCTCTGGGTCCTCTTCGGCTCGGACCGGACCACCAGAAAGGCATGACCAGCATGAGCGCCACTCCCGGGCTCGAAGTACGCGCGCTGAGCGCCGGATACCCCGGCCGCACCGTCGTCAGGGACGCCGAGTTCCACGTACCCGCGGGGCAGGTCGCCGCGATCGTCGGCCCCAACGGCTGCGGCAAGTCCACCCTGTTGCGGACCCTCGCCCGGCTGCACCGCCCGCAGTCCGGCACGGTCCGTGCGGACGGCACCGACGTGTGGCGCATGAGCCAGCGTCAGGCCGCGCGCCGGATCGCCCTGCTGCCGCAGTCGCCGCGCGCCCCCGAGGCCGTGACCGTCGCCGGGCTCGTCCGCTACGGCCGCCACCCCCACCAGGGCCTGCTGCGCCAGTGGTCGCGCGAGGACGAGGCGGCCGTACGCGAGGCGCTGGCGGCCACCGGCACCACCGAGCTGGCGGCCGAACGCCTCGACCGGCTCTCCGGCGGCCAGCGCCAGCGCTGCTGGCTCGCGATGGTCCTCGCCCAGCACACCCCCGTCGTCCTGCTCGACGAGCCCACCAGCGCCCTCGACCTCGGCCATGTCGTCGAGGTCCTCGAACTCGTCCGCGAGGTGGCAGCCACCGGCCGCACCGTCGTCATGGTCCAGCACGACCTGGCCGCCGCGGCCCGCTACGCCGACACCGTCATCGCCATGAAGGACGGCCGCGTGATCGCCGAGGGTGCCCCCCGCGACACGGTCGACGAGGCCCTGGTCAAGGAGCTCTACGCGCTGGACGCCGACATCCTGCGGGCGCCCGGCGACGCCTCGCCGGTCGTCGTTCCCCGGGCCCGCGGCGCCAACTGACGGTGCGCCGGGCGGCCGGACGGGCGCCTGCCCGCGGTCACGGGCGCCCATGTGCCGCGCCGTATCCTTATTGCACATTAGTTGCAACTGCGATGAATGGGGAAAGAGGTGGCGGCGTGGGCTCTCCGGTAGTGCTCGGCATCGAGTCGTCGTGCGACGAGACCGGCGCGGGGCTGGTGCGGGAGGGGCGGCTGCTGGGGCACGCGGTGGCGTCGAGCATGGACCAGCACGCCCGCTTCGGCGGGGTGGTCCCCGAGATCGCCGCCCGCGCCCATGTCCACTCCTTCACGCCGGTGGTCCGCCGGGCACTGGACGAGGCGGGGCTGCGCATGGCGGACATCGGCGCGGTCGCCGTCACCACCGGCCCCGGCCTGTCGGGGGCGCTCCAGGTGGGCCTGGCCGGGGCCAAGTCCCTGGCGTATGCGCTGGATGTGCCGCTGTACGGTGTCCACCACCTCGCCGGGCACGTCGCCGCCGACACCTTGGAGCACGGGCCGCTGCCCGACCCCTGCATGGTGCTGATCGTCTCCGGCGGGCACACCTCGCTGCTGCTGGTGCGGGACCTGGCGCGCGATCCGATCGTGCACCTGGGCGACACCGTGGACGACGCGGCCGGGGAGTGCTTCGACAAGGTCGCCCGGGTGTTCGGCCTGCCCTACCCGGGCGGCCCCGCCATCGACCGGACGGCCCGGAACGGCGATCCGCGCGCCGTCGCGTTTCCCCGCCCGCTGACCGGGCCGCGGGACGCCCGCCATGCCTTCTCCTTCTCGGGGCTGAAGACGGCCGCGGCCCGCTGGGCGGAGCGGCACCGCATCCAGGGCGAGGAGCTGCCACTGGCCGACGGGGCCGCCTCGCTTCAGGAGGCGGTGGCCGATGTCCTGTCCCGCAAGGCCGTCGCGGCCTGCCGCGAGCACCGGGTGGGCACCCTGGTGGTGGTCGGCGGGGTGGCCGCGAACTCCCGGGTGCGGGCCCTGGCCGAGGAGCGCTGCCGGGCGGCCGGCATCGCGCTGCGCGTGCCGCCGCCGAAGCTGTGCACGGACAACGGCGCGATGATCGCGGCCGTCGGGGATCTGCTGGTCCGGGCCGGTGCCGAACCCGCCCCGCTGGAGGTGTCCATCGACCCGTCGGCACCGCTGGAGCGCGCCGCACTGCATCCCAAAGGCGATTGCCGGGTCGGCAAAGGAAGAGAGGCGGCTTCCTGCCCCGCGCCCTAGCGTGAAGAGAGGGCCGAATTTTCGCCGCAACGGAGCAGAGGGTGATGCGCGATGACCGAATCCTCCCAGCAAGGGCAGCGGAACGCGGGGAACCTCGGGCGGACGACCATCGCCGACGGCGTGGTCGCGAAGATCGCATATCTGGCGGCCGGGGATGTGGCGGGGGTGCACGCTCTGGGCAGCGGTCTCTCCCGGTCGGTGGGGGAGCTGCGCAAGCGCGTACCCGGGGGAGGCACGACCGCGACGCACGGCGTCAAGGTCGAGGTCGGCGAGCGGCAGGCGGCGGTCGACCTGGACATCGTCGCCGAGTACGGCGAAGTCATCCCGGACGTGGCCAGGGCGGTGCGCGAGGACGTGATAGCCGCGGTGGAGCGGATGACCGGGCTCGAAGTCGTCGAGGTCAACATCGCGGTGAGCGATGTGAAACTCCCCGAAGAGGAAGAGGAGACCGCGGAACGGGTGCGGTGACGACCGGTACCGGTCTCGGGAGCGGGTGAATCCCTTTTTCGATTTGTTCCGTATACGTGGTTGATGGTGGTTCTGAGGGCCCACGAGGAAGGGATGAGCATGGGAGTCCTGGAAAACCTGGCTCCCGCGCTGGGCCACAGCCGTCGGGACCGCTCGACGACGGGCAGGCGCAGGGACACCAGCGAACACGACCATGACCGCCGTCGGCGCCGGCGTCGGCGCCACGGCCGCAGCCATGGCCACGGCAGGGGCCATGGAGGGAGGTACTGAGCACTCGATGTGTCTGTCGGCGGCCGGGCTTACTGCCCGGCCGCATCAGTGGGTGAGACGCCATGAGCAGCGCGCGGCCGGACGCTCCCACCCGCGCCGGCGCCCCGGGCGAAGGCGCGGGCAGGGGCGACACGCGCCCCGCCGCGAGGCGCCGGCTGATCTGGAGCGTGCGGCGGCTGCTGTCCGTCGCCGAGGACCCCGACGGCGCGGACGGCATCGTCGAGGCCGCTCCGCCGGTGGCCCTACGCGAGGTCTTCCGGCGCTTCTGGCCCTACACGCACGGCGGCCGGCGCTGGCTGGTGGTGATCCTGGCCTTCGTCGTGCTGGGACCGGTCGTCGACGCGGCCGAGATCTGGCTGTTCAAGATCGTCATCGACGACATGCTGGTCCCGCGCGATCTGCACCTCCTGCTGCCGATCGCGCTCGCCTACCTGGCGCTGACGTTCCTCGCCGGAGTCCTCGACTTCGCCGACGAGGTGACCTCCACCTGGGTCAGCGAACGGTTCCTGCTGGCCCTGCGGTCCGATCTGTTCCGCCATGTCGAGGGGCTGTCGCTCGGCTTCTTCGAGCGGCGGCGGCTCGGCGATGTGCTCTCCCGGGTGACCGGTGACGTCGACGCGGTCGAGACGTTCCTGCTCTCCGGGATCGTGGACGCGATCGCCCAGGTCATGCGGCTGGGGGTCTTCCTCGGCGTGCTGTTCTACCTGCGGTGGGACCTGACGCTGCTCGCCCTCGTCATCGCGCCGATGTTCTGGTGCACCGCCCGCCGCTTCGCCCGGCGGGTGAAGGCCGCGTCGCGGGAGCGGCGGCGCCGCAGCGGCTCGATCAGCGCGCTCACCGAGGAGGCCCTGGGCAACATCGCCCTCGTGCAGGCGTACAACCGGCAGCGGTGGGAGCACCGGAGGTTCGAGCGCGAGAACCTCGGCCGGTTCCGGGCCGCCATGGCCTCCGCGCGCATCGCTGCGGTGTACGCCACGGTCGTCGACCTCATCGAGCTGGCCGGCGCGCTGCTCGTGATCGGCCTGGGCACCTGGCAACTGACCCAGGGCCACCTCACCCTGGGCGGCCTGATGGTCTTCCTCACCCTGCTGAGCAGGCTCTACAGCCCCATCCGCGGCATCTCCGGCCTCAGCAACACCTTCTACTCGGCGTCCGCCGCCGCGGAGCGGATCATCGAGCTGCTCGACCAGCGCCCGCAGGTCCTCCAGGCCCCGGCTCCCCGCACGCTCGGCCGTGCCCGCGGTGACATCGAGTTCGACGACGTCTCCTTCACCTATCCCGGGACCGCCCGGCCGGCCCTGTCGGGGGTCTCGTTCCGGGTGGCGCCCGGCGAGACGCTGGCACTGGTCGGGGCCAGCGGCGCCGGGAAGTCCACCGCCGCCAAGCTGCTGCTGCGCTTCTACGACCCGGACCACGGCAGCATCCGCCTCGACGACAACGACCTTCGTGAACTGCGCCTGGACGACCTGCGGGACAACGTCGCCATGCTGCTCCAGGAGACCCTGGTCCTGCACGGCACGGTGCGCGACAACATCGCCTACGGCCGCCCCGGCGCGAGCGAGGAGGACATCGTCGCGGCCGCCCGCGCCGCGGACGCACACCGCTTCATCAACCAACTCCCGCACGGCTACGACACCGTGGTGGGCCAGCGCGGCCGGCTGCTCTCCGGCGGACAACGACAGCGCCTGGCCATCGCCCGCGCCGTGATCCGCGATGCGCCCGTACTCCTCCTCGACGAGCCGACCACCGGCCTGGACGCGGAATCCGCCCGGCACGTCCTGCAGCCGCTTCGCCGGTTGATGAGCGGACGCACCACGATCCTCATCTCCCACAACCTGCTCACCGTCCGCGACGCCACCCAGATCCTGCTGCTCGAACACGGCCGCGTCACCGACCGCGGCACCCACCGGCAGTTGCTCCGCCGCAGTGCGACCTACGCCCGGCTGCACCGGCTGCACGGGCCCGGCGACCCGGCGAAGGCCGAGGTCGCGCCATGAGCCGGGCACCGGCCCCCGAGCCGCCGCCGCTGGCGGCCGGAACGACGGTGGCCCCGCGCTACGAGGTCCTCGCCCACCTGTGCCGCACCGGCTGGCTGGACCTGTACGACGCCTGGAGCCAGGAGCGGGAGTGCCGATGCGTCGTGAAGGTGCTGCGCCCGGACCGGCGAGGCGAGCGGCGGCTGCGCGAGCGGCTGCTGCAAGAGGGCCGCTGGCTCCAGACGTTCACCCACCCGCACCTGGTCCGGGGCTACGAGACGGGCGAGACCCCGCAACCCTTCGTGGTGCTGGAGACGCTCACCGGGGAGACCCTGGCACACCTCATCGACCGCCGCCGGCGCCGGCTGGCCGCCGCCGACCTCGCCCTGCTCGGCCTGCACCTGTGCTCGGCGCTGCACTACCTGCACGGCCACGGCCTGCTGCACCTCGACCTGAAGCCGTCCAACGTCGTGGTCGGCTGCCGGCGCGCGAAGCTGCTCGACCTGAGCGTCGCCCGCCCGCCCGGCCCCGCCCCGCCGGGCATCGGCACCCTGTGCTACCTCGCTCCCGAGCAGGCGCGCGGCGGGCTGCTCACCCCCGCCGCCGACGTCTGGGGCCTGGGCAGCACCCTGTACGAGGCCGCCACCGGCGAGGCGCCCTTCGGCGAGGGCGGGACCTGGGACAGCGGGACGTGGGACAGCGGGACCTGGGACGGCAGCGGAGCGGCGGCCCCGGACACCGGCAGCGCAGCGCAGCAGGAACCGGACGCCGGGCTGTCCCGGTACCCACAGCTCGACCGGCCCGCCCCGTCCGTCGGCACCCGCCGGCGCCTTCCGGACACCCTCGGCACGGCGATCGACCGCTGTCTCGCCCCCGACCCGGCCGCCCGGCCGACCCTCACCCGGCTCGCGGCGGAACTCGACGGGTTGCTGCCGCACGGCCGGCGTGCGGCAGCGGCCGGCTGAACACCGCGCTCGCGAACGGAGTCCCCTTCTCCGCCCACCACGGGGACGATCATGAACCATTCGCCGGGCCCACTACGTACCCCAGACAGATCCGACCCGGCGAACTCCAGGAGGTGCCCGATGTCCGCTCGTCCGGCCGAGGCCTGGCTGAGGGGGGTCGCCGGTGTCGGCGCGCTCCTCAGCGCCGTGGTCCATCTCCTGCTCGTTCCCGAACACCTCGCGGAAGTGCCGTACATGGGAGTGCTGTTCCTGGTCGGCGCTGTGGCGCTGCTCGTCGCCGCCGCGGGCCTGGCGCGGCCGCACCCCGTGCCGGCCTGGCTGCTGGGCACGGCGGTCAGCGGCGGCATGGTGCTCGGCTTCGCGTTGTCCCGCACCGTCGGGCTGCCGTCCTACCAGGAGGAGGGCTGGGACCCGCCGTACGGAGTCCTGTCCATGGTCGCCGAAGTGGCGCTCCTCGTCGCCTTCGCCCTGTGGTGCGGCGTGGAGCGGACGCGCACCGCGTCCACCGCGGTCACCCGGCCCGCCGCGTCCGTGCACGTTCGGTAGCCCTGCCGTGAGCACCGCGATGCCCCCGGTCCCGATGCCCGTGTGCCGGTGCCCGCCGACCCCCGTCGAGGCGCCGGCACCGAGGGAGAATGGGTGCGTGGTCTTCCGTAACCGCCAGGCAATCCCCTGGCCGGGGCGGACCGTAGACAAGGGTATGCAGAGGTTGCAGCTCCCGGTCGGACGCATCCCGGACGAGGCGCTGTTGGCTGGTCTGGCCACGGGCGACCCGGAGCTCGCCGTCACGTTCGTACGGCGCTTCCAGCACACGGTCTTCGGCGTGGCCATCGCGGTCACCCGCGATGCGCAGCTCGCCGAGGACATCGCCCAGCAGACGTTCGAACGCGCCTGGCGGCATGCGCAGATCTACGACTCCCGCCGCGGATCGGTGACGGCCTGGCTGACGACCATCGCGCACAACCTCGCCATCGACGCCGTCCGGTCGCGTCGGCCGGAGCCGGTGGCCCCCGAGGACCTCGACGCGCTCCTGGACGCGGTGACCGACACCCCTGAGGACCGGGCGCTCGCCGACGAGGCGTCGTCCGCCCTGCGGGCCGCGGTGGCGCGGCTGCCGGGCGAACAGGGCCGCGCACTGGTCATGGCGGGCATCTACGGGATGACGGCGCAGCAGGTCGCCGACTGGGAGCACATCCCCCTGGGCACCGCCAAGACGCGGATCAGAGCCGCGATGGCGAAGCTGCGGGCCACTCTCACCGCGCCGGATCCCACGCAACCCCGCCCCGCGTCGTCGCATCCCGCGCGCCCGCGACCCGGGGCCCCCGAGCGAGGCGGCCATGACTAGGGACCTGACCTGCGAACAGCTGCACGAGACCGGTGCCGAGCTGGCACTGGGCGTGCTCTCGGGCCGGGAGCGGGCCGAGGCGGCCGCCCATCTGGACCGCTGCGCGGACTGCCGGGAGTACATCGAGCAGCTCGCCCTCGTCGGTGACGGACTGCTCGGCCTGCTGCCCCGCAGCGAACCGCCGGCCGGCTTCGAGACCAGGGTGGCGCGGCGGCTGACCCAGGCCCAGGCCGAGCGCGACGGACGCGAGAGCGCCCGTGGCTTCGGGCGCCGGCGCGCGGGGTTCCGCGGCGGGGTACGGCTGCGGGTCGCGTCCGCCGCGGCCGTGCTGGCGCTCGGCTTCGGGTTCGGCGGCTGGGCCCTCGGCACGGCCATCGAGAACATGGCGGCCGGCCCCGCGCGGCCCGTCCAGGCCGGGACGAACGTGCTGTGGGCACAGCTGACCCGAGCCGACGTGGGGCATCGCGGGCCGGCCGGTGACCTCTACGCCCATCCCGGGGCACAGGGCTGGGTGTTCATGTCCGTCGACCTCGCCGACGCCGGAAATCCGTACAACGGAAAGGTCACCTGCCTGATGGAGCGCACCGACGGCAGCACCGTCCGACTCGGCACCTTCGACCTGCACGACGGCGACGGCTACTGGGGCGCCCCGGCGCCGGTGGACCCCGCCACGCTCTCCGGCGTCCGGCTGATCTCGGCCGACGGCCGCGTCCTGGCCACCGCGCACTTCACCGCGCGATGATGGCGGGCCGCCACCGAGATCGGCGGCGGCGCCACTGTCCTGTGGGCGGATGACCGAAGCGGCCACCGGGGAACGCGCCGTCTACCCGGGAAGATCCTCATCGCGGGCGATGTGCACCGCGGCCTCCTCCGCCGACGCCGCACCGCCGTCGATGCCGACGTCCCGGGCGGAGACGTCGTTGCTGCCGCCGCGCCAGAACCCCTCGTCGGCGCCCACGAGCCGCCCGGCCCGCTCGTCGCCGCACTCGACGTCCACCGGCTCGCCCACCCCGTCCGGCAGATCGCCGATCCCGTCGCCGTCGGGCGCGCACACCTCCGGCACCTCCAGGGCCAGCCGGTGTTCGAGGGTGTCGCCGTCGTGCAGCTCCCGTGCGGTGGTCCCGGCGTGATTGACCACATACGGCCGTTCGGGGGGCGAGTAGCCGGTGTCCAGCGTCTCGTCGAGCCCCGGCTCGTCGAGAGCGTCCTCCATGTCCAGGTCGTTGGGGTTGTCCTGGGGATCGGTTCGGGGCGGCTGGTAGACCTCGTCGCCCATTGTGTCGTCGGACATGACCGCCCTCCCTCTTTCCCTCTGCTCGCCCCGCCGCGGACTGCGGCAGGTGCCGGTACCACCAATTGTCCGCCTGCCGCCGCCGCCCGGCAGCACCGGGACGGACCGGGCCGGTGCCGTCAGGCCCGCCGGCGCTCCGTGTGGAGCCCGACGGCCTCGGCGATGCTCTGCACATTGCCGAAGCGCTCGTGCGCGGGCAGCCGCTCGGCCATGCTGACCAGCCGGTCCGGTGCGTTGTTGCGCCGCAGCGTCTCGATGATCGTGTTCTTGTCGGCCGGGTAGAGGCTCCGGCCGAGGTGCTGAGCCAGTTCGGAGCGCAGCCCGACGTCCTGCTCGGTCATACCGGTCGGTGTGCCGCCCCTGAAGTCGCTCTCGGGGGACCACGCCGCCATGGGCTGGTCCTCGCCCGCCGGCTGGAGCTCGTGCTCCTCGTCCGTGCGCAGCGAGCGCACCGTGGTGAACTGCCCGCGCAACTGCTTCTTCATCACGTCGTCCCGTGCGGGTCCGGTCTTGTCCGTTCCGTGTTCCATGACCATCGCTGCCTCCGCCTCTACCTGTCGTACCGAGCCGACGCGTCTCTCCCAGTTTCCCCGGTCCTTTCGCCCTAACAACCGGAAGGCGCCACCGGCGCGGATTTCCTCGTGTGCACGGAATGGGCGCAGTCGCATACGGAAGGTGACCGCGATCCGCGCAGACGCATATGCCCGCGATGCATAGGCCATTTCCGGAAGGGGAATCCGTAGGGGAGCCAACCGCGTCTCGCCGACGGCAATGCGTTACCGGTGGCAGCCAACCGCAAACCGGGAGAATCCGAGGAATCCGAGGAATCCAAGGAGGCAGCGCCATGCGACTCTCGCTCCTTCGACCGGTCATCGATCGGCCAGGCCCCTGGGCAACCGTTTACGCCGATATCTCGCACGGCACCGAGGACGTCGAAACGCAACAGGAGTTGCTGGCGAGCGCCACCACGGCCCAGCTCTTCGCGCTCGGCGCGGACGAGGCCACCTGCGGGGCCGTACACGAGGCCCTGATCGCGCCGCGCGACTGCGCACCGGGAGCGCACACCGGCCGGGTGCTCTTCGCCCACGACGGTGTGGTCGTGCTCGACACACCGCTTCCCGGCCCGCCGGCCACGCCCTTCGCCGCCTGGGGGCCGGTACCCCGGGTCACCCCCCTGCTGGCGGCGGTCGGCGACGACCCCGTCTGCCTCGTGGTCCGCCTCGACCACGACGGAGCGGACCTCGTCGTGCTGGGGGAGCGGGGCACCGACGACACCGGACGGTCCGGCGACACCGAACGGCCCCCGCCCCGCACCGCCCCGGCCGACTGGTCCGAACGGCATCTGCGGACCACGGCGGAGCACAGCTTGCAGCAGAACGCCGGGGAGATCGTCGACGCGGTGCGCGAGGCGTTCGACAGCAGCGGCGCCGAGGCCGTCGTCCTGATCGGCGAGGCGCGCGAGCGGCATCTGGTGCACGACAAGCTGCCCGGGCGGCTGCGTGCCGTCACCTACGAGAGCGAGCACGGCGGGCGCGCGCCCGGGGCCGAGAGCGACCTGGTCGAGCGGGACATCGCCCAGGTCCGGGCCGTGCGGGAACGCGAGCACATCGCGCAGGTGACGGACCGCTTCCGTACGGACGCCGGGTCCGGCGGCCCGAGCGCCCCGCGGGCCGCGGCCGGCATCCCCGCCCTGGTCGAGGCGGCGCGGGCGCACCGGATCGAAACGCTGCTGGTCAGCCCGCACGGTTCGGACATCGCACGGCAGGTCTGGGTGGGCGAGGGAGTGGATCAACTGGCCGTACGGGGCACGGAGTTGCAGGCCATGGGGGAGGAGCGTCCGGCGACCGCACGCGCGGACGACGCCCTGGTGCGGTCCGCGGTCGCCAGCGGAGCCGAGATCGTGGTCGTCCGCGACCTGGAGCAGGCGCCGGAGGGCGGACTCGGCGCCATCCTGCGCAGGTCGGAGGAGGACCCGCCGGGGTGACCACCGCACCGCCTCCGGCCATCGAGTACGTACCGCACAAAGAGCCGCCCGCCGACCGGAAGTCACCGGTGGGCGGGCGGCCCCTCGTGCCGTACGGCGTGCCTCAGTCCTGCGCTTCGGCCGCCACCGGCTTCGGGATCAGGAAGGAGGTGGCGATGGCCGCGGCCAGGATGAGCACTCCGGCGATCATGCCGGCGGTGTAGCCACCGGGCGACGCCGGGTCCGCCGGGGCGGCGGCGGTCTTGACCGCGTAGAGGGCAGCGAAGCTCAGCCCCGCACCGAGGTTGAACGCGCCCGCGTTCAGACCGGGCAGGAAGCCCGGGTTGTCGCTGGGGGAGAGCACGATGCCCAGGCCGTTGAGGACGATGTTCGCCACGCCCGCGTAGGCGATGCCCACCAGGATGGAGGTCACCAGCAGCAGGACCTGCGAGTGGCTGTGCATCGTGAGCAGCATCAGCACCACCGTCGCCACCGAGCCGACCAGGCCGAACCGCAGGACGCGGCGGTAGCCGTAGGTGGCCGCGAGGCGACCGGCCAGCGGGCCCATGGCCAGTCCGGCCAGCGCGTACGGCGACAGCGTCCACCACGCGGACTGCTCGGCGCTCATCCCCAGACCCGCCTGGGCGTCCTGCGCGAAGGCGGGTATCAGCCCGTTCATCACGGCGAAGACGCCGGTCATGGTGAGCACGGTGGTCAGCAGGGTGGCCCAGGTGGCGCGCTGCTTGAGATGCCGCGTGGCGACCAGCGGGTGGGCGCTGCGGTTCTCGGTGCGCCAGAACAGGGCGAAGGCGGCCGCGGCCACGACGACCAGTACGGCGATCAGCATCCAGTTGGCCGCGGCGAGCTTGCCGGCCTCGTTGAGCGCGGTCAGCAGCGAGCCGACCGAGACGACGAGCAGGGCGACCCCGGGCCAGTCCATCCGGCGGGCGCCCGACCCCTGGGCGCCGTGGTTCCCGGCCGCTTCCGGGACGGGTGCCTTGGACTCCGGGGTGAGGGTGGCGACCAGGACGGCGGCGAGGGTGGCCACGACCGCCATCGCCCAGAAGACCGAGCCGAAGCCGTGGTGGTCGGCGAGGTAGCCGCCGGCGAGCGAGTCGACACCGGCGATGCCGCCGTTGACCGCGGTGATCACGCCGAGCAGGGTGCCGTACCGCTTCGGCTCCGGCACCTCCACCCGCAGCATGATCAGGCACAGCGGGACGACCGGACCGCACACGCCCTGGATGACCCGGCCCGCGAACAGCATCGGCACGCTGGTCGCCAGCGCGGCGATCACACAGCCGACGACCATCAGGCCGAGCATGCCGGCCAGCACCCGGCGGCGGCCGATGACATCGCCCAGCCTCGGCAGGAACAGGGAGAACAGGGCCGCCGAGGTGAAGAACGCGGTCTGGGTGAGGCCGATCTCGGCGGAGCTGGCGCCGAGGGTGTCCTCGATGTTCTTCAGCGCGGGGCTGAGCATGCTGGCGTTGAGCTGGAAGGCGAAGCACGCCGCGAGCAGGGCGGTGAGCAGGACGCCGGTGCGGACGCCCGATCCGGTGCCGCCCGCCGGTATGAGCGGGCGCTGGTTGGTGGAGACGCTCATGCCGTCACGTCGCCGATCCGCTCGAGCGCGTCCACGACGAGGTTCCAGAACCGCTCGTGGTCGAGGGCCACCGCGACCTGGGTGGTGCAGTCGGCCGGCGCGGGCGCACGGAAGTCCGCCACGGTCATGCCGAGGGTCAGCGTCCCCTGCAGTTCGATGTCCACCGGAGCCTTGCGCACCGTCATGACGTCCGGGTCGATGACGTACGCCACCGCGCACGGGTCGTGCACCGGCGGGTGGTCGAAGCCCTGGTTCTCCCGGTAGGCCTCACGGAAGAACTCCAGCAGCTCCAGTACGAAGGTGGCCGGCTTGGTGCCGACGGCGGCGATCTTCTGCTCGACCTCGGGAGTGGCCAGCGCCTGGTGCGTGAGGTCCAGGCCGACCATCGTGACCAGCCACTTCTCGTTGAAGACGATATGGGCGGCCTCAGGGTCGATCTTTATGTTGAACTCGGCGACCGCGCTCCAGTTGCCCTCGTGGTAGCCGCCGCCCATCAGCACGACCTCGCGCACCCGCTCCGCGATCCGCGGTTCCTTGCGCACGGCCAGGGCGATGTTGGTCAGGCCCGCGGTCGGCACGAGGGTGATCTCACCGGGCTCGTGGGACATCACCGTGTCGATGATCAGGTCCACCGCGTGCCGGCGGTCCAGCTCGATGGTGGGCTCGGGCAGCTCCGGGCCGTCGAGACCGGTCTCGCCGTGGATGTCCGGTGCGATCTCGATGTCCCGTACGAGCGGGCGCGGGCAACCGGCCGCGAAGGGGACGCCGGTGATCCCGGCGATCCGCGCCACGGACAGGGCGTTGCGGGTCACCTTCTCCAGCGTCTGGTTCCCGACCACGGTCGTCACGGCGACCAGCTCCACGTCGGGGTTTCCATGCGCCAGGAGCATGGCGACCGCGTCGTCATGGCCCGGGTCGCAGTCGAGGATGATCTTTCTGGCCAACGGAAGAGCCCCTTTGCTCTGCGGAACGGTGGTGCGGGGGTGCGGGGGTGCGGGGTGAAGTCTCTGGGAGCGCCGCAGGGGGCTGCTGCCGCTGGAAAACGTTCTCCGAGAATTTGGCTCATTCCGCTGCCTGGTGTCAACGGAATGTGAGCCATCCGACCGGGTTCGCGCGCATTGATCCGCCCTGGTGGCACGGTGTGTGAGCGGTGATAACGTTTGCCGCCCCCTTCCGGTACGGTGGCCGCCCTCATGCCGGTACGGCTCGACCCGAAGGGCACACCACCGTGGCCGAAGTCACCTTGAAGGACGTCGCGCTGGCGTCGGGCTGCTCCATCGCCACGGTGTCCCGCGTGCTGGCCGGCACCCGCCCGGTCGGCGCCGAGACCGCCCGCACCGTCCGCGAGGCGGCCGAGCGGCTGGGCTACCGCCCCAACCACGTGGCCAGGGCCCTGCGCAGCCGCTCCACCGGAACCGTCGGCCTCGTCCTGCCGCAGATCACCAACCCCTTCTTCCCCACCCTCGTCCGGGAGCTGGAGCACGCCCTGCACGCCGAGGGGCGGGCCGTGCTCCTCGCCGACTGCGACGACGACCCGGAGACCGAGGCGGCCCGGATCGCCGCCCTGCTGAGCCGGCGGGTCGACGCCCTGCTGCTGATACCGGTCGACGAGCGGCGCAGCCGGGAGGCGGTGGCCGCCGCGGCCGCCCAGGTCCCGCTGGTGCTGCTGGACCGTGGCTGCGGCCCCGGCGTCGCCGACTCCGTCGCCGTCGACAACGCGGCCGGCATGGCTCTCGTCCTGGAGCATCTGGCCGCCACCGGGCGCCGTCGCCCGTGCTTCATCGGTGCGGCCGGAACCGCGTCGGCGGCCGTCGAGCGCCGTGCGGCGTACGAGGCGGGCGCCGCGGCCCTGGACCCGGAGGCGCCCGGGCGCAGCGCGCTCGGCGACTTCTCGGTGGAGTGGGGCCGGGCCGCCGTCGACCACCTCTGGCCGTCCCGGCCGGACGCCGTGATCTGCGCCAACGACCTCATCGCGGCCGGGGCGTCGCAGCGGCTGCGGCAGCTGGGCGCGGACGTGCCGGGCGAGGTCGCCGTCACCGGCTTCGACGACATCCCGCTCGCCGGCCTCGCCGACCCCGCGCTGACCACCGTCCGCCAGCCGGTCGGCGAACTGGCCGCCGAGGCCGCCCGGTTGCTGGCCCGTCGGCCGGCCGGGGGAGCCCCGGGCCCGCGGCGTACGGTCCGGCTCGCCCCCGAGCTCGTCGTCCGTGCCTCCAGTGCGCCGGGCCCGCAACCTCTTGACCGTACGCGGTCAGCGAGTAAAGTCTAGACCAATCACCCTCACCCTCGCGCCCTTCACCCCCCTCGCGAAAGGGTTGACATGGACAGGAAAAGAAGGCTGGCCCTCGCCATCGGTGCGGGAATCGCCCCGCTGCTCGTCGTCACCATGCCGGCGAGCCCGGCAAGCGCACACGGATATGTCTCCTCACCCCCCAGCAGGCAGGCGCAGTGCGCCGCCGGCACCATCGAATGCGGGCCGATCAAATGGGAGCCGCAGAGCGTCGAAGGCCCCAAGGGGCTGACCAGTTGCAGCGGCGGCAACAGCCAGTTCGCCGATCTCGACGATGACTCCAAGGGCTGGAAGGTCACCCCGATCGGCAGCTCCCAGACCTTTCGCTGGAAGTTGACGGCACGTCACTCCACCAGCACCTGGCAGTACTTCGTCGGCGGGAACAAGGTCGCGGAGTTCAACGACGGCGGTGCCCGGCCGCCCGAGACCGTCACCCACACCGTCAACTTCGGCGGCATCACCGGCAAGCAGAAGATCCTCGCGGTCTGGAACATCGCGGACACCGCGAACGCCTTCTACGCCTGCATCGACGTCACCATCGGCGGCTGAGGGAGCCCCTCCCCTCTCGGGCGCACCCCGTGACGTCCCCACCCCCTCGTCGTCCGAGGCATCCCCCGAGCCGGTCCGTGCGGTGAGCGGCAGTCAACGGGCGACGAGGGCGGCGGGCACACCCGTTACGATCGGCCCATTCATGGCCGATGTGGGTGGCCGCTGCCGGGAGGAAGAGATGGGCCTGTTCCGCCGAGGACCGAAGCGGGATTCCCGCGACCTGGCACGCGACGGGGAGTTCAGCTTCTTCTCCGAGCGTGAAGGCGGCGTCTTCAGATCACAGGTCCGGCAGGCGTTCGCGGAACAAGGCCTCGAAGTCACCGCGTACGCAGGCCTGGTCACCGACTCCGCGGGCCGCCAGTTCGGCCTCGGCAACCTCGCCGCGGTGTGCCATCGCGACCGGCGCGGCGAGCGGAGCTGGCCCGCGCTGATCCGGGATCACGTCGGAAAGGTGCTGCGGACGATGGACGGTCCGCAGCCGCTGGAGATCCTCAGCGAGGAGGAGATCCGGGCCTGCCTCTACCCCCGGGTCGTCGCCCAGGAGACGCTGCCGGCCTCGGACTCCTTCCGCTACGGCCGGGAGCCGGCGCCGGGGCTGCGCGAGGTGCTCGCCCTGGACCTGCCCGAGGCGGTGCAGATGCTGAGCGAGGACTCGCTGACCGACCTCGGGGACGTGGCCGAGCTGCGTATCCGGGCGATGAACAATCTGCGGGCGCTGCCCGTCGAGGGGCATGAGACGGTGCGGCGTGGCGACGGCTCGGCGTTCGAGGTGCTGCTCGGCGACTCCTTCTTCACCGCGAGCCGGGTCCTGGTGCTCGACGAGCTGGTGCAGCGGATCATGGGCACCGGGCTCACCGCGGACGGCGCGCTGGTCGCCATGCCCTTCCGGCACCAGCTGGCGTTCCACCGCATCCACGACGCCCAGGTCATCCCGGCGTTGCAGGCCATGGCGCAGTTCGCGGCGGCCGGTCACGAGGACGCGGCGGGCGCGATCAGCCCCAAGGTGTTCTGGTGGCGCCGGGGCGTGATGACGCCGCTGAGTGAGCCGGACGGCGACGGGCTGCGGATCGTGGTGAGCGGGGACTTCCAGGAGCTGCTGGACCGGCTGGTGCAGGACGAGGCCTGACCGTCGCAGGGGAGGCCCGACCGCCGTACGAGGCCCCCGACCACGGCCGGGCCACGGCCGCCGCGCACACTCCGTACAAGATTTTCTCGCCGAATCCCCACCATGGGGGAACCGATGCCGCCCGCTGCCCGTTTGTCTAAGTGAGGCCCCACGCTCTCCCCCGTGCGTGGGGCCTCACCACTGCCCTGCGGCCGCCGCGTCAGTCCCCGAGCCGGGCCCGCTCCTCGTCGCTGAAGAGCCGCGAGCGGATCAGGAAGCGGACGCCCTCGGGCGCCTCCAGAGAGAAGCCGCTGCCCCGCCCCGGTACGACGTCCACGGTCAGATGCGTGTGCCGCCAGCGCTCGAACTGGTCCGCCGACATCCAGAACCCCACCGGCTCCGGCACCCCCGCCACGCTCAGCCGGGCCAGCAGCACATCCGACGATCCCGTACGGAACTCCCCGGCGGGATAGCACATGGGCGCGCTGCCGTCGCAGCACCCACCGGACTGGTGGAACATCAGCGGGCCGTGCTGATCGCGCAGCAGCCGCAGCAGTTCGCCCGCCGCCGCGCTGAGCGCGATGCGCGAGGCGCCCTCGGCCACCCCGGCCCTGGGAGCGGCCGCCTCCCACCCGTCGCCGCCGCCCATCAGAACCGGCCCGGCGTCGTGCCCAAGCAGCTGACCTGCGGGTTCCTCGTCTCACAGCGGTACATGTGCCTCTCCTGTCCTGACCGGCCGGATCATGACCACCGGGCTGTCGATGCGCCCCGGCCAGTTAACCCCCGGCAAGGTTGCGAGGTGGTTGCACGCCACCCGCACGCCACCCGCACCGGCGCGCCGGGGCCGTGCGGGCGGGTGAGCCGTGTCTCACCCGGGCGGTGCCCCTTGTCTATGCAACGAGTTGCATAGAAGGATCGGGGTATGGCGCTCGACCACGCGATCCTCGTCTCCCTGCTGGAGAAGCCGGGCTCGGGCTATGAGCTGTCCCGGCGGTTCGAGCGGTCCATCGGCTACTTCTGGACCGCCACCCATCAGCAGATCTACCGCGTCCTGAAGCGGATGGAGAGCGACGGGTGGATCGATGTCCGCGAGGTGCCCCAGCAGGGCCGGCCGGACAAGAAGGAGTACTCCGTCGCGGCCCCGGGCCGGGCCGCCCTCTCCCAGTGGCTGCACGAGCCGATCGAGCCCGAGAGCGTCCGGCACGAGCTCGCGGTGAAGATCCGCGGCGCGGCCTTCGACGACCCGGCCGCGCTGATCCGCGAGGTCGAGCGGCACCACCAGGCGCACACCGACCGCCTCGCGCACTATCTCGCGGGGGAGCGGCGCGACTTCACCGGCCCCGAGGCCCCCCGACCGCTCGACGACGGACAGGAGCTCCAGCACGTCGTGCTGCGCGGCGGCATCGCCTACGAGCGGATGACGCTCGTCTGGCTCGACGACGTCCTCGCCACCCTCCGCCGGCTCGGCCCCGAACGCTGAACCGGCGCCCCCGTCCCACCCGACTTCCCAGCCACCGTTTCCCAGCCTCACCTCCCGAGCCGGAAAGGCGAACACCCATGGCCGACCCGCTGCTGTTCAACCCGCGCACCTACGACCCGGCGCACTTCGACCCCGAGACCCGCAGGCTGCTGCGCGCCACCGTCGACTGGTTCGAGGAGCGCGGCAAGCGCAAGCTGATCGAGGACTACCGCTCGCGCGCCTGGCTGGCGGACTTCCTCGCGTTCTCCGCCAAGGAAGGGCTGTTCGCGACGTTCCTCACGCCCGCCTCCGCCGCCGACGGACAGCAGGACAAGCGCTGGGACACCGCCCGGATCGCCGCCCTCAACGAGATCTTCGGCTTCTACGGGCTCGACTACTGGTACGCCTGGCAGGTCACCATCCTCGGCCTCGGCCCGGTCTGGCAGAGCGAGAACGCCGCCGCCCGCAGCCGAGCGGCCGAACTCCTCGACCAGGGCGAGGTGTTCGCCTTCGGCCTGTCGGAGAAGACCCACGGCGCCGACATCTACTCCACCGACATGCTGCTGGAGCCCGACGGCGACGGCGGTTTCCTGGCCACCGGCTCCAAGTACTACATAGGCAACGGCAACGCCGCCGGGCTCGTCTCCGTCTTCGGCCGCCGCACCGACGTCGAGGGCCCGGACGGCTATGTCTTCTTCGCCGCCGACAGCCGCCACCCGGCCTACGACCTGGTGAAGAACGTCGTCGACTCCTCGAAGTACGTCAGCGAGTTCCGCCTGGAGGGCTACCCGGTCCGGCCGGACGACATCCTGCACACCGGCCGCGCGGCCTTCGACGCCGCCCTCAACACCGTCAACGTCGGCAAGTTCAACCTCTGCACCGCCTCGATCGGCATCTGCGAGCACGCGATGTACGAGGCCGTCACCCACGCGCACCAGCGCATTCTCTACGGCCGCCCGGTCACCGCCTTCCCGCACGTGCGCCGCGAGCTGACCGACGCCTATGTCCGCCTCGTCGGGATGAAGCTCTTCAGCGACCGCGCCGTGGACTACTTCCGCTCGGCAGGGCCCGACGACCGCCGCTACCTGCTCTTCAACCCCATGACGAAGATGAAGGTGACCACGGAGGGCGAGAAGGTCATCGACCTGATGTGGGACGTGATCGCCGCCAAGGGCTTCGAGAAGGACACCTACTTCGCCCAGGCCGCCACCGAGATCCGCGGTCTGCCCAAGCTGGAGGGCACGGTCCACGTCAACCTCGCCCTGATCCTGAAGTTCATGGGCAACCACCTGCTCAACCCGGCCGAGTACGCGCCCGTCGGGACCCGCCTGGACGCGGCCGACGACGCGTTCCTCTTCCAGCAGGGGCCGGCCCGGGGGCTGGGCGCCATCCGCTTCCACGACTGGCGCGCCGCCTACGACGCCTACGCCGAGGTGCCCAACGTCGCCCGCTTCCGGGAACAGGCCGACGCCCTGTGCGAGTTCGTCACCACCGCCGCCCCCGACGAGGAGCAGAGCCGCGACCTCGATCTGCTGCTCGCCGTCGGCCAGCTGTTCGCGCTGGTCGTGCACGGCCAGCTGATCCTGGAGCAGGCCCGCCTGACCGGCCTGCCGCAGGACGTGCTCGACGAGCTGTTCGCCGTCCTCGTACGGGACTTCTCCGCGCACGCCGTCGAGCTGCACGGCAAGGACTCCGCCACCGCCGAACAGCAGAGCTGGGCACTGGGCGCGGTCCGCCGCCCGGTCGTCGACGACGCCCGCTCGCAGCGCGTCTGGGAGCGCGTCGAGGCGCTGGCCGGGGCGTACGAGATGGCGCCGTAGCCGCCCACTGAGGTCGCCGCGCGGCGGCGGCACGGAAGGGGGGCCGGATCGGCCGAGCACTTCGGCGACCCGGCCCCCGGAACCGATCGGAACGGACTTCGGTACCCACCCCGAACCGACCGGAACAGCTCCCGGAACCGATCAGAACAGACCCTGTGTCAGCGCGACCGAGTCCGGAACGGCGACCTCCTCCGGCGCGCTCAGGGGCATGATGCCCAGGATCTGCTGGGTGACGTAGTGGGCGGACATCATGGCGCCCTCCTGCCATCCGGGCAGCGGCGAGATCTGGTCACCGGTGACGAAGAACGTGTCGGTGCCCTCGGGCTGCAGCAGTTGCCGGTACGCCTTCTTGTGCGTCGCCTCGTGCGGTTTCCAGGCCGCCCAACCGCCCAGCTGGTAGGGCACCTTGTGCCAGGCGATGGAGACGCCCTGCTCGTCGGGGACGAGCTTGGTGTCCTCGAATTCCGGATGCAGCTGGATGGCGCCCTGGCGGGCCAGCTCCAGACGTTTGTCCGGTGAGTGCTTGCCGAGGGTTTCGGCGGCCTTCCCGAAGTTGTAGGCGCCGGTCAGGGTTCCCTTGTCCGAGAAGTAGTCGTTGGACGGGTACCACAGCTGGGTGATGTTATGACCGGTCCAGCTGATGCCGCCGTAGATCCCCTCGCTGTCGTCGCAGTTGTCGAGGTCTCCTTCCCAGAAGCGGCGGTTCGCCTGCCAGCCGACCTTGCAGGTCTTCTCGAACTCCACAAGCTTGATCGCCTTCATGAAGGGATCCGAGAAGCGGGTCAGCTTGATCTTGCGGAGCACCGGGATCGGGATGTTGCTGACGCAGTAGCGGGCGCTGTCGTGGAACTCGCCCTCGCCCTTGCGGTAGGTGAGCTCGACCCCGAGCCCGCGCGGCTCGATCTCGATCTCCCGGACCTCGGCGCCGAGCACGATCTTCGCGCCGGCCCGTTTGGCCTCCCGCGCCAGCGCCTTGACGATGTGGTCCATGCCGCCGACCGGCTGGAACATCGTGGCCTGCCACAGATAGTCGACGGGCTGGTAGAAACGGGCCTTCCAGAAGCCCGAGTGCACCAGGTCCTCGAACGACAGCGGAGGCGCCGGTTTGGGCCACTCCTCGATGCCGGGCTCGTCCAGGTAGCCGGAGCGGGTGGAGCCGCGGTACTTGCCGTTCGTGTCGAGCGCGCCGAACACCCGCAGCAGGTCCCGCAGTTCGCCGGTGAAGGCGTCGGTGCTCACCAGCGTCTCGGCGAGCTTCGCCGCGAGGTGGCCGCGGGTGTCGTTGGCCACCCGCCGGTTGGGCCAGGTCACCTCGGCACCCGGCGGGCGGACGCGGTTCGCCGTGGTCTCCATGACGTACGGCTCCAGCTCCACACCGAAGTCCCGGCAGTACTTGAGCACCCGGCGGTGGTGGTACGGGATGCGGCCGGGCCCGAGGTTGAGGTACAGGCCCTCGTCGAACGCGCAGGTGTGCGTGTGGGTGACGTTGTCCTTCTCGTCGAGCTCATAGAGCTCGTCGCCGCGTCGCGCGGTGCGGTTGCGCCCGCCGACGCGGTTCTGCGCTTCCAGGACGGTGACCTGATAGCCGAGCATGCTCAGCTCGTAGGCGGCGGTCAGCCCCGCGACACCGGCGCCCAGGATCAGCACCTTCTCGCCCTCGCCGGGGCAACCGGCGGGCCGTACGGTCCCCGTCCAGCCGGTGGCCTCCGGTCCGGACAGACCGCTCATGGCGTGCCGGAGCGCCCTCGCGGAGTCGTCGACGGCGGTGCCCGCCGCGCCCCGTCGCTGTGTGTTCGGGTCGGTCATGCCGCGCTCCCTTCCGACGGTGCGCCGCCGGACGGCGGACAGTTCTCGACGATCTTGTACCTGAGCGCCTCGGGATAGTCCCGGCGCGCGAACTGCACCCGTACGACGACCGGGCCCTGGTTGATGGCGTCGGTGGGCTCGGCGATCTGCCGCAGCAGGGTTTCGAGCTGGTCGTGCGTACGGACGGCGAAGCCGTGCATGGGGTGCTTGGTCGAGCCGAAGACGTCCGCGAGCTTCTCGTACTGCCACGGGTGCAGCTCGTTGTAGAAGTCGGCGCCGTCGGACGACGGGGTCGGTGTCTCCTCCTTGTAGAAGCAGGGGTGGACGAGCATCTGCTCGATGCCGTAGAAGCCCTCGTTGTCCAGGACGAACACCACCGGCCGCAGCCCGTGCCGCACGTGGGTGGACATCTCCTGGCAGGTCTCCTGGAACGAGCCGTCGCCGACGAAGACCAGCGGCCGCTTCCCCGCTTGCTGCCGGCCGAGCGCCACCCCGGTGGCCGCACCGACCGAGTAGCCGATGGACAGCCAGCTGTTCTGCGCCACGTACGAGGCGCGCTCCGCCATCCGCAGATTCATCGAGCCGATCAGCGCGAACGCGGCGTCCGACACGACGGTGAACGGATTGCCGAGCTCGCCCGGAGGCTCGCTGGTCTGCGACTCCAGGAAGGCGTTGATATGCCGGAAGAAGCTGTCGTACGTCACGCTCTCCGGGTACACCCCGCCGATCTGGGAGTCCAGGAAGGCGGCGGTGCTCGCGGGGACGTCGAGACCGTCCTTGCGCGCGAGGGCGAAGGGGTCGGTCTCGAACGCGCCGGTGCCGAAGTCGAGGACCAGGCGCCGGCGCAGCGCGGGGATGAACTCGGCGAGCTGCACATCGGGGAAGTACGAGGCGCCGACATGCACCCCCTCATGGGCGGCGACCGCCCAGTCGTCCCCGATCGACCGCTTGCCGCCGAGGTTCTTCGAGGTCGCCCAGGTGCCCAGCCCGATGCGACAGCCCGCGTTGTGGAACATCTCGGCCACGTCCGGATTGCTGGCCTTGCCGTTGTAGACGCCGGAGAAACCCGGGGTGTACTCCGAGACCACGGACTTGGCGCCGACGGTGGTGCAGAACGGGATGCGGGTCTCGTGTACCAGCTCCTCGAACTCGTCGGACAACCGGAAGCGGTCGATCTCCTCGCCTGCCCACAGGATCGGGGGCTTGTCGTGGCGCCGGATCAGGTCCACGCATGCCGTGACCGCCCGGTCGAGCATCTGCGCGTTCTGCGCGGTGACCGGCCGCCGCTGCCGCGTCAGACGGCCGCGCGGCGCGGCACACCGCGCCTCCCAGACGTCGTCCATGACCTCCAGGTAGACCGGTCTGCGGTGCGTGAGGCAGGCGGTGATCGCGCCGTCGATCTGGGTGGGGGCCAGGCCCGGGTGGGAGATGGCCTGGGCGTCCACCGTCACCTGGCGGTAGACGTCCAGGTTGCTGTCCGGGCGCTGGGACATGTGCGAGGTGAGCAGGCCGATCGCCCGGTGGTTGAGCCACTGCTCGTAGGTGGGCGCGGCGTTGATCGCGATCAGCGGCACATACTCGGCGAAGCCGCCGCCGATCGCGTTGAGCAGGTTGAACGCGCCCACGCTGTAGGTGACCGCCACCGCGCCGATGCCCTGCTCGCCGAGCGAGATCTCGGCATCGGCGACCTTCACCCGCGCATAGGCGTCCGCGGCCTGTCCCGCGCCGCCCTCGGTGGGGGTGCCCACCCAGCGCACCTTGGTCTTGGCGTGCAGGGTCGACAGGAACGGGCCCAGGTGGTTGCCCGGGACACCGAACAGATGGGTGATGCCGAGCTGTTCCAGCCTGATGGCCAGGTACTCGGCCACCGTGCAGGTCTGGGACGTGGTCATGGCGTCAGCACCTCCTCGCGCGACCGGTCCGCAGCCGCGGCGGACCGGCGCTCGCGCGGCGCCGCGGCCACCCCGGCGACGACCTCCTCGGCCGCGTTGACCTCGTTGACGGCGATGGCGGCGCGCACCGCCGACTCCACCGCACCCTCGATCCAGGCGTGCTTGAGCGACACATGCTCACCGGCGAAGTGCACCGGCCCCTCGGCCCGTACCGCGTCGAGGTGGAAGCTGGTCATCTGGTGCGGGGTGTAGACGGCGGCCTCACCACAGGCGTACGGGTCGCGCAGCCAGCTCTGGGTCTGGCCGGCGCCGGTGTAGAAGACCTCGATACGGCGACCGTGCACGGACTGGAGATTCCGCAGGGCGTAGCCGTAGCGCTCGTGGTCCTCGAAGGAGTCCCAGCGGGCGGCGTCGTCCGACCAGGAGTAGCCGGCCAGCACCACGCCTCCGGGACTCCCGGGGACGGGGTGGGAGGGGTAGTACATGAAGCGGTTGGGGTTGTCGGTGGTGGAACCGCCGCCGTAGGCGTTGGTGGCCGGCCGTACGCCGCCGCGCAGCGAGGAGTTCTGGTGGTACTCCACCTGCTTGGCGCTGATCCGCTTCTCGTCGACGCTCGGATGCGCGCCGAGCAGCCCGGTGGGCAGATCGCGCAGGCTCCTCGGCACCGCCACCGCGGCCTCGGCGTCGTCCTCGCCCCACCGCTGGTAGTACTCGTACAGACCGGGCGCGATGGCGTCCAGCTCCCGCTTCCAGTCCGCCTCGGTGAACTCCCACCAGCGGCGCGAGAACTCCAGCAGCACCTTGGTGGCCTGGTCGTAGTGCGTCTCGACGATGGCGCGGCGCTTCTTGTACGAGAAGGGCGGCGAGACGGTGGTGAACCGCAGGCTGGAGAAGGGGACGGTGACGATCGCCAGGTCGCCGGTCCAGGTCTGCACCTCTCCGTACGGGTCGCCCTCGGGCACGGTCTGGATGGCGACGGCGGGGCCGCCCGGCCCGGTGAGCCCGCCCTGATGGCCGTTGCGGCCCGCGTCGTAGTACTCCAGCCGGACCATCCGCTGGCCCATCACGATCTCGTCCCGCAGATCCTTGGCGAGCGCCTCGGGAAGCTTCCGGCTGCCGCCCTCGATCTCCCAGTACGTGGCGGTGGGGTCGATGTCGCTGCGGCCCAGGAAGCTGTGGAAGAACGCCAGGTGCAGCCGCGACGTCATGTTCTCGATCGTCCCGATCGCCTCGATGGCCTCGTCGCTGAACCCGGCGTACTCGCGCAGGAAGCGGCCCATCGAATAGCCGTCGAAGTCGCGGATGACCGAGGCCCAGCCGTCCAGCCACTCCTTGAAGGGCTTGTTGACCCGTGTGCCGTCGCCCTGCCGTACGGAGTAGTAGTCGCGCACCGGCTCCAGGGCCTGGTTGACCATGTCGGCGACGGTCAGCCGCGATTCGCAGCCGTTGAGGTGGAAGCCCTCGTTGATCTGGGACGGGTCCTTGGCGTACTGGGCGCGGCGGGCCTGGGAGCGGTTGGTGCGGATCCAGGTGTGGTGGCGCTTGTCCGGCTCCCGGAACTCGGGACTGGGCGCGCCGTTCGTCCAGAGCTTGCCGTCCTTGAACGACTTGTAGACCACCGGCGGCACGGGCGCGGCCTGATTGCCCGTCGAGGGATCGATGTCGACGTTGAAGAACAGCCGCCGCTTCAGCCCCAGCCGGTCGACCAGCGCCAGGGTCAGCGGGTGGAAGCTGGGCAGCCGCATCGCCCCGGCCTCCGCGTACTGCGCGGGGTCGGTGAAGGGCGCCGGCCGGCCCTTCTTGGTGTGGAAGGTCTTGATCCGGCCGCCGACCCGGTTGGCGTTCGCCTCCAGGATCGTCACCTCGTGCCCGGCGCGGGTCAGCAGGTCGCCGGCGACCAGGCCGGCGATGCCGGCGCCGACGATCAGGATCCGTCTGGGTGCGACGGGGCGTTCGAGCCCCTTGTCGATGAGGACGTCGAGGTAGCGCAGTTTGAGGTCCTCGTTGGCCGGATCGGGGCCGACCAGCAGGAGTTCTCGGGCCAGCTGCTGGTAGGTCTTGTCGTTGGCGCGATCGACGCCGGTGCGCTCGTCGCGGAGGTCCTGGCGGTTCTTGGACATGGCGGCTCAGGCTTTCTCGTGCAGGGACTGGTTCGCGGCGAGCCGCCGCAAAGTGGAGAGGGAGGGCGTGAAGGCGTATACGGCACCGGTGGTCTGTACGAAGCGGTCCATCGACACGGTGCCTTCCTGGCCGTCGGCCAGCACGATGTGGGCGTCCGGGCTGCCGGAAGCGCCCTGCTTGAGGGTGCCGGTCACCTTGTCGATGCCGTTGGGCGCGCCCTCCGTGCCGGGGACAAAACCGGGATTGTTCGACCAGGCACGCTGGACGAACTCGAATTGCCGCTCCAGCGAGGTGCCGTAGCACACGAACATCAGACCGCGGTCCGTCGTGTCATGGCCTCCCGTGTACGCGGGACCGTAGGGAATGCCGCGGCGCATGATGCGGTGTCGCTGGGTGGTCTCGAAGTGACGGGGATGGGTTCTGCGGATATGCGCGGCGCACGGGGTGTGTTTCCCCGCCCCGTCGTTCTCGTAGGTGAAATCGTTGCCGCCCGGACCGACCCCGGTCACCGGGTTTTGGCCCTGTGCGAGGGGCGTACCGTCCTTCTTGCGGCCGACCAGGCACGCGCCCAGCAGATCCGGCGAAACGGCGTGCGGTTGGAATTTACCCGCCTCGCGCACCACGGCCTCGTTCCAGCCGGCGACGTCCTGCCGCAGCCGGCGCACCACCTGAAGGGAACCGTTGTCCATCCACGAAGGCGCCTCGGGCGGGCTTCCGCTCTCGCTCTTGTGCCCGAAGACGAACTCCCCGGGCTCGACCAAGGTGGCTCCCGGGCGGTTCTCCCGGAAACCGGGATGGTCCCGGTCCTCGCGATGGAATTCCTTGACGCCCGGCTGGGAGATGCCGTCCTTGTACCCGAAGTGCTCGTGCCCGCGCAGATCGCCGGTCAGGGTGCGGCCGTCGTCCTGATGGACCAGCGTCACACCGTGCGCCGAGTCCGCGGCGGCGATGTTGGCGAGCTTGTCGTCGAGCGCGGCCTCGGTGTCCGCGGCCACGATCAGTACGGCATGCACATCTGAGCCGTCCGCACCGAAATGCCAGTTCTCGGGGGCGCTCGTACCGTGGTCGCCCAGGTCCGCCGCCCGTGCGGCCGCGCCCTTCACGAAGGAACCGAAGGGCGCCAGGTCCTGCTTCACCCTTTCCGGTTCGCGCACGACCCGCAGCAGGCCGGGGAACGTTAACGACACCCCGACCCAGGTGGCGGTGAGGGACGGGTCCTGGCCCCATGCCCGGCGGGAGAGGGAGAACTCCTCGTTGAAATCCTCGACCGCGGCGGTCACCGCGACCGTGTTCAACATGACGGACAGCCAGCCGCGGCCGCCCGCGCCGTCGTCGTCCGGGAAGCGCATATAACGAAAAGCCGTGTAGTCCTTGTTGAACGCGGCCAGGATATTGCCCTGGATTTCCCTGGACCGGCGCAACGGTGGTTCCGGGAGCTGCTCGATATCAGGCGGGGCCGTGGGGCGCGCTGAAATAGTGGTCACTGCTCTCCTCTGGAAAATTGGGTGCCCAGGGCGCGCGGGAGGGGATTCGCGCGCACACGCATCCGGCTCCCGGCACCCTTGACGGCGAAAGGGATGCGGAAGAAGCACAAGGGCACACCAAAGCCAGCCGGTGCACGGCTTGTGGCGCCAGCCCAGCACCGAATCGACCACCCCGCAGAAGCACCGACGCCAACCGGAGCACAGGACCACCCGTCCCGGTGACCGGCCGCGACCGGAGGTGCGACGGGCGCGGTGGTGCGACGGGGAGGCCCCGGACCGCACTCGGCACCGCCCCGGACCACACTCGGCACCGCCCCGGACCACACTCGGCGGCGGCAGGTCCAGCGGTCCATCCCGGCATTCATCGAGACATGTCCGGAGTGCGAGCGCCGCCGGCAGCGAATCTCCACGGAAGCATCACAACCTCTACGTGCGGTCTTCTGTGGGCGCCGTTAGCGTTACTGGCCGCTCGATCCCGCGTGCGAACGTGAAAACAGATCGCCGGCGTTCCTGGCGACGCAGCACAGAAAGCTCGCAGATGGACTACTGCTCGTCGTGCCGTCGAATCCTCAATGGGGCTCTCGTATGCCCGGGATGCGGTGATTACGCCCCCGACATAGCCCCGACCACCCACCGCGACGGCTCGGTCGCCGCCGGCGCAACGACGTGGGAAGCCTGGGAGGCATGGCAGGCCGAGGTGGCCGCGGTTCCCGGGTCCGGTGCCGGTGGGCTCGACTCCGGTGCCGCGCCGGTCGTGCGTGACGTGTCCGAGGAGGCCGCGCGGGCGGATGCCCCGGATGCCGGCCCGGAGAGCGGCCCCGCGCCCGCCGCCACCGGTCAGGGCCGGGCGGCCCGGCGCCGGCAGCTCGCACGCTGGAAGAAGCACAAGCGCCGCGCCGTGGCGGCGACGGCGTTCGCCCTCGCCGGCGGCGCCCTGACCGTGGCTCTGCTGCCGGACAAGTCGTCCAACGGCCAGACGCACGCGTCCGCGGTGCCCGACCCGGAGAGCGCCGCCAAGTCCCACCCCTTGGCCACCGACGGGTCGGAGCAGCCGGACGACCGGGCCTCGCGGCACCCCGGCGCGCGTCCGCCCCTCACCTCCAGCCGGCACCAGGACACCACCGCCGCCACGCCCGCGCCCGCCGCGACGCACCGGAAGCCGGACGGCGGATTCGCCCCCCAGCCCTCCACGCCTACGAGTGCGGCGCCGCACAGCGCGCCCGCGCCGTCCGCGAGCACACCCGCCGACAACTCGGGCAACGCGGCCAACGGCGGCAACAGCGGTGCCGCCGCGCCGGCGGCCAAGCCCGCATCCGGCGAGCAATCCGACGCCGGCTCCCCGTCCACGAACGAGGAGCCGGCGACCACACCGACGGCCGAGCCGACCTCGCCGTCGGCCGACCCGTCGTCGCCGTCACATGTGTGCCTGCTCGGCGTCGTGTGCGTCGGCTGACGCCCACTGCGCCGCCCGCGCGCGCCGCTGTCCGCTCGCGCTGAGCGCTGCCGAAGCACACCGCCCCGGCCCCGGCGCCGCCCGGCTCCCCGGGCCGCCGGGGCGGGTCATCGCGCGCAGTACACCTCGCGCTCCGGACGCTGCCCCGTCGAGAGGAACGCGGTGACCTTGCGGTCGCCGCAGGCGTTGCCGTTGCCGAGGTAGACACCGTGGCCGCCGTGGTCGACGGTGATCAGACGGGCCCGGTCGCCGAGGGCTCGCCGCATCTTCAGGGCGCCGAAGTACGGGGTGGAGGGGTCCCGGAGGTTCTGGATCATCAGGATGTTGGACGGGCCCTCGGCGGTGATCCGGGTGGGCCGCTCCGCGGGTGCGTCCTTCCAGAAGGCGCAGGGCGAGACGTTGGCCGGCATCCCGGCCGTGAGCGGATGCCGGACGCGGTCGACGGCCACCGCGCGCCGGTACCCGGATATCGAGCCCGGCCAGCGCACGTCGTTGCAGATGACCGCGACCGTGACCGCGGCGTCCTGGTCCCGCAGGGGCTGGGCGAGGGCGACGGGCAGGACCGGCTTCTCGGCCGGGTTCCGGGCCGCCTGGACGAGCCGGGCCAGCGGGGCGAAGGAGGCGTCGTCGTACAGGGCGCTCTGGAGCGCCTGCCGCAGTCGGTTGCCGGTCAGCGGCACACCCGCCGTCGTCGACTCCTTCGGCGCACGGTCCAACTCCGCCGCCAGCGCGAGGAACAACGGCCGTATGTCCTCGGCCCGTCGGGCCAGCCGCAGACCTTCGACCTCCCGGGCCGGAGCCGATGCCCAGGCCGCGAAGTCGGGGAAGCGGTCGTCGGCGCCCGCCGCCATGTTCGCCAGCCAGCCCCGCTCGACCCGCGAGGGATCGGGGTCGCCGCTGCTGCCCAGTACCCAACGGTCGGTGCGGTGGGGGTACTTCTGCGCGTAGACGGCGCCCACGTAGGTCCCGTACGAGGCGGTCCAGGCCGACAGCTTCTCCTCGCCCAGCGCCCGGCGGAAGCGGTCGATGTCACGCACCTCGTTCGCGGTGGAGAAACTGCGCAGCACGGCGCCCCCGTGACGCCCACACGCGGCGGCGATCCGCCGCGACCGCGCGACGTTCTCCTGGATCCCGCCGTCCCGCCGCGGCCAGGACCGCAGGTGCACCAGCTGCCGGTCGTCCGCGTCGAGCCTGCAGCTCGCGGTCGTGCTGGCGCCCACCCCGCGCGGATCGAGGCTGACGATGTCGTACCGGCCCGCCGTCTCCTTCCGCAGCGCGTCCCCCTTCTGCCGCAGCCACCGCACCCCGGAGCTGCCCGGTCCTCCGGGGATCATCAGCAGCGTCCCGCGCCTCGCCGCCGGCCGATCACTGCGCAGGCGGGACACGGCCACGGTCAGCCGCGGCCCCTTGGGGTCGCGGTAGTCGAGCGGCACCGGCAACTCGGCGCACTCCTGCCCCGCGGGCCCGCCGGGCTGGGCACAGGACCGCCAGACGAGGCCGGGCGCGGCGCCGGCAGCGTCGGCTCGCGCCTTCGGGGGAGCGGCAGCGGTCAGCGTCATCGCGGCGGCCGTGGCGAAGAGGGTGAGGAGCAGCGGCAGTGGACGAAGGAAGCGAAAGGCGCGTCCGCGGGGACAAGTCGTCATGAGCCAAGGGTTGTTGATCGGCCCTTGCCTTGCCCATGCGGCAGGCCCGACGGCAGTGGTGGGGTTAGCCCCCGCACTCGCTGCCCTGCGGGTCGGCGAGGGCCGTTTCCACGACACGTCGGGCCGGCCGACGTCTCCTACGGCGGCCGCGCGAACGGCAGCTCCGGCCGCGGAGCCAGGGCCTGTCCGATGGGTCATGGCCGGGTCCCATGGGTCATGGCCGGGTCCCATCGGACACCCCCTAGCCGTGCAGCCAGATCCGCAGCGGACCGACCGGCTCGAAGCCATGACGCACGGCGGCCGCCAGGTCGTCGCCGTGCTCATAGCCGACCGCCGGCAGGGCGGGGAACAGCCGGTGCACCGCGTCCAGTACGCCGGGCCAAGCCGCGTCGGGGCCGCCGTCCCGCGCGAAGAGGTTGGAGACTCCGACCACCTCGTCGCTGCGGCTCGCCACCGCTCCGGCTACCACCCGGCCACGGGCGGACCGCCCGGCGAGCACGAACGTGGCCGGGTCGTCGAGCAGTTCGGGCCGGAAGAGGTCTGCGTAGCCGCGCCCGTCGTCCCAGGCGAGCGCCCAGGCGCGCAGCGTGTTCGGGGTGCCCGCCACGTCCCAGGCGAGATCCGACGGGACGGCGGGCGGACCGGCCGGGCGATGGATCCACTGTGCCTCGAACAGCACCTGGAAGGCGGCCTCCGCCAGGTCGAGGTCGGCGAAGCTGTCCTTGACGGAGGCGCCGGGCACGGCGGTGTCGATACGGGCCACCAGCGCCGCCGGGTCGGCGCCCGGCACCAGCGTCACCGCGTCGGGGTAGTACAGCGGCGTGCGGGCCGGGGCGGCCCAAGCCTGTGCCTCGAACGCACCGACCACACCGTGAGATCGGCTCATCGCTGCGCACCACTCGGCGTTATTGCGGGCGGCGGCACGGACCAGGAGCTGTTGCGGCGTCGTCACGAGTGCGGATTATGGCCCGTCCCGGCTCGACTGTCGAACGGCTTTCCGGGCGCCGCGCCGTCAGTAGTACTGGACCAGGCAGAATTCGTGCTCTTCGGGATCGGCCATCACGACGACCACGCCCTCGTCGTAATCGTGCCGTTCGCCGGTGAACCGGCCGCCGAGAGCGATGACTTGGGCGATGCCCTGATCGATGTCGTCGACCGCGACGTCGAGGTGCAGCCGTACTTTGCCGTGCTTCGGCTCGGGCACAGGCTGAAAGACGAGGCGGGGCTGCGTGTCACCTGGCTGACCGAGGTAGACCCAGCCGGCCCGGGACGGCCCCTGAGGGCGGTCCAGCAGTGCGCTCCAGAATCCCGCCACTCGTTCCACATCGACGCAGTCGATCGTCACTCCGACCCAGCGGTTCACCATGCCGTCAACACTCCTGACTCCTGTGTGGTCGCGGGGATGCCGGCCTCAAAAACCGCCCCGCCGGGTCACCATGGTGACCCGGCGCGGGCAGCTGGAGGCGTTCGCCCCTACCTCTACCTCAGGAACCTGGCGACGGTTGCCCCGAAGCGTTCGGCGTCGTCGAGCCACGGATGGTGTCCGGCCCCGGGCTGGACGATGAGTTCGGCATGCGGGAACAGCCCGGCGAACTCGGCCACCGTGGCAGGCGGGGCGCCCGGATCGACCTCCCCGGCCAGCAGGAGGACCGGCGAGTCGAGACGGGCGAGCGCGGTGCGGGTGGCGTCCGGGTCGAAGGCGCCTTCGGCGCCGAAGGCGGCTACCACCTCGGTGTTCATCCGTTCGTCCGCCGCAGCCTGATGGGCCTGCGCCGCCTCGTCCCAACGGCCGTGGGAGAACGGGGCGATGGCCTGCCACCTGTCGTCGGTGGCGCGGCCCGCCACGATCGCCTCCAGGGCCGCGAAGGCCGCCGGGAACCACGGTTCGTCCCGGCGCAGCCGCGCGGTTTCGAGCCGGAGCGCGCCGCTGATCGGAATGCCGACGGCCCGGACGCTCGGGGTGATCAGCGCGAGCCTCTCGACGCGTTCCGGATGGCGGCTCGCATACAGAACGGCCAGATTCGCGCCGGCGCAGTGCGCGAGCAGGTCCATCCGGTCCAGCCCGAGGTGCTCGCGCAGGGCCTCCACGTCCGCGACGAGCCGGTCGCAGCGGTAGGAGGCGGCATCGTCCGGGATCGCCGACCGGCCGGTGCCCCGGAGGTCCAGCCGGATCAACCGACGGTGTGCGGCGAGGCCACCGAGGTCGCCGAGGTATGCGGAGTCCGTCGGTCCTCCGGGCAGGCAGACCAGGGGACGGCCGTTGCCGTGGAGGTGGTAGGCGAGTTCGGTTCCGTCGTACGCGGAGAAGGCGGGCACGCCGGTGATGTCGTCGAGGGGAAAGAGACGTGGCGAGACGCCGTTCGAGGTCGTCTTCGAGGTGAAACGCATAGGTGTGGGCCTTTCGGGATGCCTGCGGGCGCTCCCGGGGCCACCTACGTCAGATGAACCGCACAGCCATGTGGGAGGAGAGCACCCAGCCTGATACAGCGTTAACGGGTCTCACCTCCTCGGTCGATCATGTGAACGACGACGGTATCAGGTCATTGCCCCGCACTCCGTCACCGGTGCACCCTGAAAGTCCTGTGAAGACAGACATGTTGCCCGTTCCCGAGGCCGAGATCTACTACGAAGTGCGCGGATCGGGCCCGCCGCTGCTGCTCGTCAACGGTGGTGACGCGGACGCGGCCATGTTCGCGCCGCTGGCCGGCCTCCTAGCGGACGACTACACCGTCGTCACCTTCGACCTGCGCGGCAACTCCCGCAGCCGCCTCACCGGCCCGCCCCGGGCACGGCGGATCGAGGAGCACGGCCATGACGCCCACCTCCTGCTCGGCGCGGTCGCCGGTGAGGAGCCGGCGTATGTCTTCGGCACCCGCTCAAGACGCTGCTGCACCGTACGACGCGGGCCCTGGCGGAGCGGGTCGGCACCGGGGTCGTGGGGTTCCCCGGCGGACATGTGGGCTTCCTGTCACACCCGGCGGACTTCGCCGCGGCGCTGCGCGAGGCCTTCGGAGCCATCGGGACCATCGGGACCATCGGAGCCATTGAAGCCATCGGGGGAATGAGCGCAGGCTCCGCGCGCACACCCCACCACGCCCGCCACACCCCACCACGCCCGGCCACACCTCACCACGCCCCGCCACATCGCATCGCACCGCATCGCTCCAACTAGTGGCGCCGGCCCTCGCCGTGTGGCCGAGAACAGATGGATCGCGGCCCCCTCACCGAACACCCGATCCCTATGCTGGCGGCATGATCGATGTACCGCTTTCAGCGTTGGAAGTCGCCATGGTCCAAACCGGGACCCGAGCCGAGAAGACCCTGCGCGACACCACCGCCTTCGCGCAGGGAATGGAGCGGCTGGGCTACCACCGGGTCTGGTACGCCGAGCACCACCACTCGCCCGCCATCGGCGCTTTTCCGCCAGTCGTGCTGACCGCGCACTCCGCCGCCTCGACCTCGGCCATCCGCCTCGGCTCGGGCGGCGTACTGGCACCCAACCACGCCCCCCTCGCGCTGGCCGAGCAGTTCGGAACGCTGGCCGCCCTGCACCAGGGCCGCATCGACCTGGGTATCGGCCGTGGCCCGGGCACCTTCGACGAGACCACCGCACGGGCCCTGCGCCGCGGAGCCGGACCGACCACGGACGCGGAGTACCACGACGACGTGGCCGCGATCCTGTCCTTCCTGGTCGACGAAGTCGCACTGGACCCGCTGCCCGAGCCCTGGCTGCTGGCCTCCAGCACCGCGGGCGCCGCTCTCGCGGCGAGCCTCGGCCTGCCGATCGCCCTCGCACACCACATCCGTCCGGACAACACCCCAGCGGCGCTGGAGCGTTACCGTGCCGACTTCATCCCGTCCCGTTGGTGCGAGCGACCTCGGGTCCTGCTGTGTGTCGAGACGGTGTGCGCCGAGACGGAGGAAGAGGCCGCATGGCGGGGCGGACCGATGAACGTGGTCAAGGCCGGCCTCCTCAAGGGCCTCAGCGAGACGCCCTTCCCCACGCCCGAGGACGCGGCCGCCCACCCCTTCACGCCGGAGGAGCTGCGGGCACTGGCCGCCTTCCGCGCACAGCAGGCCGTCGGGACACCCGAGACCGTCGTGACCCGGCTCGCGGAGCTGGCCGGTGCGACCGGAGCGGACGAACTGATGCTGACCACCCCCGTCTACGACCTCGACGACCGCATCCGCTCCTACGAACTCATCAAGAAGCACACCGACGTCACGCCGGCGCCGTAGGAACGCTGTTCGCCGCCGCTACTTGGGAGCCAGCGCGAAGCGGAGCCCGGTGTGGTCGATGGTGCGGGGCAGCGGGGCCGGTGGGACGAGGGGGCGCCGGGGGAGCAGCAGCAGAGCCCTGTGGTCGCGCAGGAGGGCGGCGAGGAACGTCGCGGCGGTAAAGAGGACGAGGTCCTGCCCCGGGCACTGCGCAGGGCCGCGGCTGAAGGGAGCCAGCGCCCAGTTGTCCTGGTTGCGGCCGTCGAGCCAGGCGTCGGGCTCGAACTGGTCGGCGTACGGCAGGTGCCGGGTGTCACGGTGGAAGAAGGAGCTGTAGAAGACGACACCGGTGTCGGCCGGGGTGGTGGTGCCGTTGTGCCACGTGGTCTCCGCGGTGGTGTCGCGGAGGATGGCCAGCGAGGTGGGCCACAGCCGCAGCGACTCCAGGACGCAGGCACGCAGCAGGGGCAGTGCGTCGGCGGTGGCCGGCCGGTCGGGTTCGATGCCGTCGATCTCGGTGTGCACGCGGTCGGCGTGTTCGGGGTGGCCGGCAAGGAGGGCGAGGGCGCTGAACGTGGCGATGGCGGCGGCATCGTAGGCGAAGAGCCAGTGCGGGATCTGCCCTGCGGGTTCGGCCCCTTCGGTGCACGGGGCGGCGGCGACCAGGGCGGCCAGGCTGTCGGGCTCGGCACGGTCCACATACCCGCGCACGCCGGCGAGGAACGCCTCGCGGGTCCGCTCCTTCGGCCTGCGCAGACTGAGCCAGTTGGCGTCGGCGCGCAGTGCGTCCAGCAGTTCGGTGATGCGGTGGTCGTCGCGGGCGGCGTCCCCGAGCACGACACGGCGGATGACGCGCCAGAAGGCCGCGGAGAAGTCGTCCCAGTCCAGGGGCCGGCCCGAACCGCGGTGGAGGTCGAGCAGGGCCTGGGCCTCTGCACGGACACGGGGGGTGAGGGCCGGGAAGAGCCGGTGCGCGGGGGCGCCCCAGTCGAGGACGGCCTCGTTGAACGCACGGCGCTCGGGGCGGACTTCGCCGGCGGAGATCAGCACTCCGTCGGGTTCGAAGTGACGCAGACCGCGGGCCTTCTCCCGGGCGGCGGGGGTGAGGGTGGCGGGGGTGGCGGTGAACATGTGGCGGGCGTCTTCAGGGGAGAGCAGCAGCAGTACCCGCCGCCCGGGGACGGCGACCGAGACCGGGCCCGCGCCGTGCCGTCGGCGCAGGCGCGCCAGGGTGCGATGGGCGCTGCGGTTGGTGTCGAATCTGGCGGCGAGGCGGACCATGCGGGGGCGGCGCAGGATCGCCCCCTGGGCCAGGGTGGGGATCAGGACGGTGACGCCCAGCAGAACCGTCTCCAGGGCCGACGCTCGTGCGGGTGACCGCTGTTGCATATCGCTGTCCCTCTCATGCTCGCGGTACGGGCAGTGCGGGAGGTCCGGGAGTGCCGGACCGCTGGGCGGGCAGGTCGTCGGCCCCGGCCGTGGGGCAGTTCGTGGCCGACCCCTGGTCGCTGGTCATACCGAGGCGCAGATGGAGCAGGGTGGTGAGCCCGTCGATGGTGCGGTTGCTGCGCAGCAGCTCCATCGGGGGGATGTCGATGTCGAACTGGTGGCGCAGGGACGTCAGGAGTTCGGCGGCCATGAGGGAGTCGAGCCCGTACGCGTCCAGCCTGCGGTGCGGATCGAGGGCGTCCGGGTCCATCTGCATGACCCTGGCCAGCAGCTCGGTGATGGTGTCCTGGAGCGCGGCGCGGGCCTCTTCGGGAGGGAGCGTGGCCAGCGTGGCGAGGATCTCCTCGCGGGATCTGCTGCCCTGCTCGCTGTACGAGGGCAGCAGCAGGCTGTGGCGCGGGGCGTTGAGGCCGGGGAGGAGACCGCGAGCACGGCCCCAGTTGTAGCGGCACACTCCGGCCACCGGGGTGTTGCGGGTGAGCAGATCGTCGACGGCGGCGAACGCGTCGCGGAGCCGGAGGGGCTCCAGGCCGACGGCGGAGAGCTGGGCGCTCAGGTCGTTGCGGATGACGTATCCGGTCTCGCCGAGCGCTCCCCAGGCGATGGCCTGGGCCGGAAGTCCGGCCGCGCGCCGCTGCCGTACCAGGGCCTCGACGAAGAGGTTGCCCGCGACGTAGGGGGCCTGGTGCAGATTGCCGATGTACGCGGCGTCCGAGGAGACCAGGAGGAACAGGTCCAGCCGCCGGTCGCGGGTGAGCCGGTCCAGCACCAGTGCGCCGCCCGCCTTGGGCGCCAGTACGGCGGCGAAGCGTTCTTCGGACAGCTCGCTCAGGGGCGCGTCGTCGAGGTGCATGGCGCAGTGCACCACGCCGCGCAGCGGATGCCCGCCGGCGTCGATGTGGTCGAGCAGGGCACGCATGCTCGCCAGGTCCGTGCAGTCGGTCGTCCGCGCGGCCACGTGGACGCCGCGGCGGGTCAGCGCGTCGAGCAGCGCGGGGGCCTCGGGAGCGGCCGCCCCGCGCCGGCTGACCAGGACGAGGTGGCGGGCCCCGCGGTCGGCCAGCCAGTGCGCGGTGGCGGCCCCGAAGCCGCTGAGCCCGCCGGTGACGAGGTAGGTACCCTGCGGATCCAGGGCGGGCCGGGCGGGGCCGGCTTCGACGGTCACGGGTTCGTCGAGGGGATCGAAGGCGACCACGACCTTGCCGATATGGCGGGAGTGCTGCATCAGCTCGAACGCCTCGCGCACCCGGGCCGCCGGGTACACGGTGTGCGGCAGCGGCCGGTAGGTGCCGTCGCGCACTCGCTCGCCGACCTCTTCGACCAACCGGAGTGCCTCGTCGGGCTGGTGCATCAGGGCGAGCAGGTCGACGCCGAAGAAGGCGAGGTTGTTGCGGAACGGGGCGAGGGAGAGCGGCTTGTTCTCGTGGATGTCGCGCTTGCCGAGTTCGATGAACCGGCCGCCGGGACGCAGCAGTTCGAGGCTGCGGGCGATGGCCTCGCCGGCGAGGGAGTTGATGACGACCTCCACGCCTCGTCCACCGGTGAGGCGTCGGACCGCTTCCGCGAAGTCGAGGCTGCGGGAGTCCAGCGCGTGCTCGGCGCCGAGGACGCGCAGGAGATCGCGTTTGGTCTCGTTGCCCGCGGTGGCGATGACGCGGGCACCGCGCATGCGGGCGAATTGGAGTGCGGCCAGCCCGACCCCGCCGGCCCCGCCGTGGATGAGGACCGTCTCCCCCTCCCGGAGCCGGGCCAGGTGCTCCAGGCTGTAGTGCACGGTGGAGAAGGCCACCGGAAGGGTCGCCGCGGCCTCGAAGCTCATGCCGTCGGGGATGAGCTGCAGCCCCTGGGCGGGAGTGGTCACGTGGGAGGCGAGCGCCGCGGGTGCGAGGCCGAAGACCCGGTCGCCGACGGCTGTCGTGCCGACGCCGGGCCCCACGGCGGTGACCACGCCGGCGCACTCCATGCCGAGTGCCGTGAACGGGGTCCCGTCGCCGCACTCGGATGGCAGTAGTCCGGTCACGGACATGATGTCCCGGTAGTTCAGCGCGGCCGCCCGTACGGCCACCGTCACCTCCCCGGCGCCTGGTTCCCGGTGCTCGGCCGCCTTCCAGCCGAGGGTGTAGGAGAGCCCGGGGCTGCGGACGTCCAGGGCGTACGGGGTCGACGTGGGCGCGGTCACGTCGGGCAGCGGCATCTCGCGGGGGACGAAACGCCCTCCGCGGGCGAGGAGGATCTCGTCCTCGTCGCAGGGCGCGAGCAGTTCGCGGGTCAGCCGGCGGGCGTCGTCGGTCGAGTCGCCGGACCGGTCGAGACTGATACGCCGAACGCTCAGATCCGGACACTCGTTGGCCAGTGTGCGGGCGACACCCCAGGCCGCGGCGTCGACGGGTGACTGGGCGCGTTCGGGAGCGGGGAGGGCGCCGCTGGGCCGGGTCACCAGCCACAGCGAGTTGCGGCCGCGCGGGGCACGGGCTTCCTGGGCCTGTGCCACGTCATGCAGCAGAGTCGCCCGTCGGGCGGTGTGCTCGCTGAGTTCCCCTACGCCGGAGGGTGCGCGATCGGCCAGGATCAGGACCAGGTGGCGCTCCTCGGCCGTCTCACCGGTGCCGCGGTTCCACACCGCCCGTACGTCCTCGTCGGCCCGGACGAGCCGGACCGCATGCCGTCCACCGGAGGTGAGGAGTGCGGCCGCGGCGTCGGCGAGCGGCTCCTCCGCGGGCGTTTCGGTGACGAGGACGAACGCTGCGCTCTCCGGACGGGCGGGAGGTGCGGGCGCCGGCTCACGGGGCCTTCGGGGAGCGGTGGCCAGCATGACGGAGGCGGAGTTGAGCTCCGACTCGCAGTCGCCCCCGGTCTGGGCGATCTCGGTGAAGCCGCACCGCTCCAGCAGCGGCGGCCACTCCTGCCGGGGCAGCAGGGCGGAGCGCGGGCGCAGCTCACGGTCGGTGTGGTGGTGCCAGAGGCCGTCCACGGCCCCGTACCAGGGTGCCAGCTCCTCAGGGCTGTGGTTCTCGATGCTCAGGAGACGGCCACCGGGGGCCAGGAGAGCGGCGATCCAGCGCAGGGTGGCGGTGAGATCCTTGCAGGTGTGCAGGGCGTTGGAGGCCACCACGAGGTCGAAGTCGCCCTCGGCCAGGCCCTGCTCCGCCGGATCCATGTCGAGATCGAATGTGCGGTACCGCACGAAGTCATCACGCGCGAAGCGCTGTTGGGCGCGCGGGAGGAAGAACGCGGACACGTCCGTGTACAGGTACGTGGTGCGGTCGGGCGGCAGGACGGGCAGCAAGGCGCCGGCCAGGCCGCCGGTGCCGGCGCCGACCTCGAGGACGCGCAGCGGGCGGTCCGCCGGCCAGCGTCGCGCCAGGTCGCCGGCCAGCGCCTGCGCGATGCGGTGGTGGAAGCGGCAGTAGGGCGCGGTGTCGAAGAACAGCTCCAGGGCGTGTCCCGCCCCCTCACTGGTCAATGTCTCCATCGGGTCGCGTTCCCCACGGAGCAGCGGCATGATCCGCAGCCCGTTGCGTACCACCAGCGCCGCCTCGTTGACGGAGGCGGGGAACTCCGACAGTCCTGCGCCGAGCAGGTCCAAGGACTGCCGTTCCGTGGAGGTGAGCACCCAGCGGCCGGGCGCCGCGCGAGTGACGAAACCGAGCCGCTCCAGGACGGGCAGCTCCATCTCCAGCAGCGGAATGTGCTTCGCCAGCATTCCCGCCGCGGTCAGCTCCGCCGGTGTGAAGGAGCCGGAAGGATCGGGCAGGAGGCGCTCCAGGGCGGCCGCGAGACATGCCGCGAAGTACGTCTGGGTCCCTTCCATCGTCTCGGCGAACCTCAACGATTGCCAGGACCGGCGCAGTTCCGCGATCCGCTCCTCGCAGGCGGCGACGATCAGCCGGGAGTCGGGAAGCGGGTCCGGCGCGGCCGGGACGCCGGGATGTGGTGCGGCGCGGAGCACGGTGTGATGCCGGGTCACGGGTGCGTGCACGGGGTTGGCGAGGCGGCGGAGGCGGCAGCCCTTCAGCTCGACGGTGACCGTGCCGTCCTGGTCGGTGACGGTGATGTCCCAGCACGCCTCGGCCGGGTCGCAGGACCGCTCGCGTACGTGGACAAGCCCCTCGGCAGCGGGCGTACGCCAGACGTGAACGGCTTCGAAGGCCGAGGGCAGGTAGGCGTCGCCGTGGGCTGCGAGCCCCTCCAGCAGCGGTGAACCGGCCTGCAGGGCGCCGTCGAGCACCGCGGGGTGTGCGGTGAACTGCCGCTGCGGGCCGGTGTGTCGGTAGGCGGCCAGCACTTCGCCCGCCCCCACGTGCAGCTCGGTCAGGACCTGGAACGCCGGTCCGTAGGCCAGCCCCCGCTCCGCGAGCACCGCGTACTGGTCGGCGGCGGCCATGCGGCGCGTGCAGCGGGCCAGGATGCCGGCCGGATCCAGGGGCCCGGGGGCGCTGCCGATGCGCTGCCGGACCCGTGCGCGCACATGCGGCCGCGGATCGACGGCGTCCTCGTCGGTGCTGGTGATGGTCGCCACTTTGTCGTCCGGGTTCAGCGCGAGCTGGGTGTGGACGCTGGAGGCGTCGGCCCAGGGGAGGGTCAGCGGGCTGCTGATGTCCATCCGGTCCACCGACACCGCCGTCCCCAGCGCCCGCTCGCCCGCCGCCAGGAGCATCTCCAGATAGGCGGCGGCGGGTACGACGACGGACCCCGCCAGCTGGTGATCGGCCATCCATGGCACCAGTGCCGGTTCGACGGCGCCGTGCCACACTGGGTGCGGGCCGGGCATCCGCTCACCCAGCAGGGGGTGCTCCACCTGGCCGTTGCCGCTGCTGCGCACCCATTCGTGCGGAGTGCCGTTCCAGTGGCGCTCGCGCTGCCAGGGGTAGGCGGGAAGGTCCACCACCCGGCCCGGACGCGGGAAGTACGCCGTCCAGTCGATGCCGGCGCCGGCGGCCATGGTCGCCTCGACCGCCGTGCGCAGCGCCTGGCCGCCGTCCGTCGCGCGGCGCAGCGTGGGCACGACTGCCGAGGTCCCCGCGCGTCTGCGACCGCCGGCCCGGCGCAGGTAGGGCCGTAGGACCGGGTGCGGGCCCAGCTCCAGCAGGATGTCCGCGGCGTGGTCCAAGACGGCCTCGACCGTGGGGCCAAACCGCACCGGCTCGCGCACGTTCCGCCACCAGTAGGCGGCGTCCAGCTCGGTTCCGTCGATCGGCCGTCCCGTCACCGTGGAGAACATCGGCACGTGGGTCGGGGAGGGCGCCAGGCCCGCGAGGGCCCGCAGCAGCGGCTCGCGGAGAGGGTCCATGGCCGCGCTGTGGAAGGCGTAGTCCAGTTCCAGCATCGTGCAGACGGTGCCCCGGGCGCTCATCTCGGCTGCCAGGTACCGAAGTGGTGTCTCGGGACCCGAGATCGTGACGTCCCGGTCGGAGTTGACGGCCGCGACCACCAACTCCGGTTGACCGGACAGAATCTCAGCGGCCTTTTCCTGCGGCAGGGCGAGGGCCGCCATCCGGCCGCTCCCGGCGGTCGGCGCCTGGGCGCGGGACCGCTCCGCGATGACCCGCGCCGCCTGCCGAAGGCTCAGCGCCCCGGCCACGTGGGCGGCGGCCACCTCGCCCACACTGTGTCCGAGCACGGCCGACGGGGTGACGCCGCGCTCACGCAGCACGGCCGCCAGGGCGACCTGCACGGCGAACAGCAGCGGCTGGGCGACCTCGGTCGCCACCAACTCGGCCTCCGTGACCGTGCCCAGCTTCTTCGCCACCGACCAGCCCAGATGCGGCAGCAGCGCCGCGTCCACCACCGCGAGTGCGGTGGAGAAGGGCCCGTCACCGTCCAGGAGGCCGGTGCCCATGCCCGCCCACTGCGACCCGTTGCCGGAGAAGACGAACGCCACCCGGCCGTGCTCCGTCGCCTCGCCGACCGCCCCGCCGCTCTCCCCACGTGCCTCCTCGCTCTCCTCTCCCGGTCCTCCCTCTCCCGGGAAGAGCGCCGCCAGCCGGTCGGCCGCCTCCCTCGGCCCGTCCGCGATCACCACGGCCCGGTGCCGGTGCGCGCCCCGCCGCATGGTCGCGGTGTAGGCGAGGTCGTAGAACCGATCCGGCTCGGTCCGCGCGAGCCGTTCGGCCATACGGGCCACCGCCGCGCGGAGCGCCTGCGGGGTACGCGCCGACACCAGTACCGGAAACGCCGTGTCCGTGGCGGGTGCCGCCGCTCCCGCCGCATCCGGTACGACCGGCTCGGCGCCGACGATGACATGGGCGTTGGCGCCGCCGAAGCCGAAGGAGCTGACGCCCACGACGGGGCGCGAGGCGTCCGGCAGGGGAAGGGCCTTGGCCACCGGCGCCAGGTTCAGTCCGGCGAAATCGATGTCGGGGTTGGCCGGCTGGGAGTGCAGCGAAGCCGGAGCGGTGCGGTGACGCAACACCAGGAGCGCCTTGAGCAGCCCGGCGATGCCGGAGGCGGGCTCCAGGTGGCCCAGGTTCGTCTTCACCGACCCGATCGGCAACGCCCTCGCCCGCCGGGTCGCCAGCGCACGGCCGATGGCACGGCACTCGGCCGGGTCCCCGACCAGGGTGCCGGTGCCGTGCGCCTCCAGGTACACCAGCTCGTCGGGGAGCACGCCCGCCTGCTCGTACACCTCGCGCAACAGGTTCTCCTGCGCCCCGGGGTTGGGCAGCGAGACTCCTGCCGTACGGCCGTCACTGTTCGAGCCGCTGCCGAGGATCACCCCGAGCACCCGGTCACCCTCGGCCCGCGCGTCCGCCAGCCTCTTGAGAACGACCAGTCCGCCGCCCTCGGCCCGTACGAAGCCATCCGCCTCGGCGGAGAAGGCCGCGCATCTGCCCCGCTGCGAGAGCATGGACGCCTGCGAGAAACCCACGTAGTGATACGGGCTGAGCAGCACGTTCGCACCCGCGGCGAGCGCGCTGCGACTGGTGCCGTCCCACAGTGTGCGGCATGCGCGGTCCAGTGCCACCAGCGAGGACGAGCAGGCCGTGTCGATCGCCATACTGGGGCCGCGCAGGTCCAGGTAGTGCGAGAGACGGTTCGCCGCCAGCGAGGACGAGGCTCCTGCCATGGTGTAGGCGTTCACCGAGCGCGGCCTCGCGAACTGCAGCGCACCGTAGGAGGCGTCGCAGATCCCGACGTAGACCGCCGTGTCCGAACCGGCCAGCACGCGCGGGGCGATCGCGGCGTCGTCCAGCGCCTCCGCCGCCAGCTCCAGCAGCAGCCGGTGCTGGGGGTCCATCTGGGCCGCCTCTCTCGGTGTGATGCCGAAGTACTCGGCATCGAAAGAGGCGATGTCGGAGAGGAAACCGCCCGCGGCGGTATAGCTCTTGCCCGTGCGCGGCATGCTCGTATCGATGAAGCGGGTGGCGTCGAACCGTTCGGCGGGCGCTTCACCGACCAGGTCCCGGCCCGCCTCCAGCGCCTGCCACAACCCGTCCAGGTCGCCGATGTCACCGGGCAATCGGCAGGCGGCTCCCACGATGGCGATCGGCTGGTACCGGCCAGGGGGGTTGCTGACGCTCATACGCCCTCCTCACGTGGTGCCGGGGTCGACGGAGCGGGCATGCCGGCAATGCTCCAAGAAGTCCAGGCGCGGCACGAGGGCGCAGAACTCCGCACCGGCCGCGCCGGCCCCGGCTTCGTGAAGCCGCGTCAACGCACTGAACAGGCCTTTCCGTTGGGTCGGCGCGGTGGCTGGACGGCGAGAGCCGGCAGCAAGTTCACCGTTGTGGGGGACCACTGTTTATGCAATTATCTGCCGTTTTGGCGGGCCCCTGATGCTGCCCGGCGGTCAGGCCGGCAGGTGGTGCGCATGGGAGAGGCGGCGTGCCGTGGCCAGGAGGGCGTGGATCTGGGGGCCGGACTGGTCGATGTCGGTCACCGGGGTCTTGAACGGCAGCCGGACGTCGTGGTGGGTGTCGGGGTATTCGAGGCGCAGGGTCACGCCGTAGCGGTCCATCGCCACCGGGAGGGCGCGCAGCATGCCGCTGCCTGGGCGAGGGCGGACGAGGCGCAGCAGCAGGGGGACGAGTTCGCCGTGGTCGTCCATGAGGTGGGTCAGCATGCGCGCTTCGCTGGTCGCGATCGGGTCGAGTGCGGTCACCTCCAGGGAGTGGAGGTCGACGTAGGTGCGCCCCTGGGCGTCTTCGAGGACCGCCTGGCCGAACTCCATGCAGGTGCTCTCGGCGGCCCGCGCGCTGTACGGGGCGGCCAGCAGCCCGGTCACCGTGACACGGGCGCGCACCCGGTCGCGTACGGGAGTGGGAGCGATGTCGGTGAGCTCCAACCGGACCGGGATGCGCGTCGCCGTCTGGGCGTCGGGGTCCTCGCACGGCGCGTGCAGATGGAAGTGGCCCATCGCGCCCGCGCCGTCGAGACGGCGCACTTCGGTGTGCAGCCCGTCGCTCACCACGGTCATCGAATGGGCGGCGGCCAGGACCGACCGGACGCGCTCGGCGGCGGTCGGTGCGGCGGCGCGGGTGGGGAAGAGGCGCATCCGGGTGCTCCAGACGAGGGTAGGGAGTCGTAACCACTGACGGCTACTTAGGTAAGCCTAATCTAACCTGGCCTAACCCTGAATCTCCCGTTCCCCCCGGCAGAGCCGTGATCACGGTGCGCCCCCGGGCGCGCTGCCTGACGCCAGGAACCGACCTGATTTCGCGGCCAGTTGGCGCCGCAGATACTCCGCCGCGTCGTCGGGTCGCATCCGCGCGAGGGCGACCAGACCGGTAATGACCACGTCCGCGACCTCGGCGTGCACGTCCTGCCAGGTGTGGCTGTCGCCCTTGCGGGGATTGGTGCCGCGCACACCGATGACGGCCTGCGAGGCCTCGCCCGTCTCCTCGGCGATCTTCAGCACCTGCAGCGTCCACTGCTGCGCGTGATCCAGCCCGCGCTCGTCGTCATGCGCGGTGAAGCGACGGGCCAGGTGCCCAATGGTGTCCCAGACGTATCCGTCCAGGGTGGCGTGCCCTTCCGAGGGCGGCGGTGCCGGCTTCGGCAACGTGGCCGTCCGCTGTTTTTGGCCGCCGGCGGCGCTGCCGTCGATCGGGTAGCTGTGCACCGGTGACAGGCCGGGCAGAACACCCGGCCACACCGCTTCCAGCGCCTGGGCGGACGGCACGAAGACCGGCCCGAGGGCGGCGAGGGAGTGCGGGTCGTGCCACTCCCAACGCTGGAACCGGTGCGGTTCGGGCAGGGCGGGCGTGCCCGACCACGCGGTGACACGGACCACCGCGGACAGGCGCCTGACGTCCTCCCGGTCGTCGTGGAGGATCGTCAGTAGGCGCGCGTCACCCGGCTCGGCCGTCAGCCCGGTCTCCTCCGCCAGCTCCCGCACGGCCGTTGCGGTGACGTGCTCTCCCGGCTCCACGCGCCCACCGGGAAGCTCCCACATCCCACTGGTGGACCGGCCCAGCAGCACCCGCCCCGAGTTGTCGGTGACCACCACGCACGCGCCGAGGACCGCCTGCGGCCTGGGGCGCCCCTTCTCCACCGCGCTGAAGGACGCCTTCGGGGCGCCCGCCGTGTGATCAGTCATGACCATCCCATCTCGGTGTAGTGACGGCCTTCCCGGATCGCCTCGATGGCCGCACGGGTGTAGGGCACGATCGGCTCCGGAAGCGCCTCCGGACGCCACCAACTCCAGTCCAGGCATCTGTCGGGCTCGCGGATCGACGGCACGCCCGCCCAGCGCCGGGCGCGGAAGATCATCTGCATGCGCGGCCGGGTCCCGGGCGTATCGACGAGGTGGACCGCGTGCGCATACTCGACGTCGCCCGGGTAGATCGCCAGGCCCGCTTCTTCCCGGGCTTCGCGGACGAGGCAGGCGACGGCGGATTCTTGCTCGCAGTGACCGGCCAGGAAGTGCCATGTGGAGCCCGCGTAGGCGGAGTCGGGGTGGCGCAGCCCGAGCAGCACCTCGCCTTTGCTGTTCTCCAGGTAGAGGTGGACGCCGATGACATGGGGCACGGCTCGTCCACCCGGGGCCGGAGCGAGCCCGGGTGGGTGGGGAGGCCGGTGGGTGGCGGGATGTCTCTCGGCGTGGCGGCGGATCAGACTGCGGGTCGACGGGGCCATCCGCAGGCGCGGCATGACCTCTGGCCGAAACCAGTGCAGCATGACGCCCTCGGTCAGCGGCAGCGTCGCCGGGTCGCCGGCCCACCGGCCTGTGAAGATCTGGATCGGTACGACGGTGCCGTCGCTGCTGTGGGCTTCCTCCATGGCGAAGGGGGCAAGGCCGATGTCGAGGCCGGCCTCTTCCCGCAGTTCTCGGCGCACCGTCTCTGCCAGTGACCGGTCGCCTGGTTCACGGCAGCCGCCGAGCAGGGACCAGCACCCCGGCTCCCAGATCCCGGGACGCTCGTCCCGCAGGTGCAGCAGGTATGCGCCGGCCCCGTCGTGGATCAGTGCCGACGCGTTCGCCCGCCCATGCTCCGGCGGCGAGGCGGAGTCGACTGGTGAGTTGTCCTCTTTCACGGGTGCGCCGTCCTGGAGTCGGTGGTGGGGAGGCACGGTCCGCAGGCTCGATATTCGAACGCGGCGGGTCCTTCCATGCGGACGGTCAAGGGGTTCAGGGTTCCTCCCGGGGGAGCGAGGAGTACAGGTGCTCTAAGAACGGCCCGGATCGCGACCCGTAACGGGTGCGTCGGAGGCAGATCGTGAACGCCTGTTCTGATCGCCGTGGAGGGTGCTGCGCTTGGCGCTTGGGGCCGGGTTTCGAACAGCTCCGATTGCCCCGAGCCGCGGCTACGGCGTGAGCGCCACCGTTCGCGGCAGCAGCCGGGCGAAGGGCCACTGCGGCCGGTGGCAGAAGTGCTCGCCGCGCGCCTCGACCTCCCGGGCGGCCGAGGCGCTGATGCGCCGCGCCTCGTCATGGGCGCCCGCGGTGTGCAGGGCGTCGGCGGGTCAGTTCCGTGCGCCGGCCATCAGCGTACGGAACCAGTCGAGCGTGGCGTCGAGCGTCGCCTCCAGCGGCGTCGGACGGAGGCCGAAGGACCGCTCGAACGCCGAGGAGTCCACGATCTGCGGCTCGGTGTGCTGGTAGAACATCTCCGCGTACTCGCCCATGAAGGTCGCATCGAACGGTCCGAAGGGGCGCGGCTCGGTGAGCACCACCCGCCGCAGCGGGCGGTCCACCCGCTCCTCGATCATCGAGTGGATCTCGCGGGTGGTACGGGCGGGCGCGGTGGGCAGATGCCACACCCGGCCGTCGCCTTCCGGGTCTTCGCCGAGGGCGGCCAGTCCCGTCGCCACATCCTGGATGGCCGTGTAGCTGTGCGGGAGGTCGACGTCGCCGAGCGCGAGGACCTCGCCGCCGGTCAGTGCGGGCGGGAACACCGCGCCGCCGAGCGTCGAGTTGAGCACGCCGGGTCCGACGAAGTCGGCCGACCGGCCGAGGACGACACGGGCCCGCCCCGCACGGTGAGCGGCGAGATAGGCCTCGTCCAGCTGTGCGCGCATCACCCCCTTGCGGCTCGTCGCCCGCCAGGGAGTGTCCTCCGTCATCACCTCACCGTGCGTCGGGCCGTACGGATACAGCGTGTCCAGGACGACCAGCCGTGCCCCGGTGGCCTCGACGGCGTTCAGTACCGCCTGCTGGACCCGGGGCATGACCTCGGTCTGCTGGTGATAGGCGACGTTCACGCAGTGGTACACGACATCGGCGCCCTCTACGGCGGCCAGCGCCCCGTCGCGCGTGCTCACATCGGCGGCGCGGCGCCGCACGCCGCCGGGGGCGCCGTCCGGCGCCGAGCGGCTGACCAGCCGTACGTCCTTGCCCTGGCGGGCGAGCTCGGCGGCGAGCGTGGTGCCGGCCGGGCCGGCGCCCAGAACGGCATGGAGACGGCGTGCTGCGACAGACATGGCGATTCCTTCTCTCCGGGATGGCGGTGGATCGGATGGATCGGATCAGCGGCGGGCGAGGGCGGTGGAGCGGAAGCCCTGCGCCTTTCGCTTCACCACCTCACTTCTGTTAGAGACCATAACTCTTGCGAACGTCCATCGCAATTGAAGTGATGGTTACGATGAGCGAGGGCCGCTCACACATGTCGTCCCGCTGCCCCGCAACGCAGGAGGAGACATGGCCGCCGAGGTACGAAGCCCCCGGGCGCGCTACCGCGAGCAGAACCGTGCGGAGATCAAGGCGGCCGCGCTGCAGCAGCTCGCCGAGGGCGGCGTCCAGGCCGTCGCGCTCACCCGGATCGCCAAGGACATGGGACTGTCCGGGCCGGCCCTCTACCGCTACTTCGCGGGCCGGGACGATCTACTGGGCGAGCTGATCCGGGACGCCTACGACGACGTGGCGCGGGCCATCGCGCAGGCCGTCGGCGACTCCGCAGGGGACGCGCGGTCCACCCTGCACGCCCTCGCCGGCGCCTACCGGAGCTGGGCCGTCGCGCAGCCGCACCGCTATCTCCTGATCCAGGGGACGCCGCTCCCCGGTTACGCGGCTCCGTCCGACACGCTGCAGCGCGCCCGGGCCGTCCTGGGGCCGTTTCTGAAGGTGTTCGCCGCGGGTGTGCCCGCCGAGGCGCTACGGCCGGTCGTCGCCGAGACGGACGCGTGGGTGCGCAAGGACGACGGCGTCGCGGACTGGGTGGCGCAGCACACCGGGCTGCCGCCGCACGACAAGGCGGCGGGCACCGCCCTCGCCGGTACGGTGCTGGCCTGGTCGCAGCTGCACGGCACGGTCGGCCTGGAGGTATCCGGCCACTACGCCGGGATGGGGCACCACGCGTCGACCTTGCTCACCGCGCAGATCGACACCCTGGCCGACTCCTTCGGGCTCTAGGCGTATTGATCACGAGCGTTGCCTCGGGCAGGCTCGTGTGCATGGTTTCGGTGGTGCAGAACGTGGCGATCGACTGTGCGGATGCCTATGAGCTGGCCCGATTCTGGAGCGAGGTGCTCGGTTGCCCGCTGCACCCGGAGGACAAACCGGGTGCCCCGGAGACCGAGGTGATGCTGCCGGAGGGTCCGCTGCTGTACTTCAACCAGGTGCCGGAACCGAAGACGGTCAAGAACAGGATCCACCTGTGCCTGCGCCCGAAGACCTCGCGCGAGGAGGAGGTCGACAGGCTGCTCGGCCTCGGTGCCACCCTGGTCACCGACCGCCGGGAGAGCGACGGCGCGGGCTGGGCCGTCCTCGCCGACCCTGAGGGCAACGAATTCTGTGTGCTCCGCAGCGAGGCCGACCGGGCTGCGATGTCGCCTTGAGGCATTGGCTCAAAGGCCGTGCCCCGCAGCGCAGTCACAGCCACTTGTCGATGGCGGACGGCCCGGTCGTAAGGCCGGGAGGGAGCCAGGCCGGGAGACCATGCCTCACAGAGACGCAAGGACGCGGCGGCGCAGCCCGGTGGTGCCGGGTGCCTCGCGGGCCTCCCGCTGCCGGGGGTGCGGGACGTCCAGGACCTCGCCGGACGTGAGCAGGGCGATCCGGTCGCCGAGGTAGAGGGCCTCGTCCACGTCATGGGTGACGAAGACGACGGTCGCGCCGGTGCCGCGCAGGATCTCCACGAGCAGGTCCTGCATCCCGGCGCGGGTGTGCGGGTCGAGCGCGCCGAACGGCTCGTCCATGAGGACCGCACGGGGCCGCCCGGCCAGCGCGCGGGCCAGCTGGACGCGCTGCCGCTGCCCGCCGGAGAGCTGGTGCGGCAGCTTGCCGGCGTGCCCGGCGAGGCCGACCCGCCGCAGCCAGTCGTCGGCGACCCGCCGCCGCTCGGCCCTGGCCACCCGGCGGATGGCCAGCGGCAGTTCGACGTTGGCGCGGACGCTCCGCCACGGCATCAGGGCGTCCTCCTGGAAGACCAGCGCCCGGTCGGCGGCGGGCCCGGCGATTGACGCCCCGTCCTGGGTGACCCGGCCGCCCAGCGGGGGCAGCAGCCCGGCGAGGGTGCGCAGCAGCGTGGACTTGCCGCAGCCGGACGGGCCGAGCACGGCCACGACTTCGCCCGGCGCGATCCGCAGCCGCACGGTGCCCGGCAGGGCCTGATCCGCCCGATGGCCGAGCAGTACGTCGTCCAGGGCGAGTTCGGCGCCCTGCCGGACGGGAGCGGTGCTCGTGGGACTCGCGGGACTCATGGGACGGGCTCCTTGTCGAGGGCCGGAGCGGGGGACGGGGCGGCCGGGGGAGCGGCGCGCAGGGCGCGGCGTGCCGCACGGGACGGGGCGCGCTCGGCCGGGCGCGGCAGCCAGGAGGTGGCGCGGCGGCCGAGGAACTCCACCGCGGTGGAGGTCAGCCAGCCCAGGGCGCCGATGGTGGCCATGCCGACGAAGACGCCCGGATAGTCGACGACCGTGTAGTCCTGCCAGGTGCGGTAGCCGACTCCGTACTCGCCGGAGATCATCTCTGCGGAGATCACACAGATCCACGCGACGCCGATGCCCACCGAGAGCCCGCCGAAAATGCCCGGCAGCGCGCCGGGCAGCACCACCGAGAACAGCACCCGCAGCCGGCCGCCGCCCATGGTGAGCACGGCCTCCTCCCATACGGGCGTGAGCGCGCGCACCGCGTGCCGGGTCGACACCAGGACCGGGAAGAACGCCGCGGTGAAGGTGATGAACACGATGCCCTGCTCGTTGGTGGGCAGCAGCAGGATCGCGACCGGGACCAGGGCGATCGCCGGGACCGGCCGCGCCACTTCCACCAGCGGGCCGAGCAGGTCGGCGGCCCACCGCGACCGGGCGATCGCCGTGCCCGCCGCCACCCCGAGGGCCGCGGCCAGCAGGAAGCCGAGCACGATGCGGCGCAGGCTGTGGCCGAGGTCCTGCCAGTACGTGCCGGTGGCGAGCCGGTCGCCGAAGGCGGATGCCACCTCGCCGACCGTGGGGAACTGGCCGAACCGCAGCCAGAGTTCGACGTCCAGGGAGGTCAGCAGCTGCCAGAGGCCGAGGGCCGCGGCGAGCGAGGCGGCCCGGACCACCCAGCGGCCCACGCTCATGACGCCCGCCCCACGGCGTCCGCGTAGCTGACGACCCGGGCCCCGGCGTGCCGCTCGATGTACGTCTTCGCATGGGCCGGGGTGACAAAGGCGCGCAGGTCGGAGCCGTCCGCGACCCACACCGCCCGGTCGGCGAACCAAAGGGTGCCGGTCAGCGCGTCCGGCACGTACGCGGCCCGCACCTGGGCGCCCTTCGTGGCCTTCAGCAGCTGCTTCGGGCTGTCGAAGGTACGGGTGGTGGACCGGCCCTTCAGCCACAGCTCGGCCTTGGCGGCGCCCGCCTTGGGCCAGGAGGCGGCGCGCGCGGCCCGCCGCAGCGGTGCCGGGTCGACGAAGGAGTCCACGTCGACGTCGCCCACCAGCCTGGCCGCCTTCAGGATCGGGACGTCCTTCTTCAGCGCGCTGATCAACTCCGGGCGCAGCGCCGGGTCGAAGGTGGCGATGCCGTGGGCGCCGTTGTAGAGGTAGACCACCTCGGCGGGGAGCCCGGTCTCCTTGGCCACCGACTCGGCGGCGGCCACCGGGCGGGTGCGCAGATAGTCGGTGGCCCGTCGCTGTGCCTGGAGGAAGTCGTCCAGGACCCCGGTGCGTTCCTTGGCGAACTTCTCCCGGACGGTGACGCCGTGGAAGGTCGGCAGATTCAGGTCGGCCCCGTCGTACAGGGCCTTCGCCTTGCCCTGGTAGGCCAACTGGCCCGGCCAGGCCACGAACTGGGACAGTGCGTCGACGCTGCCCCCGGCCAGGGCGGACGCGCCCACGCTGGGCTGCTGGTTCAGCTTTTCGATGCCCCGCTCCGGGTCGATCCCGGCCTGCTTCAGGGCTCGGACCAGGGTGCCGTCGGCGGCCGAGCCGACGCTGGTGGAGACCTTCTTGCCGCGCAGGTCGGCCAGCGAACGCAGCGGCGAACCGGGCGCGGTGACCACGGTGTTGAGGCCGCCGCGCAGGTTGTAGCCGGTGACCGAGACGAGCCGCGTCGGCTGCCCCAACTGCCGGCCGCGGGCCGCGTTGATCAGCAGCGGGAAGTCCCCCATCGACCCGATGTCGATCTTCCCGGCGGTCATCTGGGAGGTGATCGGGGCGCCCGTCGCGTAGTCCTGCCACTTCACCTTGTAGCTGATGCCGTCCCTCTTGCCGCGGGCCGCGAGCTCGTCCTCGAAGTAGCCGAGGGAGCGCAGCAGCGTTCCGGCGGTGACGGTGTTGAGGGTCTTCGACTGGTATCCGACGGTCACGGTGACGGTCTTGGAGTCCTGGGCCCCGGCCGCGCCACCGCACGCCGTGGCCAGCGGCAGCAGGGCGAGCGGCAGGAGCCGGGCGAGCGGCAGAAGCCGGGGGGTCGGGACAACAGGCATGACTGTCTCCAGAGAGGGCGGTAGCGGGAAGTCGCGGGAGGAAACGGGGAGGTGGGGCAGGCGGAGCGGGTCAGACGGAGCGGTGCAGCACGCCGCTCATGGTGATGCGGTCGCCGCGGAAGCGGATGAACTCCAGGTCCACGGGCCGCCCGTCGGGCAGATGCGTCAGCCGCTCCAGCATCAGTACGGCACTCCCGCGCGGAGCCTGCAGCACCGCGGCGGAGTGCGCGTCGGCGTTCACCGCTTCGAGAGTGATCTCGGCATGCCCCAGTGGGCCGCCGGTCAGCGTCTCCAGGAGCCGGAACACGTCCGTGGACTCCAGGTCGCAGCCGAGCAGTTCACCACCCACGTCCATGGGCAGATAGGACAGGTCCAGGGAGAGCGGCAGTCCGTTGAGGCGGCGCAGCCGCTCGATACAGAGCACGTCGGTGTGGTCGGGCAGGCCGAGCCGGTGCGCCACCGGGCCGGGGGCGCTGACCGGTCCGACGGTGCGGACCTCGTTGGTGACCCGGCCGTGCTCGTGCAGGGTCTCGGCCAGGCCCTGCAGCCGGTCGAGGCCGTGTGCGTACTTCTCGCAGACCACGACGGTGCCGACGCCGGCCTTCCGCTCCACGAGCTGCTCGCCGCGCAGCAGGTCGAGGGCCAGCCGGACGGTGTTGCGGCTGGCCCCGTAGTCGGCGGCGATGACGTGCTCCAGGGGGAGGACGCCGCGCGGGAAACCGCCCGCCAGGATCTGATGGCGCAGCAGGTCGGCGAGTTGCCGGGCCCGGTCGGCACGCAGCCGCCGACGGCGCGCGGCGGCGACCGGAAGCGAGGCGGGGATGCGTTCTGCTGGCATGGCAGGAAACGTACCGGCGCGGCGGCTCCGATGGTGTTGCGGAAGTATTGCGCCACCTCGCGGCCTCGACCGCACCGCTCTGACCTGCGACATCGACAGCCAACGGCGAAGATCCGCCACCCCGGTGCCCACAACGTGGACAGCCCTTTGCGCACCGCGCCACCTACGCAGGACCGCCCGGACGTACAGAAACCGGCTGCACGCGCTCGGAGCGAGGGTCCCGACCTCTCTCAGGTCGGGACCCTCGCTCTTGCGCCGGGCGCCGGCTCACGCCGGCACCGTCGCTCCTACCAGGCGACCGGCAGGCGCTCGGGGATGCGCTTCATGAAGCGGGTGCGCCAGACGAGCTGGTCGACGGGGACGGCCAGGTGCAGGCCGGGCATACGGGTGGTGAGGGCCTCGATCGCGATCTCGATGTGCTTCTTCCCGAGCGGTACGGCGGGGCAGTAGTGCCCGCCGTAGCCGAACGAGAGGTGAGCGGCCGCGTTGGGCCGGTCGATGTCGATGGTGTGCGGGTCGGGAAACACGCTCGCGTCGGTGTTGGCGGCCTCGACCAGGACGAGGACCAGCTCGCCCTTCTTGATCTCTGTGTCGCCGAGCCGCAGGTCGTCCATGGCCAGGCGGGGCAGTCCGTCGGCGATGGACAGGTTCACGCGCAGCAGCTCGTCCACGGCGGCCGGTATCTTGCCGGGCTCCGCGCACAGCTGCTTCCACGCCTCGGGGTTCTGCAGGAGCGTGAACACGGCCATGGTCAGGGCGCCCATGGTGGAGATGACTCCGGCGCCGAACATGGTGACGCCGACGGTGGCGAGCATCTCGTCGGTGAGGTGCGCATAGTCGGGGTCACCGCGCAGGGCGGCGAGTTCGGCCATGAGCCCGTCGGTGGCGGGGTCGTTGAGCCGCCCGGTCATATAGGCGATGTCCCGGTCCCAGTTCAGGCGCGCCCCGGTGATGGGGCAGGCCGAGTTCATGAACGCGATGTCGAGACTGGACGCCAGCAGCGGTGCGTCGTCACGGGGGATGCCGAGGATGTGGCAGTGGAGGTGCTCGGCGTAGGGGTTGGCGAACTGTCCGCGCAGGTCGACCGGCGGGCCGTAGTCGAGGATGCCGTCGACCAGGTGGGCGGCGTGGTCGGTCATCCACTCCGGCAGGCCACCGGCCCTGGGATTGATCGCCTTGAGTACGGCCTTGCGGAGACCGGCGCCGGTGATGTTGCCCATGTTGTTGACCACCTCGGGCGGGATGGTCAGCGCGTACTGCCGGGGGACGCCGGGGGCGGAGGTGTCCTTGAGGCTGAAGCGGGGGTCTTCGAGCACCTGTCTGCACAGCTCGTAGGAGGAGACGAGCCATGCCTCGTCCCCGGCGATGGTGCGTACCCGGGTGACCGGGGTGGCGCGGAGCCGCTCGATCTCCGGGGGGAGGCGGTCGCCGCGGGGGGAGAACGGGAAGTCGATCAGGGTCGGGGCGGTCGTCACTGCTGGTCTCCTTCGGTGAGAGTGCCGGCGGGGGTGATCACGGCGTGGCCCTGGTTGCGTGTGGCGCGCAGGCCGTGCCCGCGGGAGTACAGGAGATCGGCCATCGGCAATGCCTGGTGGTAGCAGTTGAGCGACGAGGGGACGCCCATGATCGCGGGGGTGTCGATGAACAGCGGCGCTTCGGCGCAGATGTAGTCGAGGCAGACCTGACGCTGACGGTCGGTGGGCCGCTGTCCGTCGAGGACCTTGGTGGTGAGGAACTGGACCACGAGCTGATCGCAGACCTCGCGGAACGCCGGGTCGGTGGACAGCCGATCGTCGAGGCCCTTGCGTATGACCCGATAGGCGGGGATATCCAGCAGTGCGGACATGGGGCGGCCGCGGAGCCTGCTGCCGTCCGGGTCGAGCGCGGCAACGGCGGCGGTCACCTTGGCCCGTACACCGCGCAGGTTCTTCACGGCCTTGCGCTGGGCGTCGACAGCCGGATATCCGAGTGCTTCGTACATGTCGGCGACATGCAGATCCGTATAGATGAGATCGACCTGACGAAAGTTCTCCACTCCCCAGGTGGCGAGGCTGAGGATGCGCTGATGGGTGAAGTAGGAGTTCCCCGGAGAGATGCCGATGACAGCGTGATCACCTTCGTCGGTGATGACCTGGCAGTGCGGGGTGTACGGACGGACGTGAAAAATCTCGGTCGCTGTCGTCAAGAGACGATGTCCCTACGTGCCGCTAGTCCCTGGGAACCCCGTGTTCCCGGTGTGGCGGCGACAGCGGAAACCTACCTGACTGTCGGTTCCGGATGGTGTCGAACCAGGAAGTAACTCCCAGATCAGGCCACCTGGTTGCATTCATATCGCGTTCACAAGCGGGCCCGGTGATCGCGAACGAGCCCGTCGCGAAGCCGCTCAGGCCGAATTCCCGGGGGCCGGGGAAGGCGCGCCGTCCCCCGCCTGCCCGCGCCGGACACTTTGTCCCCCGACCGTCGAACCCGGCCGTCGAACCAGGCAGCCGACCTCCGACGGCACGCGTTCGGCCTTCGCCGTCAGCCCACTCGCTCCTCCACCAACTGCTCCTCGATCAGGTCCACGGCCCGACGGGTGCCGCCCTCGGTGCGCACCTCGGCCCACAGCCATGCCGAGCGGGCGGCGACCTGTGGATCGCCGATGAGTTCCATCAGGGCCGTACGCAGCGCCGCCGCCGTGACGTCCGCGGTGTCGATCCGACGGGCGACACCCAGTTCGACGAGCCGGTCGGCGTAGAGGCACTGATCGGCCCCGCGTGGTACCGCGATCATCGGCACACCGGCGTACAGGCCCTCACCGCAGCTGCCCATGCCGGTGTGCGTCACCCATGCGTCCACCTGCTCGAGGAGCGTCGACGGCGGCACGCACGGCAGCACTTCGAAGTTGGGGGGAATCCGTTCCTCCAGCCGGCCCGGGTCGCTGCCGTTGTCGATCCGCAACACCACATGCCAGCCCGGAAGGTCGGCGAAGGCCGCCACACACTGCTGGTAGATCTCGCGCTGCCCGAGGTGCGCCGAGCCGCCGAGCGACACCAGCAGCACCTTCTTCGCACCGGCCGGCCGCATCCAGCCGCCCGGCTTCTCGCCGGTGCCGCAGCACGGGCCGACGAACGTCACCGCCTTGGTGTCGACCCGGTCCGCATGCGGCTGCATGGCGCGCGGGATCAAGGCCAGCGTCCGCCGCGTCAGGCCGGTGAACTCCGCCACGTTCGTGGTCGCCGCACCGCACCGGGCCAGCCAGGCGGCGAACCGCGCTCGGTGGGCGGAGCCTCCGGGCAGCCCGGCGAACGCCGCATCCATCTCCTCCTGGGCACCCTCCCAGGCCACATGCGTCGGTGACAGCTGGACGAGGCCGCGGCCCTGCGCCTCGGCCAGCACGCGGCCCGCGTACGCGCCGACGTCGTAGAGGTAGAGGTCGGCGGGGGTGTCGTCGTACGCGGCGTGCAGCTGCGGCAGTACGGCCATCGCCTCGTCGAGGAAGAGGGCGGCGGCGGCGATGGGGTCCTGCGGCCACTCGCCGTCGGCGACCGGAAGAGTGGAGGTCAAGCGGACCAGCTCGGCACCGGTGGGGGCGATCAGCTCGGCGACGTGGTCGGCGTTGGCGTACGTCACGCGATGGCCGCGGGCCACCAGCTCACGGATGATCTCCAGGCTGGGCAGCACATGGCCGACCAGAGGCGTGCCGATCATAGCGATATGAGAGGAAGGGGGCATATCGGGAAACTTCCTTGGATAGGGGTCTACGCCAGGCAAACGCCAAGAGGTGCGACTGGGCAACGCGGCAGTGCGCAATAAGGCAACGCGGCGCGCAGTGCCCGGGCCACCGGACGGCATGTCCCCCAGGTTTCCGAGGAGTCTTCACATATGAGTCGATCGACAGACGAAGGGAATCGGTGCAGGCGCGGTGGAGAAGCCTGGTGTTCCGCGCACGAACGACGCGCGGAACACCAGGCTCTCCCGACTCAGTTCCTGCTGATGGCCGAGGCCCTGGTCACCGGCCGCTCCGGGCCGGCACCCGGCCGCAGTCGCCGCCGGCGCACTTGCTCAGCCATTCGGCGAAGTCGGCGTCGTACTTGGTGCCGATGGTGTCGCGGAGCAGGCTGTGGGCCGCGTCGTACTCGCCTGCGCGATAGTGGCCGAGCAGGGTCGCCACGTCGTCGGGGTGCGACTGGAGCATGTAGCGGACGCCCAGATAGCCCCACTGGTAGATGCGGGTGGTGTCGGCGTTGTCGTAAGTGGTCCCGAAGAGCTGGCTGAGCTTGTAGGTGTTCTTGCCCGCCTCCTCGATCGCCCTGTCGTAGGTGACGCCGCGGTACGAGTAGGAGACGTACTCGGCGAATCCCTCGACCCACATCACGGTCGGGGTGGTCTGCCCGGCCGCGAAGTCGCCGTACATGTCGAAGCGGCCGTCGAGGTAGTGGGTGTACTCGTGGTTGAGGTTCCAGATCTGGAAGGCGCCGTCCTGGGCCGGCTGCTCGTAGGCGATGAAGCGCGGCTGATTGCCCTCGGCGGCCGGATCGCCTTCCAGGTACATGCCGCCGTTGTTGGTGTCGATGCCGAAGACGACACCGGCGTAGGTCTTGTAGTCGGTGCTGGAGTTGAAGGCGACGATCTCGATACTGGTGTTCTTGTCGTCCTTGACCGGGCCGTTGTCCTTCACGATGCCGTGGAAGACCGGGTCCTGCTTGAGGATGCTGTCGCAGGTGGCCGAGAGCTCGGACGCGGTCAGCTCCTGCGCGAGGATCTTCGCGCTCGGACCGCAGGTGTGCTTGACCGTCAGCACGGCGTCGCGCACGCGGTTCTGCAGGTCACAGGTGTCGTACTCGGCGCAGTTCGCCTTGTCGAACTCGTCGGTCATCTCGGCGAGACCGACCCAGAGCGGGGCGGTGCGCCCGGTGATCTCGCTGCGGCCGAGCAGCTCCTTGACCAACGGCTTGACGGTGTCCTTGAGGTCGGCGTCCTGCAGAAAGCGGCCGAGTTCGCGTCCGGCGTTGCTGGCCAGGTAGGCCTTGTCGGTGCCGAGCAGATCGTCGTGGGCGACGGCGAAGTCACGCAGTCCGGTGAGGACGCTGGGGTCGGCCTTCACGGCGTCCACGAACTCCGGCAGCTGATGGCCGCGGAACAGCACGGTGTAGGTGTTGTTGACCGCCGCGAGCATCCAGTAGAACTCGTCGTAGGACGCGTTGTAGTCCTTCTGCAGGCGCTTGACGACGTTGAGGTAGCGGGCGTTCTCCGCGGAGCTGTCGATCAGGGTGACCGTCTCCGCCAGGGTTTCGCCGTTGGCCTCGGAGACGTCGAAGGCGTGGGACGAGCCGAAGAAGCCGTCCAGGGCGGCCTGAATGGCGCTCTTCAGCGTCGGGCCGTATTCGCCGACGTTCTCCGGCTGGTTGTACTGGATGTAGTAGCCGGCACGCAGGTACAGCACCACCTGGGCTGCGGAAGTGCTGTTGTCCCCGGGGTAGTTGGCCGCGACGTCCTTGAGGGCGTTCGCCACCGTGACCATCTGTTCCTCGCGGAAGAGGGCCTTGGAGTCCTCACCGGTCACGCTGAACAGCGTGTTGATGCAGGCGGTCTCCGACTGCTTGATCTGCTCGACCAGGGCGGCGCCGGTCTTCGAGGTGAAGTCGCTGACGTTGCAGTCCGCCGCGGCCTTCGCCGCAGAGCGGGCCTTCTTGCGCTCCGCGGCGTTCTGGGCAGCGGGGAGCGGAGGGCGTTGCGCGAAGTGTGCGGTGTCCGTGGCCGATCGCGCGGGGGCGGCGGCGTGTCCGGGCGCGAGATCGGTGGCGAGCACGGTGGCGGAGGCGGGCTGCGGGGCGACAGCCGACCTCGGTGCGGGCTTGGGCGCCTTGACGCCGGCCGGTGCCGCCCCGCCGTTGGGGGCAAGCATGGTGAGCCCCAGGCCGGCGGCGGCCACGGTGGGTATCAGCAGGCGGACGAGCTTGTTGAGGGTGGGGGGTCTACGCATGGCGATGGCCTCCAGGCCAGTCGGCAGCCGTGCGAGGGGCACGGCGGTGGGGGGTACGGACCGTGATGGCACGGGAAGTTGCGCACTCTCGCGGAGCTGTCATGCCCGCCGAAAGTGTGACGGTACAATTTCACAGTTCACATGGCAGTGAAAGAGGGCTGCGCGTAACGGATGAAACTGATGGTCCGTCAGTAATGCGCTCCGCCAGCCGACTTGAGGTCTCCGGACGGAGGCACGCGGCAGCCGAGCAGCGGCGGCCCGCCCACGCCGTCCCTGTTCAGACCAAGGACCAGGACCGGCTGGAGCTGGAGGTCATGCGCGACCACGCGGCGCGACACGCCGCGCAGTGGCTATCTGCCCTCCGAAACGAAAGGCAGAGGTCGATGGAACGGCGCGTGGACGGACGCTCGGGTGCACGGTGAGCGGCGACGCTCACCATGGGCAACCGGTCATTGTGGTCGTTCCGTCAAAGGAGCTTCCCTGGCGCCGCCCGGAAATGGGCGACCTCGCCGTCGCGCAGCGCGAGGTGGGAGCCGGTGAACCGGGAGCGCATGCGGCGGTCATGGGTGACGATCACCAGGGCGCCTTGGTAGTGCGCCAGGGCCTGTTCCAGTTCCTCGACGAGGGCAGGGGACAGGTGGTTGGTCGGCTCGTCGAGCAGCAGCAGATCCGTCGGCTCGCTGACGAGCCGGGCCAGTTCGATGCGGCGCCGCTGTCCGTACGACAGGCTCCCCACCCGTAGCCGCAGCTCTGCCGGGCCGAACAGGCCGAGTGAGAGCAGCGCCTGCGTGTGTTCGTCCACCGAGCCCACGCGTCCCTGGGCGAATGCCTGCAGCACGGACAGCTCCGGGGCCCAGGGTGTCCCCTCCTGTCGCAGGTGCCCGACGCGGCCGGGTACGCGTACCGAGCCGCCATCCGGCCGGAGCTCCCCTGCCAGCACCCGCAGCAGTGTGCTCTTGCCCGCCCCGTTGGGGCCGGTCACCAGCAGCCGTTGGGTGGCGCCCAGGTGCAGTGCCGGCAGGTGCAGCCGATCCCCGACCCGCAGGTCGCAGACTTCCGCCGCCGTCCGGCGCGGTTGCTCCCGCCCCACTGGTGGTACCTGACGCACTTCGCCCGGGGTCTCCTCGGGCCCCGCCGAGGTGGCGATGCGGGCGGTGAAGACGAGCGGGGCGGGGGGCGGTGCGACGGGGTCGTCGGTCAGCCGTTCAAGACGTGCCTTGGCGTTGCGGATACGGCTCATTGCGCCGTGCCCGCGGCTGCGCGACCGGAAGGCGCCATGGCCGAAGACGGCGAAGGGCAGCTTGCGCGGCATGTCGTACAACCGCGAGGCGTTGGATTCCACCAGCCTCCGGTTGCGGACCAGTTCGGTGCGCCACTCCTCGTACTCCCGCAGCCGGCGCCGGCGCTCGGCTTCCTTGGCCGCCAGGTAGCCGTCGTAGCCGTCGCCGTACCGCGAGACCGTACCGGAGCCGACTTCCAGGACGGTGGTGGTGAGCCCTTCGAGGAACACCCGGTCATGGGTGACCGCGACCACGGTGCCGCGGTGCGCGCGCAGGTGCGCCTCCAGCCAGCTCACGGCCTGGTCGTCCAGGTCGTTGGTCGGCTCGTCCAGCAGGAGCAGCTCCGGCCGCGAGGCGAGCGTGGCGGCCAGCGCCAGACGGGACCGTTCGCCGCCGGAGAGGGTGCCCAGCCGCCTGTCGCGCGCCAGGCCAGGCAGTCCCAGGCCGTGCAGGGCGCTGTCCACCCGGGCCTCGGCCGCGTATCCGCCGCGTGCCTCGTAGCGCTCGACCAGCTCCGCGTATGCCTCCAAGGCGGTGTCGAGTTCGGCTCCCGCGGCCCGGCGGCCCAGGTCGGCCTCGGCCCGGCGCATCCGCGCTTCGAGGTCACGCAGGTCGGCCAGGGCGAGCTCGACGGCGTCCTGGACGGTGGCTCGGGGCGGCAGCTCCAGCGTCTGCGCGAGGTAGCCGGTGCCGCGGGCTGTGTGTACGGTCAACTCACCGTTGTCGGCGTCGAGTTGACCGGCCATGAGCTTCAGAAGAGTGGATTTCCCCGACCCGTTGTCGCCGACGACACCGACCCTCTCGCCCGGTTTGACGGAGAAGGAGACCGCGTCGAGGACGAGACGGTCCGCGTAGCGCTTGGTGACGTCGCGGAACGCCAACTGCGCGGTCCGCGCAGTAGCAGCAGTAGTAGCGGCGGCGGTAGCGCTGGTGGAGGCGGACGACGATGCGGAGGAAGAGGTGTGCATGGAGATGCTCCCTGCTCCCGGCGGCTGGGCCGACCGGGTCGGATGAGGGCGATGGCATGTCCGCGTGCCGGCGGGCCCGTACGGCGCAGCCCGGCAAACGGAGTCGGGTGCCGACGGGTGCGGCTAAGGCACGCGCGGGAAGGGTGGCGGTGACGGCGGAGCTCAGCTCGACGCGGGCACTCGCTTGGCGATCACAGGAACAGGGAACCCATGCGCAGCACCTTACGCGCCGGGAGCCATCATGGCAAGACGAATCGTCTCGTCTCTCGCGGGAGAGTCATCCACGGGCAGTCCGCACTTCGCCCTGGCGATGCGTGCCGGAAGATCGCGGTGCGCCTGGACGTTGCCTCCGGGTATGAAGATCGGTGAAGCATCCAGATCCAGCGGCGTGAGTGCGAGATCGTTGCGGCACTACGAGGACGAGGGCTTGATCGTCCCTGGTCGGTGCAGCAATGGGTTCCGCGACTACTGCCAGTCCACCCTCAACCGTGTGCTCGTCATCCGCTCGCTCCTGGAGTCCGGGCTACCGGTGCGGTTGATCCGGGAAGTTCTGCCCCGCCTCACTGACGGACCTGATGCCGGCGCGGATGCGGTGGGCGCGGAGTTCCTGCGCGAGGTGCAGAGCTATCGCGATCGGCTCGCCGCGCGAATCGCCGTCCTCAGCGATCAGCAGGCGGCACTCGACGCCTATCTGCGAGAGGCCCGCCATCCTGGCCTGTGACCGCCACTTGACCTTGACGTAAGTGTCAGACTCCTACGTTCGGTGCATGGAGATCAACAAGCAGCGGCACACCGCTGGGCGGAGCGTACGAGCACTGGTCCAGCGGTCGCACCGGGGACCGAAGGACCTGACCCTCACGAGCGATCATCGCAGCCCCACCCCGGGGCCGGGTGAGTACCTGGTCCGCGTCGGCGCCGCCGGGGTCAACTTCGCGGACGTGATGCAGACTCAGGGCGCCTACGGAGGAGGCCCGCAGGCGCCCTATGTGGCGGGCTTCGAAGCGGCCGGCGAGATCGTGGGCATCGGCGCGCAGGTGGAGCGCCCGCTCCCAGTCGGCACCCACGTCGTCGGCACTGGCCCAGGCGCCTTCGCGCAGTACATGACGATGCCGGCCGCGGCGGCACTTCCCGTCCCTTCGGGCTGGAGCGATGCCCAAGCCCTCGGCCTGGTGCTGAACTGGGCAACCGCATTGGCGGCACTGAAGCCGTTGGGCGAGGTCAAGACCGGTGACACGGTGCTCATCCATGCCGCGGCCGGCGGCGTGGGGCAGGCCGCTGTCCGCCTCGCCCGCCACTACGGTGCGCGGGTGATCGCCACGGCGTCACCGGACAAGCACGACACCGTCAAGGCGCTCGGCGCCGACGAGGTCCTCGACAGCCGACGCCCCGATCTGGCCGCGGAGATCACCCGCCTGACCGGCGGCGTCGACCTGGTCCTGGAATCGGTGGGGCGGGCCACGTTCGAGGCCGGCCTGTCGGTGACCAAACCCTTCACCGGACGCATCGTCGTGTTCGGCGCCGCGTCCGGCGACGCCGGCCTCAGCACCCATGACCTGGTCTTCACCCACCAGGTCCAACTCAAGGGCCTGCACATCGGCGCACTGGCGGCCGCGGCCCCGTCCCTCTACCGGTCGTTGCTCGTCGAGATCGAGGAACTCATCGCCCAAGGCGTGTATCTGCCCGGCACCCCCGAGGTCCACCCCCTGGCCGAGGGGCCGACCGTACTGCAGCAACTCGAAGCGGGCCGGACCCGCGGCAAGCACGCCCTCGATCCCTGGCGGTAGGAACGCCTGTGGCTCGTCGCAACGACCCGGATGGTCCTCAGTGGTGCCGTGACCGGGAACGGGAAGGTTCGCCGGGGTAACTGGAGGTCGTCGCCGGCCAGTCGGTCGGGAGGGTGTAGTGCCAGCCTTCCTGCCGCCCGAAGGGCGCATCGACGAGGTCTCCGATGGCGGCGCCGGTCAGGGGGCAGTCAAGAGCCCACTTGTTGGCCGAGTGGGCGGTGATCAGGACGCGCTGCCAGGACCCTAGTGCTGTGACCGGGAAGGTTCGCCGGGGTGCTGGCTGAGCCGGTTGGATGTGAGGCCACATATCTGGCGATGGAGGCGCGGCGGCAGAGCCCGTCCGAGTGCGTAGGCTGACCGATCAGGAGGGGCAGCAGCTGCAGCGGATCGTGAGACGGGGCAGTACCAGTACGGTGCGCTACCGGCGGGCGATGATGCTCCTGGCCTCAGCTGGCGGGAACCGTGTGCCGGTGATCGCCCAATTCGTCCAGGCGGACGAGGACACCGTTCGCGACGTGATCCACCGATTCAACGAGATCGGGCTCGGCTGCCTGGCCCCTCGGTGGGCGGGAGGCCGTCCCCGCCTGCTCAGCGATGACGACGAGGACTTCGTCATCGAGACGGCCACCACCCGCCCCACCAAGTTCGGCAAGCCTTTCACACGCTGGTCGATCAGGAAACTCGCCGACCACCTGCGGCGCAACGTCGCCCGCCCGATACGGATCGGCCGCGAGGCCCTGCGCTGTCTGCTGGCCCGCCGAAAGATCACCTTTCAGCGCACGAAGACGTGGAAGGATTCCACCGACCCCGACCGCGACGCCAAACTCGACCGGATCGAGCACGTCTTGGCCCATTTCCCCGACCGGGTCTTCACCTTCGACGAGTTCGGACCGCTGGGTATCCGACCGACCGGCGGGTCCTGCTGGGCCGAGCAGGGAAGGCCCAACCGTCATCCGGCGATCTACCATCGCACCCACGGAGTCACCTACTTCCATGGCTGCTACTCGGTCGGCAACGACACCCTGTGGGGCGTCAACCGCCGCCACAAGGGCGCGGCCCCGTCCTTGGCTGCGCTGAAAACGATCCGGACCGCGCGACCGGACGGCGCCCCGATCTACGTGATCCTGGACAACCTCTCCGCTCACAAGGGCAGCAAGATCCGCCAATGGGCTCGGAAGAACAAGGTCGAGCTGTGCTTCACCCCGACCAACGCCTCCTGGGCCAACCCGATCGAGGCGCACTTCGGCCCTCTGCGGCAGTTCTCCCTGGCCAACTCCAACCATCCGAACCACACCGTCCAGACCCGTGCACTGCACGCCTACTTGCGCTGGCGCAACGCCAACACCCGCCATCCCGATGTGTTGGCCGCCCAGCACAAGGAGCGTGCCCGCATCCGCAGCGAGAAAGGCATCCGCTGGGGCGGACGCCCCCTCTTCAACGCCGCATGACAGGACGGGCCGCGAGCAGGCTCAACCGACAGGGACTCTCTCCTTGAGAAAGCCGATCAGCAGATCGGTAACGGCCGATGGCCGCTCCAGGCTGGGAAGGTGACCTGCCCATGGCAGTTCAACGTGATCGGCGTTCGCGAGCAGATGCGGCAGTCGGGCAGCGATCTGTCGGAAGTCCGCCAGATCATGCGCGCCCGACAGGACAAGGCAGGGTGCTTGAATTGCCGCCAGATCAACCACGGCCTCGACTGGCTCGAACTCCTCAGCGGCGGCCAGCTGTAGCTCGAAGGCGTGCCGCTGCATCTGGCGTACCGCCTCGCGGGCGGTCTCGTCGGCGTCCGGGCCGAGCCAGGTTTCGACCATCAGTTCCGTCGCGCCGACGATGTCCCCCGCCTCGATCAGCGCTTCCTCGCGCTCCCCGAGCGCACTCAGCTCCGCAGAAGGTTCATGACCGGGCAGGGCGGGACAGATCAACCCGATGGCGCTCACGCGATCCGGCCAGCGCGCGGCGATCTCCAAGGCGACCTGCCCGCCGTACGAGGATCCCACCAGTGCAGCCTGCGCGATGCCCAGACTGTCCAGGAGGGCCAGCACATCCTCGGCGTCGCTGTGAGGCCGGACCGGCGCTGGAGTCTCACCGAAGCCCCGAAGATCACAGCGCACCAGCCGGTAACCGGCGTCGATCAAGGCTGGCCACTGGACATCCCACATCCGCCGGTCACACACCCCGGAATGCAACAGCACCAGCACAGGACCGTCTCCGGCCACATCATGAGAGAGCGTCATCCGGCAGACCCTACGCAGTGGCTGCTCGAAACGCCTCCCGGTTACCACCGCCACTGCCCCGCCCATCAGCCCGGCGAACCATGCCGGTCACAGCACTAGCTCTCGATGTCGAGCGCCGTTCCGTACAGCCGGTCCACCTTCAACCGGATGACCACCCGGCGTTCGGTGACCAACTGCTCCAGGAACGCTTCTTCGTCCTCCGGTTTTGCGGCTTTCGGGATCATCCCGAGCAGTTCCCGTCCGACCGCGTCGCCAGGAACGGTCGTTGTCTCGGACACCTCGGCCTCGCCCTCGGCGACGGCGAACGACCATGCGTCGCCGCCCTGCACATGCAGTGCCGCACGCGGGTCGCGCCGCAGCTGCTTGACCTTGACGCGGTCGGCCGTCGTCGAGAGCCGCACGACGCGGGCCTCGGCGTCCCAGCTGTAGAGCATGGTGGTCAGGTGGGGGTGGCCGCTGCGCTTGACAGTGGCGAGGGTGCCGAACTGCTGCTTGTCGAGCAGGGCGGAGAGGGCTTCGTCGGACAGTGGGCGCGGTGCCGGGCCTTGAGTCATGGTCTGATCAACGTCCGGCACCGCCCGGCAATTCCATGGACGCCGCAAGCCCAGCCGGCTGCTTTTCACGGCCGCGTGCGGCGGTTTGTTGACGTGGCGTGAGTAGTCGACTCGGCAAAGCTCCGGGGGCCACTGTCAGTGGCGTTCGGTACGGTTCCGGGCATGCCTGCACTCCGTGAAAGCTACGACTCGACCCGTCACCCCGATCTCCTGGCGTGGCTGACCGACCGACGGACCGGCTTCGAACACTGGGCCCACGAAGCCGGAGGCAGCACCCTGTTCGACTTCTCCAACGCCTCCCTGGACGCGCTGGAAGACCTGGTGAGGCAGGCGTACACCAAGACGGAGGAGATCACTCAGCAGCGCCGCACCCCCTTCGTCCAAGGCGCCGTGTGGTACATCGGCGAAGTCCTGTGCCGCCGCAAGGGGTGGATATGGAAGTTCGAGCCGGACTTCGACACAGGCGAAGTACCCCCGTTCTACGGCGAGACAGAAGCGCCGGGACTCCTGGACACCCCCTGCGTGGGCGCGCCCGAGGCCGGTCCCGGCGACCACTGGTACCCGCTGAATACGCTTCGTCGCCTGCTCGCCCAGGACGACGAGATGGGCAATCCGATTGACGAACGGCTCGTCGGGATGGTCGAAGGCTGGTACGACGACGACGACGAAGACGACGAGGACGAGGACCAGGCGGACGAGGACCTGGAGGACGACGAGGGCTGATGCCGAGGCCGTACGCCGGGGTCCGGTTCAGTCGTCCTCGGCGATCAGCCGCACGGCGTTCAGCGCCGCCGAAAGGGCGCGGGTGTCGCCGTCCTCGGAGGCCGCCGCCACGTCCAGTGCGGTGTCCGCGAACTTGATCGCATGTTCGTTGCCGTTGGCGACCGCCCGCTCGAAGACCTCTTCGGGGGTGATCGTGGCGGCGTCGGGTGCCGGAAGCGGGGTGTCGGCGGCGTAGAGGGCGGTGATCGCCGATGTCGCCGCCCAGACCGTGGCGAAGGAGCCGGCCCACAGCTCCCGGGGGAGCGCGGGGAGTGTCCGCAGCACCGCGTTCGGCGCGGTGGCGGCGTGCACCAGCATGATGCCGTTGCCATGGCCGTGGTCGGCGTAGTTGAGGGTGGCGGCCCGTACGAGCGCGGCCAGGCACTCGCGTACGGCCTCGGGGTCGTCGGGGACGTGCAGTGACTCGGTGGTGTGTAACCACCCGGGGGTCTGCGGAAGTCGGGCGTATCCCTGTACGGGTGTCAGCCCCCGTTCGGCGACGCGGGGGAGGGCGGCCAGCGCCTCTGCCGGAGTGGCACTGCCGGCCGGACGCACGGCGGTGGGCAGGAGCAGATGGCGGGCGGCCCAGTAGCCGAGCGCATGGGCCAACTCGGCGATGTGCACGCCGTCCTCGCCCTCCGTCAGCAGACTGCGTACGGCGTGGCCCACGCGGATGACGGGGTGGGTGGCGGCGCCCGCGATGCCAGGCAGCAGCCGTGGCCACCACTCGGCGAGGATCTCGCGCCAGGGCCGCTCGGTGACCTGACCGTTGAAGTACGCGGTCCAGTCCGTGACCCGGCCCGTATCACCCAGCGCCTCCGGCCAGTTGGCGTCGGTGATGGGGGCGCGGGCACTGGGTACGTCCTCCAGTTTGTGCTCGTAGGTGTCGAGCCAGCGGTGGACGGTACGGGCCTGTCCGTTGCGGACCATGGCCTCGACGGCCATCGGGCCGTGATTGCTCAGAAACCCCTTGAACTCGGGACCGGAGGCGTGCAGCCGCTGCAGGGCTTCGCCGAGTGTTCCGCTCGTCGTATCCATGGCCCGAGGCTAAGGGCTGTCCCGTAAATGATCTTTGGCGTGCTGGATGGCCTGCTCGTTTCTCCGTTACCCGGCGAGGGTGAGGTTGTGGAGGCGGGCGATAC